>CAYQFJ010000113.1:0-10011 GCA_964416715.1 uncultured Actinotalea sp. | reverse complement strand
CGGGTCGCGCACCCTCGACTGGCTCGGCTACGTGGTCATGGACGAGGTGCACTACCTGGCTGATCGGTTCCGCGGACCGGTGTGGGAAGAGGTGATCATCCACCTGCCCGACGACGTCCTGCTGGTCTCGCTCTCCGCGACGGTCTCCAACGCGGAGGAGTTCGGGGACTGGCTGACCACCGTGCGGGGGGACACGGCCGTCGTGGTCAGCGAGACCCGGCCAGTGCCGCTGTGGCAGCACGTGCTGACCAGCGAGGGGCTGATGGACCTCTACGCCGGACACGTCGACCCCACCGCACCGGGTGCGGACCCCCCGATCAACCCGGAGCTCGCCCGGGCGCTGCACCGCGCGGACCGGGCGCACGGGTCGAACGGTGGCCCGCGCGGAGGGTACGGGCGTGGGCCGGGAGGCCGCGGCCAGCGGGGGAGGGGGCGTGGTCCCCGGCCGGACCCCCGCGCGGCCCGGGCCGGCCGCCGGTCCCCGCCCAGGTTCGCCGTGGTCGACGTGCTCGACCGCGGTGGGCTGCTGCCGGCCATCTACTTCGTGTTCTCGCGTGCCGGTTGCGAGGCCGCCGTGGAGCAGGTCATGCGGACCGGGCTGCGGCTCACCACGCCTCAGGAGGAGGCCGAGATCCGTGAGCTCGTCGAGGAGCGCTGCGCCGGCGTCCCCGGGCAGGACCTGGCGGTCCTCGGGTTCTGGGGGTGGAGCCAGGCCCTCGCGCGCGGGGTCGCCGCTCACCACGCCGGCCTGCTGCCGCTGTTCAAGGAGACCGTGGAGGAGCTGTTCGCCCGCGGGCTGGTCAAGGTCGTCTTCGCCACCGAGACGCTGGCGCTGGGGATCAACATGCCGGCGCGGTCGGTCGTCCTCTACCAGCTCACCAAGTGGTACGGCTCCACCCACGCGCCGATCACGCCGGGGGAGTACACCCAGCTGACCGGCCGGGCGGGGCGGCGCGGCATCGACGTCGAGGGGCACGCGGTCGTCGTCGACCACGGGATGCTGGACCCGCAGGAGCTGGTCGGCCTGGCGTCCCGGCGCACGTACCCGCTGCGGTCGAGCTTCCGCCCGACGTACAACATGGCGGTCAACCTGGTCGCCCAGGTGGGCCGGGACCGCGCCCGGGAGGTCCTGGAGACGAGCTTCGCGCAGTTCCAGGCCGACCGAGCCGTCGTGGGGCTCGCACGGCAGGCTCAGACCCACTCCGAGGCGCTCGAGGGATACGCCAAGGCCATGGAGTGCCACCTCGGCGACTTCGCCGAGTACGCGGCGCTGCGCCGTCGCATCGGCGAGCTGGAGAAGGGCGCCTCCCGCGAGGCGGCGCGGACGCGGCGCGCGCAGGCGGCGCAGAGCCTGCGCGGGCTGCGGGTCGGGGACGTCATCGAGATCCCGGCCGGGAAGCTCGCGGGCCACGCCGTGGTCCTCGACCCGGACCGGCACGGCGGGCTGGACGGCCCCCGGCCCACGGTCCTGACGGGGGAGCGCCAGGTGCGGACGCTCTCGGCGGCCGACCTCAGCCGCGGCGTCACCCAGGTGACGACGGTCCGGGTACCGAGCCGATTCTCACCCCGGAACCCCAAGGACCGGCGGGATCTGGCCTCGTCCATGCGTTCGGCCCTCGCGGAGCCACCGCGGGTGCGGCGCCGGGACGACCCGGCGAACGGCCGGCGGCGGGGGCGCGGCGACGGTGGACCCGGTGACGGCGAGCACCTCGGTGCGCGCCGGTCGGACGCCGGGTCGAACGGACCGGACCGTCGCACCGTGGAGGACCTGCGCCGTCAGCTCCGTGCCCACCCGTGCCACGGCTGCTCCGAACGGGAGGACCACGCGCGCTGGGCCGAGCGGTACCACCGGCTGAGCAAGGAGCACGCCGCGCTGGTCCGCAAGATCGAGGGCCGCACCGGCACCATCGCCCGGACCTTCGACAAGATCTGCGACGTGCTCACCGAGACCGGCTACCTCCAGGTGGTCCGGGACGACGACGGCACTCAGGACGGGCCCGCACGCCGGCGCACCCGGGTGACCGACCCGGGCCAGACCCTGCGCCGGCTCTACGCGGAGAGCGACCTGCTGGTCGCCGAGTGCCTGCGCAGCGGCTCCTGGGACGGCCTGGACGCCCCGGGGCTCGCCGCGGTCGTCTCCAGCGTGGTCTTCGAGGCCCGCCGGGAGGAGCGCGACGCCCTGCCTCCGGTTCCGGGCGGCCCGCACGGCCGGGTGGCGAGCGCGTTGGACGAGACGGTGCGGCACTGGTCCGGTCTGGACGACCTGGAGGCGGCCCACGGCCTCGACGCGACCCGGCCCGTCGACCTCGGGCTGGTGGGCCCGGTGCACCGGTGGGCGTCCGGGCGCAGCCTCGGTGCGGTGCTGGAGGGCACCGACCTCGCGGCGGGTGACTTCGTGCGGTGGTGCAAGCAGGTCATCGACCTCCTCGACCAGATCGCCCAGGCCGCCGCGAACGAACGCACTCGCACGACGGCACGGCGGGCGGTCGACGCAGTGCGCCGCGGCGTCGTCGCGTACCACTCGGTGTAGGTCCTCGCCCGGTCGTGCGGCCTCGGTACGGCTACCGGCGGCCCTGCGCTACGTTCAGGCCGTGCGATCCACCCTGTACCGCAACGGCGTCGTCCACTGCCCGTCCGAACCCTCCGCCGCTGCGTTCCTGGTCGTCGACGGTCGGCTGGCCTGGCTCGGTGCCGAGCACGCCGTGCACACCGTCCTCGACGGTGCGGACGACGTCGTGGACCTCGAGGGTGCGCTCGTGACCCCGGGTTTCGTCGACGCCCACGCCCACGTGCTCGAGACCGGGTTCGTCCTCGACGGGCTCGACCTGTCGCCCCGCGCCGGGATCACCTCCTCGACCGCACTGCTCGACGCAGTCGCCGCAGCCGCGAGGGACGCACGCGCCTCCGCCCGCGCCGAGCCGCTCACCGGCCACGGCTGGGACGAGAGCGCCTGGCCGGGGAGCCGTCCGCCCACCCGCGCAGAGCTCGACCACGTGACGGGCGGGGCGCCGGTGTACCTGAGCCGCGCCGACCTGCACTCGGCGGTCGTCTCGTCGTCGTTCGCCGACGTCGCCGGCTGCCGGGACCTCCCCGGGTGGACCGAGGAAGGCCTGGTCACCGGCGAGGCGCACCACCGGGCGCGGCTCGCCGCGCGGGAGGTCGGCCCGGCCCGCCGGGAGGAGCTCCATCTGCGGGCGCTGCGTGAGGCCGCCGCGCACGGGATCGTGAGCCTGCACGAGCACTCCGCACCGTACATCGACACCCGCGACGGCCTGCGCGCACTGCTGGAGCTGACCGCGGAAGCCGTGTCCGGCCTGCCGGGTGTGGTGGGCTACCGCGCGGAGCTGTGCCAGACGGTCGACGACGCGAGGGCGCTGCTGGCCGACGTCCCGGGGCTGGCCGGCATCGGGGGCGACCTCGGCGTGGACGGCTCCCTGGGATCACGCACCGCCGCGCTGCGCGCGCCGTACAGCGACCTGCCCTCCGCCTCGGCGCACCGCGGCGACCTGAGGCTCGGGGCCGAGCAGGTCGCCAACCACGTCGCGGCAGTCACCCGTGCCGGGGCGCAGGCCGCGTTCCACGTGATCGGCGACCGGGCTCTGGACGAGGTGCTGCTCGGGTTCCGGGCCGCGGCCGACGTCGAGGGCATCGACACCGTGCGCGCCGCCGGGCACCGTCTGGAGCACGTCGAGATGGTCGACGCCCGGTCCCTGGCGACCATGGTCCTGTTCGGGGTGGCGGCGAGCGTGCAGCCGGCGTTCGACGCGACCTGGGGCGGTCCGGACGGGATGTACGCGCGACGGCTCGGTCCGGGCCGGGCGGCCGCGCTGAACCCCCTGGCCGACCTGACCGGTGCCGGTATCCCGATGGCGTTCGGGTCGGACTCCCCGGTCACGCGGCTGGACCCGTGGGCCACGGTGCGGGCTGCACTGCACCACCACGAGCCGGGGCAGCGGATGTCCGCGACGGCGGCGATCCGTGCGCACACGCACGGTGGCTGGGCCGCGGCTCGGATGCTGCGCACCGGCAACGGCGAGATCCGCCTCGGCGCACCGGCGTCACTGGCGATATGGCGGGCCGAGAGCCTCGTGGCGCAGACGCCCGACGCACGGGTGCCGGCCTGGGACACCGGTCCACGAACCGCTGCGCCGTTGCTTCCCCGGCTCGATCCGGGCGGGCCCGAGCCGGTCTGCCTGCGCACCCTGCGAGACGGCGTAGTGCTGCACGACGCGCTCGGCTGACGGCGAGGCAGCGACACGCCGCGCGACACGCCGTGGACGGCTTTCTCACCCATTCGGAGTAGGGGTGTCGTGACCTGGGTGTATGACGCTGACCTGCGGGTTCACGGTCTTGACTCACCCGGCGGAGCCGGTAGGTTCGAGTCGTTCCTCCCCGCGGTTGTTGTGCGGCCGTCCGCCTCGTCGGACCGGCGGCGCACCTGCAGGCCGGAGGACACCGGCTGGGCCCGCGTGTTCAGTAGACAACGGGCGGACCACCCTCGGGTGGCCGTCCGGTCCGAAGGACACGCGGGCCAGTCGGTCGCCCGGGCCACGTACCCTGGTCGCGTGCCGTTCCCAGCTCCGCGTCGGCGGACGTCCGCCGTCCTGGCCCTGGCCGGTGGCCTGGTCTGCGACCTCGCCTTCCCCGGGAAGGGCTGGTGGCCGCTGGCCTTCGTCGCGGTCGCGATGCTGTTCATCGCGATGGGCCGGGACTCCGCGCGATGGAACGCCCTCGTCGGGCTGCTGTTCGGGCTGGCGTTCTTCCTGCCGCACATACACTGGGCCGAGGTCGCCGTCGGTCCGGTGCCGTGGGTCGCGCTGTCCCTGGCCGAGGCCGGTTTCGTGGCGCTGTTCGGCGCGGCCTGGGCCTGGGCACGTCGAGGTGCGGTGACCTGGACCCGGGTGCGGCTCCAGCTGCCGGTCTTCGCGGTGCTGTGGGTCGGTCTGGAAGAGGCTCGGTCCGTCATGCCGTTCGGGGGGTTCCCCTGGGGCAGGCTCGCGTTCTCCCAGGCGGACTCACCGCTGGTCCGGTGGGCCTGGGCCGGGGGAGTGCCGCTGGTCTCCGGGCTGGTCGTTGTCGTCGGCGTGCTGCTGGCGCTGGTGCTGCTGCGGCTGCGCCGGGTCGACGTCGGTGCGGCCAGCGGGTACCTGCTGGTGGCGTTCGTCGTGCTCGGCTCGGGCTGGCTGCTGCCACTGGACACCGCCGCCCAGAGCGGGCGCCTGGCGGTCGGCGCGGTCCAGGGCAACGTCCCGGACCGCGGGCTCGACTCCTTCGAGCAGGCGCGGGAGGTTCTGGTCAACCACCTCGACGGGACGTACGCGCTGCTGGACGAGGTCGAGCCCGGAGAGCTCGACCTGGTGCTGTGGCCGGAGAACGGCTCGGACATCGACCCGCGCGTGGAGCAGTCCGCGGGGGAGGCGGTCACCGCGGCGGCCCGGGCCGTGGAGGCGCCGATCCTGGTCGGCACGGTGGAGTTCCCGGCCACCGGCGGTCGGTACAACACGTCGTTGCTGTGGGACCCGCGGGCCGGTGCCGTCGACTCCTACGCCAAGCAGCACCCGGCGCCGTTCGCCGAGTACATCCCCATGCGGGACATCGCCCGGATCTTCTCCGCGGAGGTGGACCGCGTCCACACCGACATGCTGCCGGGCCAGGAGGTGGGCCTGATCGAGCTCGACTCGCCTCGCCTGGGCCGGGTGGTCGGCGTCGGTGACGTCATCTGCTTCGAGGTGGCCTACGACGACCTGGTGCGCAGCTCGGTCACGGCCGGCGGCGAGCTGTTGGTGGTCCAGACAAACAACGCGACCTTCGGGCGGACCGACGAGTCGACCCAGCAGCTCGCCATGTCCCGGCTGCGCGCGATCGAGCACGGGCGCGCGACGGTGCAGATCTCCACCGTCGGCGTCAGTGGCGTGATCTCGCCCAGCGGCGTGGTCAGCCGGCGCACGGGGTTGTTCACGGCCGAGCAGATGGTGGCGAGCGTCCCCCTGCGGACCGAGCTGACCCCGGCCACCAGGTTCGGCGGCGAGCTCGCGTGGGGTGTGCGTGCCCTGGCCGTCGTGGTCGTCGTCGCCGGGGCGGCCGGTGCGGCCCGGGTCGGCCGGGACGAGCGGGTGCGGCCCGATGACTGAGCGCGTGCTGGTCGTCGTGCCGACCTACGACGAGGTGACGACCCTGCCGGTCACCCTGTCCCGGCTGCGGGTCGCCGTGCCGGACGCCGACGTGCTCGTGGTCGACGACGCGAGCCCGGACGGCACCGGGGTCGTGGCGGACGAGCTGTCCCGTACCGACCCGAACGTGCACGTGCTGCACCGCCCCGCCAAGCAGGGGCTGGGCCGGGCGTACACCGCGGGGTTCGGCTGGGCGCTCGAGCGCGGCTACGACGTCGTCGTCGAGATGGACGCGGACGGGTCGCACCAGCCCGAGCAGCTCCCGGGGCTGCTGAGCAGGCTGGGCGCGGGAGGACATCCCGGGCCTGACGACGGTCCGGGCGTGGACCTGGTGCTCGGCTCCCGCTGGGTGCAGGGCGGGGCGGTGCGGAACTGGGCGCCGCAACGGGTGCTGCTGTCACGGGCCGGTAACGCGTTCGTCCGGCTCGTGCTCGGCGTCCCGCTCCGGGACGCCACGTCCGGCTTCCGCGCCTACCGGGCCGAGACGTTGCGGGCGTTGCCGCTGACCGAGATCGCCTCGCAGGGCTACTGCTTCCAGATCGACATGGCGCTACGGGTCCTGGAGGCGGGTGGAACCGTGCGCGAGGTGCCGATCGTCTTCGTGGAGCGCACCGGTGGCCGCTCGAAGATGAGCAGGCAGATCATCGTCGAGGCGCTGGTCCGCGTCCTGGTCTGGGGGGCACGACGACGCGGCCGCCAGCTCCGCCGGGTGACCCGAGGGCGTGGCGCGGGCGCCCGCTGAGCGCCGTCAGGCCGAGCGGCGCAGCTTCCCGGCGCGCAGCAGCTCGAGACGCTCGGTGAGCAACTCCTCGAGCTCGCCGACGGTACGGCGCTCGAGCAGCATGTCCCAGTGCGTGCGCGGCGGCTTGCCGGCCTTGGCCTCGGGCTTGGATGCGTCGCGCAGCAGTGCCTCGCGTCCGCACCGGCACTCCCAGACCACCGGCACGTCCGCCTCGGTCGAGAAGGGCAGGACGATCGTGTGGCCCGCGGGGCAGTCGTAGTGGGCCTGGAGCCGTGGGGCGAACTCGACGCCCTCGTCCGTCTCGAGACTGTTCGCCCCGATGCGCATACCTCGCAGGGATCGGTCAGCCATCGTGTGGCCTCCGTTCTTGCCGCTGGGGGACATGTCCGGGACGGGTGGTCCCCGAACCTGTCTTCGGTCCTTCCACCTGGAACAACGCGGGCGCTTCGACGGGTGTTCCGGCTCGGTGGTGAAGGTCCCGTGAAGGCCCTCTCGACGTCGTGCCAACCGTCTCGTGCGGAGGGCCCACCGGCAACTCGAGGTGCTCGAGCGGCGTGCGCTGCCGGGTCATGGCACCGGGTTCTCCGCGTCGTAGCTGCGGAAACGGGGGTGCGACAGACCGAAGGCGAGAGCGACCACCGTGCAGACCAGCCCGCCGGCGATCGCCGCGAATGCCTCGCCGCCCAGGTCACCTACCGCACCGAGCAGCAGGTCGCCGAGCCGAGGGCCGCCCGCGACCACGATGATGAACACGCCCTGGAGCCGCCCACGGAGCGCGTCCGGGGTCGCGGCCTGCAGGATCGTGGACCGGAAGATGCTGCTGACCGTGTCCGCCGCACCGGCGAGCACCATGCACCCCGCCGCCGGCCACAGTGCCCAGGTGGCGACGTCTCCCAGAGGCTGCCCGGCCGAGCCGGGCGCGTTGGCCACGACCAGTCCGAACCCGGCGACCGCCACGCCCCAGCCCATCACCGCCACCACGATCGCCAGGCCCTGACGGCGCACGCCACCGAGCGGACCGGAGAGCAGTCCGGCGAGCACCGACCCGATGGCGATGCCCGCGGTCAGGACGCCCACGGTGGTGGCGCCACCACCGATCAGCGCCACCCCAATGGCCGGGAACAGCACGCGTGGCATGGCGAGGACCGTCGCGGTGAGGTCGAGGATGAACGTGGCGCGGATGTTGGGCCGGGTGCGCAGGAAGCGGAGCCCTTCGACCACCGAGGAGAGCCGTCGCGAGGCGACCTCGTCCGGCGGAAGGGGAGGCAGGGTGACCAGCGTGAGCAGCGCCAGGACCAGCAGCACGGCCTCGATGCCGTACGTCCACCCGTACCCGACCCCGCCCACCAGGAACCCGGCCAGCAGCGGCCCGAGCGTCAGGCTCACCCCGAAGGACACGCTGGTCAGGGCGTTCGCCGCGGCCAGCAGCCGTCGTCCCACCAGTCGCGGGACGATGGCGGTCCGGGCGGGTGAGTTGACCGCGAACAGCCCGCTCTGGATCGCGACGAGCCCGTAGAGGATGCGCACGTCGCCGAGCTCGAGCCAGGCCTGGACGGCGAACCCGACCGCGACCACGAACAGTCCGGCCGAGGTCAGGACGATGACCGAGCGCCGGTCGTAGGCGTCGACGATCACCCCGCCGTACAGACCCAGGACAGCCAGCGGGACGAAGGCGAAGAGCCCGACCAGCCCGACGCTCGCGGTGGAGCCCGTCTCGTCGTAGACCTGCAGACCGACCGCGACCGTCGTCAGCGCCGTGCCGATCCCGGACAGCGAGGTCCCCAGCCACATCCGCCGGTACGGGACGCTCACGCGCAGCGGCGTCAGGTCCATGAACAGGCGGGGCACGCCGTCATTGTCCGGCACGGCCTCGTCCGCCACCGGATCGTGAGATCCGCGCCCGGGACGCCCACCGCCCGGAGGGGACCCGTGGCAGGATTCGAGGGTGACCAGCCCACCCGACGTCGACACGCGCCTGTGCGACCTGGCGCTGCTGCGGCGGGTGCGGGACCGGATCGACCGTGAGTACTCCCAGCCGCTCGACGTGGCGGCGCTGGCCCGGGGCGTGCACATGTCCTCCGGCCACCTGAGCCGTCAGTTCCGGCAGGCCTACGGCGAGTCGGTCTACAGCTACCTGATGACCCGTCGGATTGAGCGCGCGATGACCCTGCTGCGCCGCGGCGACCTGAGCGTGACCGAGGTGTGCTTCGCGGTCGGCTGCTCGTCGCTGGGCACGTTCAGCACGCGGTTCGCGGAGCTCGTCGGGATGCCGCCGAGCGTGTACCGCAGGCAGGCCGTGAACGACGCCCGGGGGCTTCCGCCGTGCGTCGCCAAGAAGGTCACCCGACCGATCAGGAATCGAGAAGTCTCGCGACCGGAGCCGCGGCTAGCGTGACGGACATGGACATCACCATTCACGCCACGTTCCTCCCGCACGACGACCCGGAGGCGTCGCTCGCGTTCTACCGCGACGCCCTCGGCTTCGAGGTCCGCATGGACGTCGGGGGCGGGCCCATGCGGTGGATCACCATCGGTCCACCGAACCAGCCGGGCACGTCGATCGTGCTCTACCCGCCGACGGCCGACCCGGGGATCACCGAGGATGAGCGTCGGACCATCGCCGAGATGATGGCCAAGGGCACGTTCGCGAGCATCATGCTGGCGAGCACCGACCTCGAGGCCACGTTCGAGCGGGCGCAGGCCGCCGGTGCCGAGGTCATGCAGGAGCCGACCGACCAGGACTGGGGCAGCCGGGACTGCGCCTTCCGCGACCCGGCCGGAAACACCGTCCGGATCCAGCAGAGGAGCTGAACGGTGACCCAGGACCAGCAGGCCCGGCCTGCCGGACGGCCCCCCGTGGTCCGCCGCGAGCCCGCCTGATGTGCGGTCCGGGCTTCATGCCGCCCGCCACCACCAGCATTCGCACCGCCGAGGGAGACCCGATGACGAACACCACCACGGACGTCCGGGGCACGTCGTCGCACGTGGCGGACGGCCATGACCTGATCCGGGTGCAGGGGGCTCGGGAGAACAACCTCAAGGACGTCGACGTAGAGATCCCCAAGCGGCGGCTCACGCTCTTCACGGGGGTATCCGGCT
>CAYQFJ010000112.1:8811-10069 GCA_964416715.1 uncultured Actinotalea sp. | reverse complement strand
GCAGCGTGTTCCTCGACCCGTTCGACCCGGAGGTGATCCGGGAGGCGGAGAAGGCAGGGATCGCCTACGACTGGATCGAGGCCGCGCAGCGCTCGCCGATCTGGAAGCTCATCAACACCTACGAGGTCGCACTGCCGCTGCACCCTGAGTACCGCACCATGCCGATGGTCTGGTACATCCCGCCGCTGTCGCCGGTGGTCGACGTGATCACCGAGACCGGCCAGGACGGGGAGGACAAGGACAACCTGTTCGCCGCGATCGACACGCTGCGGATCCCGGTGGAGTACCTCGCCGAGCTGTTCACCGCCGGGGATACCGAACCGGTGACCGCCGTGCTCAAACGGCTGGCGGCGATGCGCTCCTACATGCGCGACATCAACATGGGGCGCGACTCCGACCCGGACATCCCCGCCGCGGTGGGCATGGACGAGGGCTCGATGTACGACATGTACCGCCTGCTCGCGATCGCCAAGTACGACGAGCGGTACGTCATCCCCAGTGCGCACGCCGAGGACGCGCACGGTCTGGAGGAGCTGGCCACCGAGTGCAGCCTCAACTACGAGGGCGGCCCCGGGATGGGCGGCTCCGGTCCGTTCGGCGAGGGTTCCGGACCGGAGTTCAACGAGCCGGTGGCGGTGGAGAACTTCCACATGCTCCAGCAGCGGCAGACGGCCGACACCGTCGCCGACCCGTCCAGCCGCAAGGCGAAGATCAACCTGCTCAACTGGGACGGCAAGGGCGCGCCGCCGGGACTCTTCCCACCCCGTGCGGACGACGACGGGACGGGGCAGGGGGCGTGAACAGGGTCGCCCGGGCCCGGGCCGCCCGGCGCCTGGCCAGCAAGCAGACCGCCGTCGTGCACCGGGTGGCCGCGCTGCTGCTGGAGTACCCGAGCCGCGACCTGCTCGGCCTGCTGCCGATGCTGCGGCAGGCCGTTGACGAGCTGCCGGCACCGCCGCGTGAGGCGCTCGGCAGCGTGATCGACCATCTGGAGCGAGGGCGGCTCCAGGACCTGGAGGCCGCGTACGTCGAGACCTTCGACATGCGTCGTCGTTGCTCGCTGTACCTGACGTACTACGCGTACGGGGACACCCGCAAGCGGGGTGTGGCGATGGTCGAGTTCAAGCAGGCCTACCGGGCCGCGGGTTTCGAGCTGGTCTCGGACGCCGGTGCCGTGGCCGACGACGGCTCCTCGGACGATGGCGAGCTGCCCGACCACCTGTCGGTCGTCCTGGAGTTCGCCTCCACCGGGGACGAC
>CAYQFJ010000112.1:0-8711 GCA_964416715.1 uncultured Actinotalea sp. | reverse complement strand
CGAGCTGCCCGACCACCTGTCGGTCGTCCTGGAGTTCGCCTCCACCGGGGACGACGCCGCCCGGGAGGCGGGCCTGCGCCTGCTGCTCGCGCACCGTGCCGGTCTGGAGCTGCTGCGCCTCTCCCTGCTGGACAGCGGCTCGCCGTACGCCGGTGCGCTCACCGCGGTCTGCGACACGCTGCCGCCGCTCGACGGTGACGAGCGCGAGGCGGTGGCCCGGCTCGCCGCCGAGGGGCCGCCGGACGAGGAGGTGGGGCTCGAGCCCTTCGCGCCGCCGTCGCACGCCCCCGAGTCCCCCCGGATGCCGGTGCCCACCGGTGGACGGTCCACCCTTCCGCTGATCTCCGTCGAAGGAGCCCGACGATGAACGCCTCGACCGTCGACGTCATCCTGTGGGTGGTGGTGCCCTACGTCTGCCTGGCCTTCTTCGTGCTGGGCCACGTGTGGCGGTACCAGTACGACAAGTTCGGCTGGACCACCCGCTCGTCGCAGCTCTACGAGAGGAGGCTGCTGCGCTGGGCCAGCCCGATGTTCCACTTCGGCATCCTGTTCGTGTTCCTCGGGCACGTCATGGGGCTGGGGGTGCCGAAGAGCTGGACCCGCGCACTGGGCATCAGCGACGGGATGTACCACTTCCTGGCGATCTCGATCGGCTCGCTGGCCGGTGTGCTGACCGTCGTCGGCATGGTCCTGCTGATCTACCGCCGACGCACCGTGGGGCCGGTGTTCAGTGCCACGACCCGGATGGACAAGGCGATGTACCTGGTCCTGGCGATCGTGGTCTTCCTCGGCATCTGGAACACCTTCGCCGGGACCGCGCTCAACCTCGGGGGGCACTACGACTACCGGGACGGCGTCTCGCCGTGGTTCCGCGGGATCTTCCTGCTCGACCTGCGGCCCCAGCTCATGGCCGAGGCACCTATCGGGTTCCAGCTCCACGGGCTGACGGCGTTCCTGCTCTTCGCGCTGTGGCCGTTCACCCGCCTGGTGCACGTGTTCAGCGCGCCGATCGGCTATCTGTGGCGGCCGTACATCGTCTACCGGGAGCGGTCCGACCGGCTCGGTACGCGGCGGACCAAGCGCGGTTGGGAGCGGGTCGAGCGCAAGCGCCCGACGTCGACCCGGCTGTGACCGGCGGTGGCGGTCGCGCGCCCGAGGGCGCGCGGCTGCTCACCTTCGGGCACGGCACCGCCGAGCAGGAGGAGGTCCGCGCGCTGCTGGAGGGGGCCGGCGTCGGGCTGGTGGTCGACGTGCGCCGCTTCCCCGGCAGCCGGCGTCACCCGCACATGGGCCGGGACCAGGTGTCCAGGTGGCTGCCCGACGCCGGGATCGCCTACCGCTGGGACCCGCGGCTGGGTGGACGCCGACGAGCGCCCCGGCGCAGCGCGGACGAGGACGACGGCGCCGCGCGCGGCTCCTCCGGTGAGCAGACCGGGGCTCTCGACGCGCCGACCGACTCGTGGTGGCGGGTCGAGGCGTTCCGCGCCTACGCCGCGTACACCCGCACGCCGGAGTTCGCCGAGGGGATGGACGAGCTGCTCGCGGACCTGGGCCGGGTCCCCACCGTGGTGATGTGCAGCGAGTCGCTCTGGTGGCGCTGCCACCGTCGGCTGATCTCGGACGTCGCGGTCCTGCTGCACGACGTGGAAGTCCTCCACCTCGACCATCGCGGCACACTGACCGAGCACCCGGTCGCCGCGGGCGCCCGCCGGACCGACGCCGGTCTGGTCTACGACGGCGAGGGCTGACCGGCCCCTCGGTCTCGGCCGGGGTGGGCTGAGCTCGTGGGTGGGCCCGGGCATGGGCTGGGGGATGTGCCGATAGTTTCGGCCTCCCGGGTCGATACGGGGCCTTCAGTTCACGGTTCAGATGCCGATGTGAACGGTGACATGGCTATCGACGACATGCCCAGGACGCCGCGCGAGCGCGCCTCGGACTCGGCCGACACCGAGCTCGCAGCGCTGCGCGCGCGACTCGAGGACATCGAGCGCACCAGCGACGGTCTGGTCAGCCAGGACGTCGAGGGCGTGCTCGCCGGCATCGTGGGCCGCGCGTCCCGCTCGGTGGGCTCGGTCCCGTGCCTGCTGGTGGCCAACGGTCCGGACGGGCCGATGTCGTACGTGGCGTCCTCACCCGGGCTCGAGGCGGACCTCGCCCGGGAGCTGGCCGGCCGGCTCGTCGCCGGGGAGCACCCGGGCCGACCCGTCGTCGCGGTCGAGGTCGCGTCCCGGCGCCGGTCCCACGGCTACCTCGCCGCGGTCCTCGACGTCCCGACCGCACGCCGGGCGGCGACCGGCGTCGACCCCGACGTGCTCGAGGAGTCGGCCCACCACGCGGCTGCGACCCTGGACCTCGCGGCCGGCCTGCGCGCACACGGCGACGCCGGACGGGTGCAGGCGCTGCTCGGCCTCGCGCAGAGTCTCGCGGTCGCCGAGGACGCGACCTCCGTGGCCAGGCTGACCTGCGAGGCGATGCGAGAGGTCGTCGGCTGCCGGGGTGCGACCCTCATGCTCTGGGACCCCGCCGCCGGAGCGCTCCAGGCGGCTGCGGTCTCGATCGGTGGCGACGACCCGGGAGCGCTCGACCACCTGCTGTCCGCCACGGTCGACGTGGACCGGACCCCGGAGCTCGCGGCGTTGATCACGCGACGCGAACCGACCGTGATCCGCACCGACGAGGTGAGCGAGCAGCTCGCCTCGATGCTGCGGGCCGGTGGTACGGAGACGCTCGTCGCGGTGCCGCTGCTGGCCGGCGACACCCTCATGGGCGTGGCGACGGCGAGCTGGGGCCCCTGCCCGCCCGACCGGGAGCCGCCGGAGTCCCCCGAGGCCGTGTTCGCCCGGATCACCGGCGTCAGCGACCTCGCGGCCACCGCGCTGCACAAGGTGCGGCTCCAGGAACAGCTCCGCCACCAGTCCCAGCACGACGCACTCACCGGGCTGCCCAACCGGACCCATCTGGTCCGCATCCTCGACGAGGCCCTCCGGGCCGCCGAGGCCGACCACACCACGGCGCTGCTGTTCTGCGACCTGGACCGCTTCAAGGGCGTCAACGACCGGCTCGGCCACGCCGCCGGCGACGAGCTGCTGCGTCAGGCCGCCGCACGGATCCGCGGCCAGCTCCGCCCGGGCGACGTGGTGGCCCGCCTCGGCAGCGACGAGTTCGTGGTCCTGCTCACCGGTGACGTCGACGGCGAGGAGCAGGCCATGGCGGTGGCGCACCGACTGGTCTCCGCACTGGACGCGATGTTCCGGATCGACGGGCGCGAGGTGCGGATGACCTCCAGCGTCGGCGTCGCCGTGCACCTCGGTGCCGACGGTCGCGGGGAGCGTCTGCTCAGCGCCGCCGACGCCGCCATGCAGGAGGCGAAGGTGCGCGGCCGCGACCAGGTGGTGCTGGCCGGCGCCATCGACCAGGCACGCGTGGTGCCCTCGCTGGAGGCCGAGCTGGCCGGTGCGGTCGGCTCGGGCCAGTTGCGGCTCTACTTCCAGCCCGTGATCAGCCTCGCGCCGAACGGCGGCCAGGTCGTCGTCGGGGCCGAGGCCCTGCTGCGCTGGGCGCACCCCCGGCTCGGGTTGCTCGCGCCCGGCGCCTTCCTGCCGCTGGCGGAGGAGACCGGCCTGGTCACCGAGCTGGACCTGTGGGCGCTGGGTGCGGCCTGCGAGGCCCTGGCCTCCTGGCCGGACGACTCCGAGCCGCTGCGGGTCGCGGTGAACCTGGCCAGCTCGACCCTGGTGGACGAGCGGCTGCTGCCGACGGTCCGCGCGGTGCTCAGCAAGAACGGTCTGGAGGCGGACCGGCTGCACCTGGAGGTCGTCGAGAGCCGCTCGCTGGCCGACCTGCCGGGCGTGATCGAGTCCCTGGCGGAGCTGCGCCAGATGGGCGTGCGCATCTCCCTGGACGACTTCGGCACGGGCTTCTCCACGCTGTCCTGGCTGCAGGCGCTGCCGGTCGACCAGATCAAGATCGACCGGAGCTTCATCATGGGGCTGCCGGCCGAGGGCACACCGGTGGCGCTGGTCCGCGGTGTGCTGGCGCTGGCCCGCGAGCTGGGTATCGAGGTGATCGCGGAGGGCGTCGAGGAGCCCGAGCAGCTCGCCCTGCTGCGCGACCTCGGCTGCGAGATGGTCCAGGGCTACCTGCTGGGACGGCCGGGCCCGATGCTGGACGCCGAGGGGTCGCGCTCGCGGGCGCGGGACCTGCTCCACGACGAAGGGGAACAGACCGCGGTCCTAAATGGTTAAATGGTCAACCAACAACGGCGGAACCCCGCCGCGCGAGGAGAGACCATGACCACGATGACCGATCTGATCGCCGCGGACACCTCCATGGGTGCGGTCACCCTGCACGTCGCCGACCTGGACGCGATGACCGCCTACTACCGCGACGTGATCACGCTCGAGGTGATCGACGCCGAGGGCTCGGTGGTGCGGCTGGGACGCGGAGGCGTGCCGCTGGTCGTGCTGCGCCACGGACCGGAGCTCGCCGCCTCGTCGCCGAACCAGGCGGGGCTGTTCCACACCGCCATCCTGTTCGAGTCCCAGGCCGCACTGGCCGGTGCGCTGGCCTCCGTCGCCCGGCACGGCGCCGAGACCTTCACCGGGAGTGCCGACCACCTGGTCAGCGAGGCGTTCTACCTCACCGACCCCGAGGGCAACGGCGTCGAGCTGTACGTCGACCGTCCACGCGAGCAGTGGGAGTGGCGTGGGGAGCAGGTCCAGATGGCGACCCTGCCGCTGGACCCGAACGCGTTCATGTCCACCCACCTGACACCCGAGGCGATCGAGCAGCCGCGGGCGTCCGCGGCCGTGGTCGGGCACGTGCACCTGCAGGTCGGGGACATCGCGACCGCGCGGGAGTTCTACGTCGACGCACTGGGGTTCGAGGCCACGTTCGAGATGCCCAGTGCGCTGTTCGTCTCCGCCGGCGGCTACCACCACCACATGGCGATGAACACGTGGCGCAGCGCCGGGGCCGCCCGTCGTCCGGTGACGCTCGGCCTCGGTGAGGTGACGATCGAGGTGCCCGACGCCGACGAGGTCGCCGCGCTGACCGACCGGCTCACCCGCAAGGGCGTCCGCGTGCGCGACGACGGCGAGACCGTCTCCTTCAACGACCCGTGGGACAACGTCGTCAAGGTCCGTACGGCTGCCTGAGTCGTCGGGGGCGGCGGGCCGGGCGGACGTTCCGACGATGCCCGGCCCACGCCGCCGGACGTCAGGGCGCGCTGGTCACGGGACGACGACCGCCCGGCCGCGCAGGCTGCCCTCGTGCAGGCGCCGGTAGGCCTCGACGGCCTCGTCCAGCGAGAAGACCTCGGTCTCGACGCCGACCCGGCCGGCCCGGGCGAGGGCGAGCACCTCGTGCAGCTCGGCGCGTGAGCCCCAGTACGGTGCCCGGACCGAGGACTCGTACGGTGCGGCGAGCATGCCGACCGGCAGCGAGCCGGCCCCTGCACCGACCAGCACCTGGTGCCCGGCCACCCGGGTGACCGCCCGGCCGAGG
Source organism: uncultured Actinotalea sp. (assembly GCA_964416715.1). Taxonomy (GTDB): domain Bacteria; phylum Actinomycetota; class Actinomycetes; order Actinomycetales; family Cellulomonadaceae; genus Actinotalea. Next base: position 3,206 of record CAYQFJ010000112.1, on the reverse strand, counting down.
TCGATCGTGGGCTGCTCGGTGACGAAGTCGAACACCGCCTCCGCCCCGCGCCCGCCGGTGAGCTCGCGGATCGCGGCGACGGCGCTCGCGTCGGAGGTCAGGGCGTGGTGCGCGCCGACCTCGCGGGCCAGGGTGAGCTTGTCCTCGGCGATGTCCAGCGCGATCACCGTGGCCGGCGTCAGCGCGCGCAGGATCTGGATGCCCACGTGGCCCAGGCCGCCGGCGCCGATGACGACCGCGGTCGACCCGGGCACCAGCACCGGCAGCGACGGCTTGATCGCGTGGTACGGCGTCAGGCCCGCGTCGGTCAGTGCGACGTTGGCCACCGGGTCCAGGTCACCCAGCGGCAGCAGGAACCGCGCGTCCGGCACGATCATGTACTCCGCCATCGCACCGGGAGCGCCCAGCCCGGGAGGGGCGATGCCGAGCTCCGCGGCCCGCTCGCAGTAGTTCTCCATCCCCTGGGCGCAGGTGTAGCAGCGCCCGCAGCCCTGCGGTCCGTAGACGACGACCGAGTCCCCGACCTCGATCCCGGCCACGCCCTCGCCGAGCATGTCGACCACACCGGCACCCTCGTGGCCCAGGGTCAGCGGCAGGCCGAACGTGTACTGCTCGGCGGGCAGGCTCATGATGAAGTCGTCGGAGTGGCAGGCGCCCGCGGCGGTGACCCTGAGCCGCACCTGACCCGGCCCCGGCTCCGGGGTCTCGATCTCGACCAGCTCGGGTCCGGCGCCGATCGTGCGGTACTGGAGTGCCCTCATGACCTCTCCGATCCTCGGGGCCGTGCTGCCCGTGCGGCACGGCCGGTGGGGACTCCAGTCTGGCGTGCGTCGTGCTACATCGCCTGGGACCAGGGTCCCGTCCATGCGCCGTACCGCCGCTCTCAGCGGTTGGCGTGCCGGTCGAGGAAGGCGTAGACCTCGGCCTCGTCGACGCCGGGGAAGGTGCCGCTGGGCAGTGGCGCGAGGATCTGTGCGTGCACGGTGGCGCTGGGCCACGCGCTCTCGGACCAACGCTCCGTGAGCGTCGGGTCCGGGCGGCGGCAGCACGTGGGGTCGGGACAGCGGGAGACCGTGCGCGTCGCCGTCTCCCGGCCCCGGAACCACCGGGCCGAGGCGAACGGCACTCCGACCTGGATCGCGAACGCACCGGTCGACGTCGTGCCGGTCTGGGTGGACGCCCAGTAGGTGCCGTCCGGGGTGTCGAGGTACTGGTGGTACTCGGTGGTGCGGTCGCGCCGGCCGAAGGCCATCCGGGCGGGCCACTGGCGGCACACGAGCTGGCCCTCGATGGCGCCGGACGGGTCGGTGGGGAAGGTGAGCCCGTCGTTCTCGTACCCCTTGTACACCGCGCCGTCGTCGCCCACCCGGACGAAGTGCAGCCGCAGGTCCAGGTGCGAGGTGAGCAGGTTGGTCATCCGCTGGGCGGCCGTCTCGTGGGTGACGCCGAAGGCGTCGCGGAAGTCCTCGACGGCAAGGTCGCGGTTCTTCTTGGCGTCGGTGAGGAACGCCACCGCGGCGGTGCGCGGCAGCAGACAGGCGGCCGCGAAGTAGTTGATCTCCACCCGCTGACGCAGGAAGTCCGCGTAGCTGCGCGGGCGCTCGTGGCCCAGCAGCCGGTGCGCCATCGCCTGCAGGGACAGCGAGCGCAGACCGTGGCCGCCGGGGATCGACATCGGCGGCAGGTAGATGCGCCCGTTGGCCAGGTCCGTCACCGTGCGGGTGGAGTGCGGCAGGTCGTCCACGTGCAGGAGGGTCAGGCCCAGATGCTCGGCCATCCGGGCGACCTGACGGTGGGTCAACGCCCCCGAGGTGTAACCGCACCAGCGCAGCGCCTCCTCGGCGAGGTCCTCGATCTGCGGCAGGTAGTTGTCCCGCTCACGCATCCAGCGCCGCAGCTCGGTGTTGGCGCGCCGGGCCTCCTCCGGGGTGGCGATCGCCGCCTCGACCCGTCGCGACAGCTCGCGGTGCAGCCCGACGAGCGCCTCGAGCGCCTCGGTGCTCAACCCCTTGCCCACGCGCACCTCGGGCAGGCCGAGGGAGGCGTACAACGGGGACTGCTGGGCGGCGTCCAGCGCGATCTCCAGCGCCGCGCGTCGCGAGGGCGGTTCGGGGGAGAGGAGCTCGTCGAGGTTCACGGACAGGGCCCGGGCGATGGACTGCACCAGCGACAGTCGCGGCTCGCGGCGCCCGTTCTCCACCAGCGAGAGCTGGCTCGCACTGGTGCCGACCGCTGCGCCGAGCTGGTCCAGGGTCATCGAACGAGCGGTCCGGTGGTGCCGGATCCGGCGACCCAGGGTGAGCAGGTCACCCCCGGGCGGCTGGGCGGCGTCGGCCTCGCCGGGGACGTCGATGATCGGCTTCGTGCTCATGGATCAAGTATAGGCGAGTTCCGTGACGGTCCGTCAAGAAGAGCGGAACTTGACAACGATTCGGTTTGAAAGCCCGGGGTACACGGCTCAGAGTGGATACAGATGCCCGGCGGTCGAGCCGAGACCGCGGCCAGCACGAGAGGTGCCGACATGACGACCCTGCAGGACCCACCGACCACACTCCAGTCCGCGCCGACCCGCCACAGCAGACTGCGCACCTGGGTCAAGGCCGTCGCCGAGCTCACCCGCCCGGACCGCATCGTCTGGTGCGACGGGTCCCAGCGCGAGTACGACGAGCTCGCCGACCTGCTCGTCGAGCAGGGCACCTTCATCCGGCTCAACCCCGTCAAGCGGCCGCGCAGCTTCCTCGCCCGTTCCACGCCCGACGACGTCGCGCGGGTGGAGAGCAGGACGTTCATCTGCTCGCAGAAGGAGGAGGACGCCGGCCCGACGAACAACTGGCGTGCACCGGGTGCCATGCGGGCCGAGCTGGAGACGCTGTTCGCCGGCTCGATGCGCGGCCGCACCATGTACGTGGTCCCGTTCGCGATGGGTCCGGTCGGCTCGCCGCTGGCGCAGTACGGCGTCGAGATCACCGACTCGCCGTACGTCGTGGTGAGCATGCACCTGATGACCCGCGTGGGCACGGCGGTGCTCGACCACCTCGGCGCCGACGGCGACTTCGTGCCCGCGATCCACAGCGTCGGCATGCCGCTCGTCGACAGGAACGGCAACGCGGTCGACGACGTGCCGTGGCCGTGCAACGAGACGAAGTACATCGTGCACTTCCCGGAGACCCGGGAGATCTGGTCCTACGGCTCGGGCTACGGCGGCA
>CAYQFJ010000111.1:3857-10188 GCA_964416715.1 uncultured Actinotalea sp. | reverse complement strand
CGTCTCCAGGCCCTGGGCGATCAGGAACGAGTTGAACGGCGAGATCGCCGAGCCCAGGTCGCGCAGCAGCTGCACGCGTGCCTTGAGGATGTAGGACATGTTCACCGGGAACAGGCCGCCGACGCCGAGGTCGCGCGCGTAGACGAGGCCGTTGTAGGTGGGGTCGGGGGTGTTGTAGTTGGGGAACCGCTCGGGGTACTTGGCGTAGTCGAACGAGCCGGCGTCGACCACCACACCGCCGATCGAGTTGCCGTGCCCGCCCAGGAACTTCGTCGCCGCGTGCACGACTACGTCCGCGCCGTACTCGAAGGGTCGCAGCAGGTAGGGGGTCGGGATGGTGTTGTCGATGATCAGCGGGACGCCGATCTCGTGCGCGACGTTCGCGACGGCCTCGATGTCCAGCACGTCCGACCGCGGGTTGGGCAGCGACTCGGCGAAGAACAGCTTGGTGTTCGGCTTCACCCCGTCGCGCCAGGCCGCCAGGTCGTGCGGGTCGGTGACGAAGGTGACGTCGACGCCGAGCTTGCGCAGGGTGTGCGCGAGCAGGTTGTACGTGCCGCCGTACAGGCTGGGGCTGGCAAGCACGTGGTCGCCGGCCTCGGCGACGTTGAGGATCGAGAAGGTGCTCGCGGCCTGGCCGGAGGAGAGCACCAGCGCGCCGACGCCGCCCTCGAGGGACGCGACGCGGTCCTCGACGACGCCGGTGGTCGGGTTGCCGATCCGGGTGTAGATGGGGCCGAGGTCCTGAAGGGCGAAGCGGGCCGCGGCGGTGTCCGCGTCGGGGAAGACGAACGACGTCGTCTGGTAGATCGGGAGGGCGCGCGCGCCGGTGTCCGAGTCGGGACTCTGGCCGGCGTGGATCTGGCGGGTCTCGAAGGACCAGTTCTCGTTGCTCACGGGTGGGGCTCCTTGGCTGGGGCCGCGGGACGTCCCTGGCCAGCGTGCTGACTCCGGGCCGGCCCGCGAGGGGGCGGTGGACGGGTGCACATCATGGAAGGGAGCCCTAGGAGGTCCGGATCGACTGCGGATCGGGGCCTGACCGCGGGCACACCACCGAGCGTGCGCGGGTCAGCGACACATTCGGCAGAACATGCAGCGAGGCTACGTCCTCCGGCTCACCTTGCGGTACGCATGTCTCACCATGTGGATGAAATCTGTCCAAACTCCGCTCTCCCCGCGTACCTGTCGCCGGCCCCGGCCCGACGCTGCCCGACGCCGGCCCCTCCCGACGCCGGCCCCGCCCGCCGTCGGCTACCGCCCGACTTCGAGATCGTGGAACGTTTCCCGCGCCGGGTGAGGGGGATCCTCCACGTTCGAGGTGCAGGGCGCTGGGCGGGCGGCGCCCTGCTGGGACGGGTGTTACGGGTGTGACTGGTGTTCACTTCTGTGGCGTAAGTGACTACTGTGCCCCGAGGAACTGACGTGCACCCTCGGCTGTCAGTCGCCCAGCACGCCGGAGGCGGTTGAGTGACGGAGATCCACGGGGGTGGGTGAGGCGGAGCGTTGGAGCGGAGTCGGGCGGACGGCGGGCGCCGTCGTGCCCTCCTGCGCCGGGGCGTGACGCGCGGCGCAGTCGTACGGGACTCCGTCTCGCCGGACGCCACCGCCCCGGGTGCGGTCGTGCCGGGTGCCGTCGCGCGGGGGCGCGGGTTCGTCGTCGGCGTCGCGGCGCTCGCGGTGACCCTGACCACGCTGCTGGCCGCCCCGGCGTCCTACGCCGATCCCGACGTGACCGACGACGACGTCCGTGCCGCCCAGGAGGCCGTCGCCGGTGCGGCCGGCCGGATCGCGGCCCTCGAGGTCGAGCTCGCGGCACAGACCGCCGCCGTGGACGCCGCGTGGGAGAAGGTCGCGGCCGCGGGCGAGGCCTACACGCAGGCACTGGTGGACCAGCAGGTCGCCGCCGACGCCGCCGAGCGGGCCGAGGCGAACGAGGTCGCCGCCCGGCAGGAGCTCGAGAAGGCGCGCGACGTGCTCGGGACCATCGCCATGCAGGCGTACCGGTCCGGCGGCGGGCTGGACACCCTCGGCGCGCTGCTGTCCGCCGACGGCTACGAGGACCTGGTGCGACGGTCCGCCGTGATCGAGCGGCTCGGGACGCACACCGAGAACGCCGTGCAGCGGTTCGACGCCGCCGAGCTGGTCGCCCGCACCATGGGCGAGCGTGCGAGAGAGGCACGGGCGGAGGCCGACGCCGCCACCGAGCGCGCGGCCGGCACGCTGGCCGAGGCCGAGCGGCTCCAGGCCGACGCCGAGGCCACCGCGGCACGCACCGCATCCCAGCGCGACGACCTCATCGTCGAGCTCGCGGCGCTGCGCCAGACCTCCGTCGAGGTCGAGCGGGCGCGCCAGGCCCAGCTCGACGCCGAGCGGGCCGCACGCGCAGAGGCCGCCGCGGCCGCCGAGCGTGGGGTGACGGCACCGGAGTCGTCGAGCCCGCCGTCCGGCCCACCGCCTACGACGGATCCCGGCTCCACTGCCCCTCCGCAGACCACGCCGCCACCGACGAACCAGCCGACGCCTCCGCCGGACACCACCGGTCCGCCCGAGACCACACCGCCGCCCGAGCCGTCGCCGACCACGCCGCCGAGCTCCGACCCCTACGGCCTGGGCACCGGGTCCCAGCGCGGCTCCGCGGCGCAGGGTGAGGCGGCCGTCGCGTGGGCGCTCGCGCAGGTCGGCAAGCCGTACCAGTGGGGCGGGTCCGGGCCGAACGCCTTCGACTGCTCCGGCCTCACCTCCCAGGCGTGGCGCGCGGCCGGCGTGCCGATCAACCGCACCTCACGCGACCAGTACCGCCAGGTCCGAAAGATCACCTACGACTCGATGCGCCCCGGGGACCTGATCTTCTACGGCAGCGTCGGCTCGGACCCGGGCAGCATCACGCACGTGGCGATGTACATCGGCAACGGCCAGGTGGTCGAGGCCCCCCGCCCCGGCCTCACCGTCCGGGTCACCCCGGTCCGCTGGTCCGGCACCATGCCCTTCGCCGGCCGCCCCTGACCCGGCCGCCTCCCCCTACGCAACGTCCGAGGATCACTTGGCTATAGCCCAGTGATCCTCGGACGTTGCGTAGGGCTCAGGGGGTCCAGCCGCGGGTGAGGAGGGCGCGTCGGATGGTGGTGAGGTAGGGGCCGGGGTCGATGCGGAGGCCGACCGATGGGAGGCGGAGCACCGCATCTCCCGTGGTGGCCAGGTGGTTGTGCCGTAGGGAGTCGGAGAGCCAGCGGTCCAGTTCGAGATGACCGATACCGTCGATCTCCGCAACGACGCCCCACCGTGTCCATCGTGCATCGAGGTAGTACGAGCCACCTGCGTGTCGGCACGGGACCTGACGGTCGGGTTCGGGGAGACCGGCGCTGCGGCACATTCGGGCGAAATCGAGCTCATTGAGTGAGTGCACGCCGCCGGTGAACTCCGTGAGCATGTCGCCGACCAGATGCCGGCGACGATCACGGCGCACCCGGCGGAGGGCAACCGAGACGTCATCCACCGAGGTGATTCGTTGCTGCAGGGGCGCGCAGACCAGGAGTGCGGCCTCGCGATCCGTCCGTGCCCAGAACGCAGCCTGGATCACGGCGACCGCGGGCCTTGCGTGCGGGATTGGTGCCCGGACGACGTCGGCGTCCCGCCAACGTCGGGTCTCGTGCACGCGGACACCGGCGAGCCGGGCGAGAGGCCGGGACGACTTCGGGGCGACGACGTGCATGGTGCCGGCGTCATCGATGCCACGAAGTCCTCGGAACTGAAGTGCGGTGACTCCCCCGAGTGCCGCGCGGGGCCGCTCGGAGGGGTCGGTGCGCGGCGCGACCGTCAGGACGGCGCGCCAACGAGCGGACATCTCTTCGTCGGGCATGAGCTGAACGACACCCGGCGCGACTTCTGCCCAGCGTCCGGCGCTGGTCTCCGCATCCAGTGCCGCGTAGGTGACTCCGGCGAGCGCGAGCTGACGCGTCGTGAGAAGGCCACCTTGCTCCCGGGCGCGTAGCGCCATCTCCCGCCGCCGGGCGAGTCGGCTCTGCGCTGTCGTCATGCAGCAGACCCTGCCCGCCCAGCGTCCCTCCCACGCCAGAGCACCTCCCCCCTGTGGACACCGCCCCCACCCACGCCCTGTGGCCAACCCCCACCCTGGCGTCCGAGGATCACTCGGGTATAGCCCAGTGATCCTCGGACGCAAGGGAGAGGGGGAGGGGAGCGCTGGGGTCAGTGCTTGTCGTAGTAGCCGGTGTCTACGGCGCGCTGGCGGGAGCGGGTGATCTCCTCCTCCGCGCCGGCGCGGTCGACCCAGTGGGCGCCCTCGACCGACTTGCCCGGCTCCAGGTCCTTGTAGACCTCGAAGAAGTGCTGGATCTCCAGCCGGTGGAACTCGCTGATGTCGTCGATGTCCTGGCGCCAGGAGGCGCGCGGGTCACCGGCCGGGACGCAGATCACCTTGTCGTCGCCGCCGGCCTCGTCGCGCATGCGGAACATGCCCAGCGCCCGGCAACGGATCAGGCAGCCGGGGAACGTCGGCTCCTCCAGCAGCACCAGGGCGTCCAGCGGGTCACCGTCCTCGCCGAGCGTGCCCTCGATGAAGCCGTAGTCGTCCGGGTACCGGGTCGAGGTGAACAGCATGCGGTCCAGCCGGATGCGCCCGGTCTCGTGGTCCAGCTCGTACTTGTTGCGCTGTCCCTTGGGGATCTCGATCGTGACGTCGAACTCCACTGCACTCCTCGATCGTGCTCGGCCCCGTGCGGTTCCGGTGACCCGTCGGGAACAGTGTGGCGCACACCCGGTGATCCCGGCGCGGCGGTTCGTGGTCTGGGCGACGTCCGCGGCACGGGACACTGGAGGCCGGTCGGTGACCGGGGAGGAGCAGCAGATGAGCAGGACCACGCGCACGGTCGGTTCGGTCGTGCTCGTCGTCGTGCTCGGGGCGGGGGCGTACCTGACCGCCGACGCGTACGACTACGTCCCCGGAATGGTCACCTTCGACCCGCCGCCCGAGCCGCCGGAGCCGTTCCCGACGGCACCCGGTGCGGTGGTGCCGCCCGCCGTCGCCCCCGTCCTGGCGGCTGCCGACCCGGCCGCGCCGGCGCCGTCGTCGGACACCCTGACCGCGATGGCGATCAACCTGGTCGAGGACGAGCGGATGGGTGGCTCGTCCGGCGTCGTCGTCGCCGACGGGCTCACCGGGGCGGTACTGGCCGACGTCGGGAGCGGCGTGGGCCGCACACCGGCGTCGGTGACCAAGCTGTTCACCGGTCTGGCGGCGCTGGTGACGCTGCACCCGGACCGCACGCTGTCGACCACCGTGGTCCAGCCGGAGCCGGGGAGGTTGGTGCTGGTCGGGGGCGGGGACATGCTGCTCGCCGCCGGTCACGGCGACCCGGAGGCGGTCAACGGCCGGGCCGGGCTGGCGGACCTCGCCGAGGCCACGGCGCGCGCGCTGAAGCTAAGCGGCACCACGGAGGTCCGGCTCGCCGTGGACGACTCGTTGTTCTCCGGCCCGTCGATCCACCCCGACTGGGTCCCGAGCGACGTCGCCGCGGGGTACGTGGCGGCCGTCTCGCCGCTGGCGGTGAACATGGCGCGCACCCGCGACACGCGGTACCCGCCGCGCTACTCCGACCCCCCGCTGCACGCCACGCAGACGTTCGCCGCGCTGCTGGCCGACCAGGGGATCGCCGTCGTCGGCGGCCTGTCCCGGGCCACCGCTGCGGACGGTGCACCGGAGCTCGCCCGCGTCGAGTCCGCACCGGTCCGCGAGCTCCTGCCGTACGCGATGCACCTGTCCGAGAACACCCTCAGCGAGGTCCTCGGTCGCCTGGTGGCCATCGAGCAGGGGCTGCCCGGGAGCTTCCAGGGCGCGACTGCCGCGGTGCTCGCCGTGGCCGAGGCTCAGGGTCTGGACGTCACGAGCGTGCGGCTGTCCGACTGCAGCGGCCTCGCCGCGACCACCCGGATCCCGGCCGGCGTCGTGGCCGACCTGCTCCTGCTGGGTACCTCCGGCGAGCACCCGGGGCTGCTCCCGCTGGTCGACGACCTGCCGGTGGCCGGCTGGCAGGGCACCGTGGCGGACCGCTTCGGCAGCCCGCCGGCGCTCGGGCTGGTGCGGGCCAAGACCGGCAGCCTGCCGGGTGTGACGTCGCTCGCGGGCACGGTGTGGACGCAGGACGGGCGCCAGCTCGTCTTCGTCGTCCTCGCGGACCGGACTCCGGAGGGCGGTCAGTGGGCACCGCGGGCCGCCATAGACACCTTCGTGCAGAAGCTCGCGGGCTGCGGCTGCCGTCCGTCCTGACCGTCGCTGCCGGGGCCACCGGGGGCGGCCCGCCCGACGCCGGTCCGGTTG
>CAYQFJ010000111.1:0-3757 GCA_964416715.1 uncultured Actinotalea sp. | reverse complement strand
CTGACCGTCGCTGCCGGGGCCACCGGGGGCGGCCCGCCCGACGCCGGTCCGGTTGACCGGCCGACGTCGGTCCGGTCAGCGGCCGGTTCAGCCGCCGACGGGTGACCAGTACCGTGAGGTGATGACCTCCACCACGGACTCCGCGACCGCCGGTCGAACTGCTCGGGCACCCAGGGCGTTGCCGTTCGCGGTCGACTGGGAGAAGGCCGCGCGGTGGGGTGGCCGGCTGGCGTCCCCGGGCCCGACGGCGTCCCGGGGCGAGCTGGAGGACCTGGTCGCCGGGCTGCACGCCGCCGCCGAGCGGGCCCGTCCGCTGGCGCTGCGCTCCGCCCGGCTCGCCGCGGCCGTCGAGGCCGCCGGCGCCACCGACCGGCACGCGCAGGTCCTGGTGGTCGACCGACCGGGATGGGCGCGTGCCGCTGCCCGGTCCTTCGCGGGGCTGGCCGACGGCGTCATGGCCACGGCCGACGACCCGGCCGTCCCGGGTGCGCCGGCCGCCCCGGACGCCCGCCCGGCGGCGTTCGCCCCGGTCACGCTGCAGGTCGCCGCGCTCCTGGGGCTCCTGGCGGGCCGGGTGCTCGGTCAGTTCGACCCCTTCGCCCGCGACGTCCCGGCCGGAGGTCGGCTGCTGCTGATCGCGCCGAACGTGCTGCGCACCGAGCGGGCGATGACGGCCGACCCGGACGACTTCCGGCTGTGGGTCGCGGTGCACGAGCAGACCCACGCCCTCCAGTTCGCCGCGGCGCCGTGGCTGGCCCAGCACCTGCGCAGCGAGGTCGGTGCGCTGGTGACGGATCTGTCGAAGATCACCACCGCCGAGGAGCTCGGCTCGATGGTCACCGGGGCGGTCCGCACGCTGCGCGGTGAGCACGACGACGGCCTGGGCCTGCTCGGCGCGCTGCTGGACGAGGAGCGCCGCGAGCGGGTCGAGCGGATCACCGCGGTCATGTCCCTGCTGGAGGGGCACGCCGACGTCGCGATGGACTCCGTGGGGAGCCGCACCATCCCGTCCCGGCGGCGTCTGCGGGCCCGGTTCGACGCGCGCCGGCGGAAGGCGACCGGCCTGGACCGGGTGCTGCGTCGTCTGCTCGGGATGGACGCGAAGCTCGCGCAGTACCGGGACGGTGCCGCGTTCGTCCGCGCGGTGCGTCGCTCCGGCGGGCGGGACGCGCTCGATGCCGTGTGGACCGGGCCCGAGGCGCTGCCCACGCCGGCCGAGATCGCCGCCCCGCGGACATGGGTCGACCGGGTCCACGGCTGACCGGCGCCGACGTGCTCGGCGCGGCCGGAGCGTCCCGGTGACCGGGCCCGACGTCGCCCGGGCGCTCGGAGACCTCCGGTGACCGGGCCGGCCCCGGACGTCGCCGAGGTGCGCGTCGCGGTCCGCGACGCGCTGGCCGACCTGTCCACCGGTGACCTGGTGCTGGTCGCCTGCTCGGGCGGTGCGGACTCCCTGGCACTGGCGGCGGCGACCGGGTTCGTGGCGCCGCGGGCGGGCCTCCGGGCCGGGGCCGTCGTCGTCGACCACTCGATGCAGCAGGCCAGCGCGCAGGTCGCACGGGCCGCCGCCGAGCAGTGCCGCGGGCTCGGGCTGGACCCGGTCGAGGTGGTCGCCGTGCAGGTCGGGGCGGCCGGTGGTCCGGAGGCGGCCGCACGGACGGCACGGTACGCCGCCCTGGAGGACGCGGCGCGCCGGCACGACGCCGCCGCGGTGCTGCTCGGGCACACGCTCGACGACCAGGCCGAGACCGTGCTGCTCGGCCTGGCCCGCGGCTCCGGAGCGCGCTCGTTGTCCGGGATGGCCCCGCGGCGCGGGCTGTGGCGGCGGCCGCTGCTCGCGGTGCGCCGCACCACGACCGAGGCGGCGTGCGCGGCGCTGGGCCTGCAGCCGTGGTCCGACCCGACGAACGACCCGGCCTCGGTGCCGCACGGGCAGGAGGCACCGCTGCGCAGCCGGGTGCGTCACGACGTCCTGCCGGTGCTCACGTCCGTACTGGGACCGGGTGTGCCGGAGGCGCTCGCCCGCACCGCCGAGCTGCTGCGCGACGACGCCGACGTGCTGGACCTGCTGGCCGCGGACCTGCTCGAGCGGGCGCGCGACGGCACGGGACCGGGCGACCCGACCGGCCTGGACGTCGAGGTGCTCGCGGACGCCCCGGACGCGTTGCGGCGTCGTGCGTTGCGGGAGGCGATCGTGGCCGCGGGCAGCCCCGCGGGGTCGGTCCACCGGGTCCACGTGGAGGCGGTCGACGCGCTGCTGACCCGGTGGACGGGACAGGGTCCGATCACCCTGCCGGGCGGCGTTCGCGCCTCCCGGACGTATGGCAGGCTGACGTTCGTCACGGCGACTAGCTAGGGAGCTCGGCACGGTGGATCCATCCGACATGGGCGACGACCTGGAGCGGGTGCTCCTGACCGAGGAACAGCTCCAGGGCCGGATCGCGGAGATGGCCGCGGAGATCGACGCCGACTACGCCGGGCGCGACCTGCTGCTCGTCGGGGTGCTCAAGGGCGCGGTCATGGTCATGGCCGACCTCGCGCGGCACCTGCACTCCGCGGTGGAGATGGACTGGATGGCGGTCTCCTCCTACGGGGCCGGGACGTCGTCGTCGGGCGTGGTGCGCATCCTCAAGGACCTGGACACCGACCTGACCGGCCGCAACGTGCTCATCGTCGAGGACATCATCGACTCCGGGCTGACGCTGTCCTGGCTGCTGTCCAACCTGCGCAGCCGCGGGCCGGAGTCGGTGGAGATCGCCACCATGCTGCGCAAGCCCGACGCCGCGAAGGTCGACGTGGACGTGCGCTACGTCGGGTTCGACATCCCCGGGGAGTTCGTCGTCGGCTACGGGCTGGACTTCGCCGAGCGGTACCGGAACCTGCCCTTCGTGGCCACGCTGGCCAGGCACGTGTACGACGACCGGGCCGAGGACTGAGCCGCGCCGACGGCGTGCCGGTGGCGGGGGACCCGCCCGTCGGTGCGTCCTGCCCGGGGGCTGTCACGTCCTGCCCTGGGCGAACACGAACATCCGCGTCCGATCCCCCAGGTAGCCTTCAGGGCAGACCCAGCCCTGCCCGGGGCTGAAGTTCCCGACCAGGAGGGACCGGGCTGACGCCCCCGTGCCGATGAACGTCAAACGTCTCACCCGCGGTCCGGCCATCTGGATCGTGCTGGCGGTGATGATCCTCTGGCTGGGCGCACAGTCGTTCATGACCACCGGGGTCCAGCGGATCGACACCTCCGACGGCCTCGCGCTGCTCTCCGGCGACACGGTCGAGCAGGTCAAGATCGTCGACGGCGCGCAGCGGGTCGACCTGACCCTGAGCGAGGACTTCGAGGACAAGGGTCGCAACGTCCAGTTCTACTACGTCGCTCCGCAGGGCGAGATGGTGGTCGACGCGATCGCCGTAGCCGACCTGGAGGACGGCTACAACTCGGAGGTCCCGCAGACCTCCTGGTGGGCCAGCCTGCTCGGGCTGCTGCTGCCGTTCATCATCATCCTGGGACTGTTCTGGTTCCTGATGTCCCGGATGCAGGGCGGCGGCTCGCGGGTCATGCAGTTCGGCAAGTCCAAGGCCAAGCTGGTCTCCAAGGAGACGCCGCAGGTCAGCTTCGCCGACGTCGCGGGGGTGGACGAGGCGGTCGAGGAGCTCCAGGAGATCAAGGAGTTCCTCGCCGACCCGGCGAAGTTCCAGGCCGTCGGCGCCAAGATCCCCAAGGGCGTGCTGCTCTACGGTCCGCCCGGCACCGGCAAGA
>CAYQFJ010000110.1:9826-10237 GCA_964416715.1 uncultured Actinotalea sp. | reverse complement strand
CCGACCCCCAACCAAGGAGACACCACGATGGCGCACAGCGAGCAGGAGATCCTGGCCGGCCTGGCCGAGATCGTCAGCGAGGAGACCGGCCTGCCCACCGACTCCGTCTCGCCGGAGAAGTCCTTCACCGACGACCTGGACATCGACTCGCTGTCGATGATGACGATCGTCACCCTGGCCGAGGAGAAGTTCGAGGTCCGGATCCCCGACGACGAGGTCAAGAACCTCACCACCGTCCAGGACGCCGTCTCCTACATCAACGGCGCGCAGTCCTGAGCTCTCCCTCGCGTGCACCCGGTCGGGGCCGGACCCGCCGGCCGTACGGCCCCGACCGAGTGAACCCGCCGGCACCACCCTCGCCGGCCGACCGTCCCGTCCAGGAGGAACCGTGACCACCCCCCACGTCGTGAT
>CAYQFJ010000110.1:0-9816 GCA_964416715.1 uncultured Actinotalea sp. | reverse complement strand
TCACCACCGTCCAGGACGCCGTCTCCTACATCAACGGCGCGCAGTCCTGAGCTCGAGTCCGCGCATCCCCGGTCGGGGCCGGGCCGAGTCGCCCCACGGCCCCGACCGAGCGCACCTGCCGGCACCTGAGCCGGCCCACCGTCCCGTCCTGGAGGAACTGTGACCACCCCCGACGTCGTGATCACCGGGCTCGGCGCCACCACGCCCCTGGGCGGTGACGTCGCCAGCACCTGGGAGGCGGCCCTGGCGGGTCGTTCCGGAGCGCGCACCCTGGACAACGACTGGGCCGAGAAGTACGGGATCCCGGTCGAGTTCGCCGCCCAGCTCGCGGTGCCCGCGGCCGATGTGCTCACCCGCCCCGAGACGAAGCGGATGGACCCCTCGGCGCAGTACGCCATCGTCGCCTCACGTGAGGCCTGGGCCGACGCCGGTACCCCCGAGGTCGCCCCCGAGCGGCTGGGGGCCGTGGTGTCCTCGGGCATCGGCGGTATCTGGACCACCCTGGACGCCTGGGACACCATGCGGGAGAAGGGCGCCCGGCGTGTCCTGCCGATGACGGTTCCCATGCTCATGCCGAACTCCCCGGCGGCGTACGTCGAGCTCGAGCTCGGTGCCCGGGCCGGCGCCCACGCCCTGGTCTCCGCCTGCGCGTCCGGGGCGGAGGCGATCGGCTACGCCGTGGACATGATCCGCAAGGGGCGGGCCGACGTCGTCGTGGCCGGGGGCACCGAGGCGGCGATCCACCCGATGCCGCTCGCCTCCTTCGCCGCGTCCCGCACGCTGTCCACCCGCAACGACGACCCGGCCCGCGCCTCGCGCCCGTACGACACGGGTCGGGACGGGTTCGTGCTCGGCGAGGGCGCGGGCATCGTCGTCCTGGAGAGTGCCGAGCACGCTGCGGCGCGCGGAGCACGGGTGTACGCCCGGATCGGTGGCGTCGGGCTGAGCTCGGACGGTTACCACATCACCTCCCCCGACCCGGGCGGGCTGGGTCAGATCGCGGCGATGCGTGCCGCGCTGTCCGACGCCGACGTCCCGGCCGCCCAGGTGGTGCACGTCAACGCGCACGCCACGTCGACGGTGGTCGGCGACCTGATCGAGGCGCGGAGCATCCGCGAGGTGCTGGGACCCGACTCCGACCACGTGGCGCTCTCGGCCACCAAGTCGATGACCGGGCACCTGCTGGGCGGTGCCGGTGCGCTGGAGACGATCTTCACGATCCTCGCACTGCACCACCGCCAGGCCCCGCCGACGATCAACGTGACCGAGCCGGACCCGGAGCTGGTGCTGGACCTGGTCCGCGACACCCCGCGGCAGCTGCCGGACGGTCAGCTCGCCGCGATCAACAACTCCTTCGGGTTCGGCGGCCACAACGTCGCCCTGGTGGTCACCACGCCCTGACCCTCGTGCCGGTGGGTCAGCCGACGCGGTGCAGCCAACGGACCGGGGCGCCGGCACCGGCGTAGCGGAAGGGCTCCAGCTCGTCGTCCCAGGCCTGGCCCAGGGCGAGGTCGAGCTCCCGGCGCATCCGCTCGGCATCGCCGGCGTGCTCCAGGGCGGCGCGCACCCGGTCCTCGGGCACGAGGGTGTTGCCGTGCACGTCCGTCGTCGCGTGGAAGATGCCGAGGTCCGGGGTGTGGCTCCATCGGGCGCCGTCGGCCCCGTGGCTCGCCTCCTCGGTGACCTCGTAGCGCAGGTGCGCCCAGCCGCGCAGCACCGACGTCAACCGGGCGCCGGTCCCCTGGAGCCCCTGCCACGAGTGCTCGGCGCGGAACAGCCCGGGCGCGGCGGGCTGCTCGGTCCAGTCCAGACTCAGCCGGTCTCCGAGAACCCCGCCGGCGGCCCACTCGATGTGAGGGCACAGCGCACGGGGTGCTGAGTGCACGAAAAGTACACCGCGGGTGATGGCGCCAGCCATGACAGCCCTCCTGTCGGTTCGAGGTTCGTCTTCCCCAACGACCTCGCCCGCACAAGAGCACGCGGCGTACACCCCCAGCATGCCCCACTTCCCGCCCCCACACCAGCACCACAGCGATCACGCACCTCGCAGTTGATCATGCAATCCAACCGTGATCATGCAACTCGCCGGTGATCATGCAATCCAACGGTGATCATGCGACTCGCCGAATTGCATGATCAACACGAGGACGGCGCGGGGTGCTCGCCGAGGACGTGGGGTTGCCGCCGGAGATGCGCGGGTCAGGCGAGTTGTTCGCGCATGGCGCGCATGGCCTTCTTGCGGACCGAGCGCTCAAGTCGGTCGAGGTAGAGCATGCCGTCCAGGTGGTCCACCTCGTGCTGCAGGCAGCGGGACATGAGCTCGGTGCCCTCGACGACGACCTCCTTGCCGTCGAGGTCCTCCCCCACGACCCGTGTGTACCAGGCACGCCGGGTCGGGAACCACAGACCGGGGACGGACAGGCACCCCTCGTCGCCGTCCTGGTACTCGTCCTCGGACATCTCGACGATCCGTGGGTTGAGCACGTAGCCGAGATCGTCCTCGATGTTCCAGGCGAACGCCCGCAGGCTCACCCCGATCTGGTTCGCCGCCAACCCGGCACGCCCGTCGGCGTCGACGGTCTCGAGCAGGTCCTCGACCAGCGAACGCACGCGCGCGTCGACCTCGGTGATGGGTTCGCACGGGGTGCGCAGCACGGGGTCACCGACGATGCGGATCTCTCTGGTCGCCATGCCCCCATGATTCCACGGGCGGGCATCGACCCGCGGGCGCCACGGCCACGTTGCGCACCCCGAGCCTGCGACCTCTAGGCTGACTCAGCAGGCGGCCGCCCCGGTCGCCCTCACCGACGTCCTGAGGAGACCCCCAACATGCGCGCCACGGCAGCCTTCCTGGTCGGCGGAGCGATCGGCTACCTGCTCGGCACCGAGGCGGGCCGCGAGAAGCTCGACAAGCTCCGCGACCAGGCGAAGAACGTCTGGGATGACCCTCGGGTCCAGGAGACGGTCGCCGACGGCCAGAAGCGGGCCGCCGAGTTCGTCAAGGACAGGGCTCCGGTCATCAAGGAAAAGGTGACCGACGCCGTCCGTTCGGCCTCCGACAACGTCCGGCACGCCACGGACTGACCGTCGACACGTCGACCGCAGAGGGAGGATCCGCGTCGGGCAGACTGAGGGTGTGCAGATCCTCACTCTGGTCCTGGGCGCTGTGTTGACCCTCGGAGGTGCAGCGCTGCTGGTCCTTGCCTTCCGGCACGGCCGCGACGGCCGCCCCGACGCGGAGCGCCGCACCTTCCGCTACGCCGTCGCCGGGCTCGCCGTCGGCTCGCTGATGTTCCTGGCCACCGCGATGCTCTCGCAGGGCTGACGGGCCGGGTGGGCCAGGCGGGGCTTGAACCCGCGACCGACGGATTATGAGTCCGCTGCTCTGACCGGCTGAGCTACTGGCCCGCGAGCGCCAAGGCTACCGCCCGATAGGTTGGAGCCATGGCACTCGGCGGGCGCTCGCACGTGCCGGACGAGGTCCGGCGCAGACTCAGCCTGCGCCGGGGCGAGCGCGTGCTGGCGGGAGCGGAGCTGACCGACGGGTGGGCCGTCGCCACCACCACCGCGCTGTACGTGGCCAAGGCGGCCGACCCACCGGTCTCGCGCGAGTGGTCGGACGTCGACGGGGCGCGGCTCGACGCCGACACCGACGAGCTGATGGTCACCTGGGTCGACGGCGCGCGTCCCACTGTGCTGCACCTGGTTCCTGACCACGCGGTCGCCCTGGCGCGGACCGTCCACGAGCGTGTGCAATCCTCCGTGGTGCACACCGAGCAGGTGAAGCTGCGCACCGGTTCCCTCGTCCGGGTCGCAGCCCGGCGCACGGCCGACGGCACCCTGGTCACACAGGTGCTCGGCACCGGCGACGTGGACCTCACCGACCCCGCCACGGCCGCGCAGGTCGACGCCGCGGAAGCCAGGGTGCGTGACGCCGTCGGTCTCTCCTGACGGCCCTTGAGGAGGACGCCTCACGGCCTCGATGAGGACACCCCACGGCGGGCGAACGACGTCGGGCTCGGCGCCCTCCATCGGGTAGCATGTCCAACCGCGATCCCTCGTAGCTCAATAGGCAGAGCTTCCGACTGTTAATCGGACGGTTGTTGGTTCGAGTCCAACCGAGGGAGCAACACCACCGACGTGCACGCGCTCGAGCGGCGCTCAGTCCGCGGCGCGCAGGGCCCGACGGCGCCCCTCCAACGCGACCAGCTCGGCGAACGCTTCTCCGTAGGTGTCCGCCTCGGCCACCGGGTCCATCCGCTGCAGCCGCCCGCGGGCGTCGGCGATCTGCCTGGTCAGGCCCAGGTCGACCAGCGCGTCCACCACACCGCGCACGTAGTCGTCGACCGCCTCGGGACGGTCCTCCGGCAGCGGGCTGACCGCGAGCTCGGTGACCAGTCCGGCGACCGGTGCCGCCGCCTCGTCCCGCACCTGCTCGACCCAGGCCGCCTCACCGCTCAGTGCCGCCAGGCCACCGGCGGCACGGATCGCCTCGTGCACGGCGCGGAACGCCGGGACGCTGAAGGCGTCGGACGCCAGCGCGTCGAAGGCCTCGGCGTCCACGCTCCGCGGGTGCTGCAGCACCGCCTCCAGCGCACTGCGCTCGAGCCGCGCGACCGGGTCGCTCCGGTCCGGCGAGGCCACACGTCCCGGCCCGCCCGACGTCGCGTCGTCGCCACCGACGCCACGCTCGCCCGGCCCCGGCCCCGGCCCCGGCCCGGGCATCATCCCGTCGCGCTGGTCGCCCGGTCGGCCGCGTCCGCCATGTGCACGGCCGTCGCCGTCCCGCCGTCCTCCCCGACGCGCGGTCGCGCGGACCGCACCGGCAACCGCCTCGCGTACCGATGCCGCCTCCATGCCGAGCCAGCCGGCGAGCATCCGCGTGTACTCCGGCCGCAGCGCGGTGTCCCGGATCCCCGCGACGATCGGCGCGGACGCCCGCAGCGCGTTGACCCTCCCCTCGGCGGTGTCGAGGTCGTGCGCGCGCAGGGTGGAGCGGATCACGAACTCGAACAGCGGTTGCCGTCCGGAAACCAGCGCGCGCACCGCCTCCGGCCCACGAGCCAGCCGCAAGTCGCACGGGTCCATCCCGTCCGGCTCGACGGCCACGAACGTCTGGGCGTAGAACCGCTGGTCCTCTCCGAACGCCCGCAGCGCCGCCTTCTGCCCCGCAGCGTCGCCGTCGAAGGTGAAGATGATCTCGCCACCCACCGACGTGCCGGAGGACAGCTGCACACCGGCACCGGCCGAGGTGTCCCCCAGCAGCCGGCGCACCACCCGCGCGTGGTCCGGTCCGAACGCCGTCCCGCAGGTCGCCACCGCCGTCGGCACCCCGGACAGGTGCGCGGCCATCACGTCGGTGTACCCCTCCACCACGACGACCTGCTTGTTCCGCGCGATCTCCCGCTTGGCCAGGTCGATGCCGTAGAGCACCTGCGCCTTCTTGTACAGGACCGTCTCCGGGCTGTTGAGGTACTTGGGGCCCTGGTCCTCCTCGTGCAGCTTGCGCGCCCCGAAGCCGACGACGTCGCCGGTCACGTCCCGGATCGGCCAGATCAGCCGCCCGCGGAACCGGTCGTACATCCCGCGGTTGCCCTGGCTCATCATCCCGGTGGCCAGCACCTCGGCCTCGGTGTAGCCGCGGCCGCGCAGGTGACGCAGCAGGTTGTCCCAGCCCTTGGGGGCGTAGCCCACCCCGAAGCGTTCGGCCGCCTCACGGTCGAAGCCGCGCTCGGCCAGGAACCTCCGCCCGATCTCCGCCTCGGGCGTGAGCATCTGCTCGGCGAAGTACGCGGCCGCGGCCCGGTGAGCCTCGAGCATCCGCTGACGCCGCCCGGGCTCCTCCCCCGGCCGCACCGCCCCGCCGTCCTCGTACCGGAGCTGGATGCCGACCCGACCGGCCAGGTGCTCGACCGCCTCGGCGAAGCCCAGACCGTCGATCTTCTGCAGGAAGGAGATGACGTCGCCACCCTCGCCGCAGCCGAAGCAGTGCCACAGCCCGACGTGCGGACGCACGTGGAACGACGGCGACTTCTCGTCGTGGAACGGGCACAGGCCCTTCATGGACCCGACGCCGGCCGGCTTGAGCGTCACGTGCTCGCCGACGATCTCCTCGATCTTCGCGCGCTCGCGGACGGCCGCCACGTCCTCGCGTCGGATCAGTCCTGCCACCCCGCGAGTCTAGGCGGTGGCCACCCGCTCGATTGCGCGCGCACAACGCTGGGCGTAGGCCGCCGGCGGGGTGCCCAACGCCGCCGCGAAGTCCCGGGCGAAGTGCGCCTGGTCGAAGTAGCCCAGCTCGACCGCGAGCGACGCGAGCTCGCGATCCGGCCGGGCCGCGAGCAGCTCTGCCGCGAGGTGCACCCGGTGACGTTGCAGCACCCACTTGGGCGACACCCCGACGTAGTCGCGCAGCAACCGCTCCAGACCGCGCCGGGAGAGGCCGACGGCGTCCGCCAGGTCCGCAACCCTGGTGAGGTCGGCGACGTCTCGCGACAGCACGGTCCGGAACACCTCGTCCACCTTGGCCAGCCGGCTGTCCGGGGACCGCACGACGTGGTCGAACGGGGACAGCCCTCGCAGCACCCGCTCGACCTCGCGCACGGCGGCCGCAGGGTCACGGCCGGCAACCGCCAGGACCTCACGCCCGCCGTGCTCGGGCTCCAGCTCCCGGGACGCGGGTCCCAGCAGCGTCGCAACGGGGACGGACCTGGCCCGCAGGCCGGTCATCGGCCGACCGTACAGTGGCCGGAAACCGCCGGGACGGAACTTGGTCCCGACCACGATCCCGTGCCCGGTGAGCGTCCGGGCGAACAGCCCCGCGGGGATGCCGTGCACGGCCGTCCCGTCCTCCTCCACGACCAGGTTCACGCACGGGTGAGGCACCACGACCTGCGTGAAGGACTCTCCGGCCGCGAGGTCCCACCCCAGGACCCAGTGCCTCTCGACCAGGTGGGCGATGTCGTCGGCGGGCGGGACGCGCACCAGCGTGAAGGCGCGCGTCGCCGCCGCCGGTTCGACGATCCCGGCGGTGCTCGCGGTGGCACCGGTGCGGTCCACGTCCTCGTCCTGTCGCATTAGTCCAAGACTGCACCAGGTCACCGACACCATGCTGGACGCGTCACCCCCACTCACCAAGCACGGCACTCACCAAGCACGGCACTCACCGCCCACGCACCACACGGCGTACCACGGAGGAAACCATGAGCACCGCCCCCACGGCCGCGCGCGCGGACCGTCAGACCGTCCACGTCAACCTGTCGGTCGAGGACGCCGCGTCGGCCCTCGACTTCTACGCCCGCGCCTTCGGTGCGGTGACCGAGTCCCGTGTCGTGATGGGCGACGCCGTCGTGCACTCCGAGGTGCGGATCGGCAACAGCCTCATGACCGTCGCCGAGCAGTGGCCGGAGCTCGGCGGTGTCGCTCCGACCCCGGACGGTCCGACGCACACCTCGATCACCCTGGACGTGCCCGACGTCGACGCCGCCTTCACGCGGGCGGTCGCCGCGGGCGCAACGGCGGTGAGCGAGCCCGCGGACCAGTTCCACGGCGACCGAACCGCCACGCTGCGCTGCCCCTTCGGCCACCGGTGGTTCCTCTCGCAGCACCTGGAGGATCTCACCGAGGCGGAGATGCAGCGCCGGACCGACGAGTGGATGGCCGCGCAGGCGACGGGCTGACCCGTCAGCGACCCGCACCGCCCCGAGGGCGAGGTCGGGCGAGGTCGGGACCGCGACCCCAGGACCGCATGGGGTGCACCAGCCGCGCGTGCCAGACGCCGGCGCTGACGTCGGTCAACGAGGCGACCTGGTCGATCACCACCCGCAGCCGCGCGGCGTCGTCGGACGCGCGCTCCCAGTCGGCCGCGAACGGGGTCTCCAGCGCCACGGGGGCGCGGTCGGACAGCACGTCGACGAGGTCGGCGAGGATCTCTCGCTGCCTGCGATACAGCGGTTCCTGCTCGCGGGGCGCCATGACGAAGGTCACCGCCAGACCCTTGAGCAGCAGGATCTCGGCGAGGGTACCGTCCGGGACCACCAGCTCGGCGTCGTACCTCGTCAGCGGGCCGGGCCCGTAGACCCCGCGGGTCGCGTCGATCGCGGCACCGCAGAACCGGCCGATGAGCTGGCTGGTGAGGTCCTTCAAGGCGGCCAGCGCCCGGCGTGACCCGTCGTAGCCGCGGACCCAGCTCTCCACCCGCGGCAGGCGCTCCATGGCCTCGTGGAGCTGGTCGTCGGTGACGGCGCTGCCGTACCAGACGTGCACCTCGGAGGCGACGCGGTCGCGCACGTCCGGGTCGTCGAGCGACATCAGGTCCAACCGGCCACCCACGACGGCGTCCTCGACGTCGTGCACCGAGTAGGAGATGTCGTCCGCGAGGTCCATCACCTGGGCCTCCAGGCAGCGCACCTGCCCCGGCGCCCCCTGGCGCAACCACGCGAAGACCTCCTCGTCGTCCTCGTACACCCCGAACTTGCCCGACGCCGTCCCGTCCGGGCGGGAGGGCGCCGCCGCGGCCCGCCAGGGGTACTTGACCGAGGCGTCGAGGCTCGCGCGGGTCAGGTTCAGCCCCGCTGCCCGGCCGGTACCCCGGTCCACCACCTTCGGCTCGAGCCGGGTCAGCAGCCGCAGCGTCTGCGCGTTGCCCTCGAAGCCGCCGATGTCCACGGCGGCCTCGGCCAGAGCACGCTCCCCGTTGTGCCCGAAGGGCGGGTGCCCGAGGTCGTGCGCCAGGCACGCGGCGTCGACCACGTCCGGGTCACAGCCCAGGGACTTGCCCAGCTCGCGCCCCACCTGGGCGACCTCCAGGGTGTGCGTCAGCCGGGTCCGTACGAAGTCGTCGCTCCCGGGGCCGAGCACCTGCGTCTTGGCGCCCAGCCGGCGCAGCGCGGACGAGTGCAAGATACGGGCCCGGTCCCGCTCGAACGGGGTGCGCTGCTTGCTCTTGGGAGGCTCGGCGAGCCAGCGCTCACGGTCGGCGTCTGTGTAGGTCCCGGCCCGGGATCCGGAGTGCTCTGGCACGGCGTCAACCCTAGCGACGGTGCCGCGTCGTCGGGCCGGCACCGGTCGTCTGCCCGTCGAGACGCGCGCCGTCGCCAGAGCCTTGTCGCATAGTGTTGCCGCGAGCTCCTCGCGACGCTCGCAGCCTTGGCGCCGCCCTCCGAGGCCACCGTGCCCGCCACCTGATCGAGACCGGAAGATCGTGACCACTCAGACCCCGTACGCCCTCGACCTGCCCGCCCACCTGCCCGAGCCGGTGCACGCCGCGACCCCCGGACAGCCCTCCTGGTGGCGTACCGCCGTGATCTACCAGGTCTACCCGCGCTCGTTCGCGGACGCCGACGGCGACGGCATCGGCGACCTGCCGGGCATCACCGCTCGGCTGGACCACCTGCACCACCTGGGCGTGGACGCGATCTGGCTGTCACCGTTCTACCGGTCCCCCATGCACGACTTCGGGTACGACGTCGTCGACCACTGCGACGTCGATCCGATCTTCGGCGCCATCGCCGACGTCGACGAGCTCGTCGAGAGAGCCCACGCGCGGGGGATCCGCGTCCTGCTCGACTGGGTGCCGAACCACACCTCGAGCCTCCACCCCTGGTTCCTCGAAT
Source organism: uncultured Actinotalea sp. (assembly GCA_964416715.1). Taxonomy (GTDB): domain Bacteria; phylum Actinomycetota; class Actinomycetes; order Actinomycetales; family Cellulomonadaceae; genus Actinotalea. Next base: position 202 of record CAYQFJ010000110.1, on the reverse strand, counting down.
CGCGGCGCTCGCGCGGCTCGCGCATGCGCGACTGGTACGTCTGGCGGGACGGCCGCGACGGCGGGCCGCCGAACAACTGGCGATCCGCCTTCGGCGGCCCGGCGTGGACGTGGGACGAGGCAACGTCGCAGTGGTACCTCCACCTCTTCCTCCCCGAGCAGCCCGACCTGAACTGGGACAACCCGGAGGTCCGCGCGGCCAT
>CAYQFJ010000109.1:0-10272 GCA_964416715.1 uncultured Actinotalea sp. | reverse complement strand
GCCGGCCAGGACGTCGGCACGGAGCTGGCCGCCCGCCAGGCCGAGCTCGCCGGGCTCGAGGCCGAGCTGGAGGCGGTGCGTGCACAGCTCGCGACGGCCCAGGACCGGATCATCGAGCTCGCCAACGAGAAGGCGGCCGCCGCCGACGACCGCGAGGCGCAGCGCCAGATCGCCGACTACCAGGAGCGGGTGACCGTCGCGGCCGGTCAGGTCGCCTTCGCCCTGGACCAGTGCGTCCAGGGGCAGAACCAGCTCATCGCCTTCCTGGAGACCCAGATCGAGCTCGCCGAGACCGGCGAGGCGCTCCCGCCGAACCAGGAGGCGATCGACCAGGTGCACGAGCTCTGCGAGGGTGCGCGCGAGGCCAACATCTCGCTGCAGAGCGAGCTGGCCCGGTGACCCGGTGAACAGCCGGACCGTCCGGCGGTCGGCTGCGGCGGCGGCCGCGCTCGCCCTGCTCGGCTCGCTGGCGGCCTGCTCCTTCGTCGAGGAGTTCCCGCGGATGCCCGGTCCGCCGGTCACCGAGCTCGTGCCGAGCGAGGCGCCGGTGGTCCAGCCCTCGGGGGTCGGCAACCTCTCCCCGGACGGGTTCGACGCCGTCGAGCGCATGGCGGTGCGGATCCGCAACGTCGGCTGCGGCACGCTGTCCACCGGGTCGGGCTTCGCCATCGACGAGACGACACTGATCACGAACCGGCACGTGGTGACCGACAGCGTCGAGCTGCAGGTGTCGACCTACGACGGCCGGGACATCGACGTGACCGCCGCCAGCACCGCTGCGATCGCCGATCTCGCCCTGGTCCGGACCGCCGAGCCGTTGCCGACCTCCCCCGAGCTCGCCGACGCCGACCCGGTCCGCGGCGACGCGGTGACCGTGGTCGGCTACCCGCAGGGAGGTGCCCTCACGATGACGACGGGGCAGGTCATCGGCGCGACGACGGACCCGCTCAACGAGAACCTCGGCGAGGTGCTGGTCACGGACGCCCCGGTGGAGCCCGGGAGCTCCGGCTCGGCCGTGCTGGACGAGGACGGGCGTGTGGTCGGCGTGGTGTACGCGAAGAACGCCGCGGGTCAGAGCTTCATCGTGCCGGTGAGCACCCTGAGGTCGCTGCTGGCCGACGACGCCGCGTTCACCCCGACGACCGCCTGTACTGCCGCGTGAGCCCGCGGCACGATGGGTCGATGGACACAGATCGCGGCACCTCCGGCTCCTCGGCCCCCGACGCGGCGGGCGGCACGCACGACAAGCGCTCGCCGGGTCGGCGCCGGGTGACCCGCGTCGCCGCCGACACGCTGCACGTGCGCCGTGCCTTCGGTGAGCCCATCGTGCGCGACGGTGTGACGATCGTGCCGGTGGCGCGGGTCGCCGGAGGGGCGGGAGAGGGGTACGGCAGCGGCTCGCTCGACGGCGGCACCCCGGGCAACCGCGCGCAGGGCGCCGGCACCGGATCGGGCGAGGGCGGCGGCTTCGGTGTGCAGGTCCGACCCATCGGGGTCTACGTCGTCAGCGGGAGCCAGGTGCGTTGGGAGCCCGCCCTCGACCTCGCCCGCGCCATCCTCGGCGGGCAGGTCGTGGTCGCGGTCGTCGCGCTGGCCGTGGCTTGGGCGCGGCGTCGCCGGCGCTGACCCGTTCCGGACCGTCGGCCCGGCGACCTACCCCTCTGCCGACGTGACCCTCAGCTCGATCGAGTCGACCCTCTCGACCACCGTCGGGTCGGCGGCGAGCCGTCCGTTGACCTGACCGAGCACCCGGTCGAGCCGGTCCCGGCCCAGCCCCGGCCGCACCGCGAGGACCACGGCCACCTCGGCCGACCGGCCCGGTTCGGCGAGCGCGGCGACGACGTGCTCGACCTCCGCCAGGCGGGCGACGGCGTCGCGCACCTCCCCAGCCACGGCCCCCGAGCGCACCGCCGGCTCCCAGCGCGTGCCCGAGGCGAGGGCGCGCACCGCGGGCCGGGGCACGACGACGGTGACCGGCCCGGCCGGGTCGACGACCAGCACCTCCCAGCCCTCCTGGATCGCCGACGTCGCGGCGCGGGCCGCCTCGGCCGCGACCGGCCTGGCGTCGCGGCGCCAACGGGTCATCGCGTCGACGGAGGTGAACACCGGCAGTGCCGTGCGCCCGTCCGGGGCACGCAGCGCGACGACGGCCGCCGACGCCTCCTTGTCCATCTCCAGACCCGCCTCGGTGACCTCGCTCGTCTCCAGACCGGCGACGACCGGCACCAGCACCCGGGCGGTGGCGAGGGCCTCCACCACCCGCGGGAGGCCGGCGGCGGGTGGTTGCGTCGTCGGCCCGGAGCCGTCGTGCCCGTACGCGGCCAGCGCGGCCGCGAGCCCCGGGTCGGCCGAGCCGTCGTCCCCGGCGAACGTGGACGACGGAGGCAGGGCGCGGCCGGACCCTCCCACTACGACCGGCCGGCGACGTCCAGCGCGGCGGGCAGGGTGAAGGCACCCGCGTACAGGGCCTTGCCGACGATCGCGCCCTCCACCCCCTCGGGCACCAGTGAGCGCAGCGCCACCAGGTCGTCCAGCGTGGCGATGCCGCCGGAGGCCACCACCGGTGCGTCGGTGCGGCCGCACACCTCGCGCAGCAGGTCGAGGTTGGGGCCGCGCAACGTGCCGTCCTTCGTCACGTCGGTCACCACGTAGCGTGCGCACCCCGCGGCGTCCAACCGGTCCAGCACCTCCCAGAGGTCCCCGCCCTCGCGCGTCCACCCCCGGGCCGCGAGGGTCGTGCCCCGGACGTCCAGCCCGACGGCGATCGCGTCCCCGTGCTCGCCGATCACCCGCGCGGTCCACTCGGGGTTCTCCAGCGCCGCGGTGCCCAGGTTGACCCGTCGGCACCCGGTGGCCAGCGCGCGCTGCAGCGACTCGTCGTCCCGGATACCGCCGGAGAGCTCCACCTGCACCTCCAGCGCGTCGACGACCTCGGCGAGCAGCGCGGCGTTGGACCCGCGCCCGAAGGCCGCGTCCAGGTCGACCAGGTGGATCCACTCCGCACCGCCGGCCTGCCAGTCCAGCGCCGCCTGCAGCGGGCTGCCGTAGGACGTCTCCGACCCGGCCTCGCCCTGCACCAGGCGTACGGCCTGGCCGGCGGCGACGTCCACCGCGGGCAGGAGCTCGAGCCGGGGCCCGGCGGTGGCGGATGTGCTGGTCATGGGGTCGATCACTGTCCTCTCAGGCCGGCGACCCAGGTCGCCAGCAGGTGTGCACCGGTGTCTCCGGACTTCTCGGGGTGGAACTGGGTGGCCGCCAGCGGCCCGTTCTCGACGGCGGCGACGAACGGCCCTCCGTGGTCGGCCCAGGTGACCACGGGTGGGGTGAAGCGTCCGGCACCGAGCGGCCCGAGCGACCGTGCCGCGTAGGAGTGCACGAAGTAGAACCGTTCGCCGTCCAGCCCGTCGAACAGGACGCTGCCCGGGGAGGTGCGCACGGTGGACCACCCCATGTGCGGGACCACGGGCGCCGGGAGCCGCTCGACGGTCCCCGGCCACTGGCCGAGCCCCTCGGTGCGGACCCCGTGCTCCTCGCCCGCGTCGAACATCACCTGCATGCCCACGCAGATGCCCAGGACCGGACGGCCGCCGGCGAGGCGTCGGTCGATGACCTGGTCACCCCGTACCGCGCGCAGCCCCGCCATCACCGCCGCGAACGCTCCGACGCCGGGGACGACCAGGCCGTCGGCCCGGGCCGCGGCGTCCACGTCGGCGGTCAGCTCGACTCTCGCCCCGGCGCGCTCGAGCGCGCGCACGGCCGAGCGGACGTTGCCGAAGCCGTAGTCCAGGACGACGACGCTCGGGCTGCTCACGTCACGAGTCTATGGGGCCTCAGGCGCCGTCCGGTCCGCCCCGGCGTCGCCGCCGCGCCTGACGGGCGGTCGCCCCGAGGATGCGCATGGCCCTCCACCGGCCCATGCCCACCGAGGTCACCGTCCCGGGCAGGTCCGCGGCGTCCGCGCGGCCCAGCAGCAGGTCCTCGACCTCCGGCGGCGCCCCGTCGAGCACCAGCGCCGGCGACAGCTCCTCGTCCTGACGCCCGCCCGACCACCGGCCCGCGGTCATCCGCCCGTCCCGCTGGACCAGCAGCACGACCGGCGTCGGGCCGAGCACCTGGGAGACCACCTGCGCCGCGAGCTCGGGGGCACCGACCCCGGTGGAGCGGCAGGAGGCGATCACCCCGATCGGCGTCGGGACGGCGTCGACCGGGACCTTGCTCAGCGCGCAGGCCGCGGCGAGCCCGTCGGCCACCGCGGCCTGCGTGAGCACGAGCGCTGCGGCCGGGAGTCCCGGCTCCTCGGGCGGCTCGTTCGTCGGTCCGCTCACGGGTTCACTCACAGAGCGCCCTTCGTGGAAGGGACGCCGGTCACCCGCCCGTCGGGCTCGACGGCGGCGCGCAGCGCACGGGCCACCGCCTTGAACTGCGCCTCGACGATGTGGTGCGGGTCGCGCCCGCCGAGCACCCGCACGTGCAGCGCGATCTGCGCGTGGTGCGCGACCGACTCCCACACGTGCCGGGTCAGCGAGCCGGTGAAGTGCCCGCCGATCAGGTGGTACTCCTGCCCGGCGGGCTCGCCGGAGTGCACCAGGTAGGGCCGGCCGGACACGTCGACCACGGCCTGGGCCAACGCCTCGTCCAGCGGCACCAGCGCGTCGCCGAACCGGGCGATGCCCGCCTTGTCACCGAGCGCGTCGCGCAGCGCCTGACCGATGCAGATCGCGACGTCCTCCACGGTGTGGTGGGCGTCGACCTCCACGTCGCCGGTGGCCCGGACGGTCAGGTCGATCAGCGAGTGCTTGCCCAGGGCCGTGAGCATGTGGTCGTAGAACGGCACGCCGGTCGAGACCTCGGTGCGCCCGGTGCCGTCGAGGTCGAGCTCGACGAGCACGGTCGACTCCGAGGTCGTCCGCTCCACGCGCGCGGTGCGTCCCGCGCCACCGCGCGTCGCTGGTTCCGCCGTCTGGCTCACAGTCCCGCCACCTCCACCAGCGCGTCCTTGAACGCCGCCGTCTCCGCCGGGGTGCCGATCGACACCCGCAGCCAGCCTTCCGGTCCGGTCTCCCGGATCAGCACACCGCGGTCCAGCAGAGCCTGCCAGACCGCGTGCCGGTCCTCGAACGTGCCGAACAGGACGAAGTTCGCGTCCGACTCGGCGACCCGCAGCCCTCGGGCACGCAACCACGTGACCAGCTCGTCCCGCTGCTCGCGCAGGGAACCGATCTGGGCCATGAGCTCGGCCGAGTGCCGCAGCGCGACCCTGGCCACCGCCTGGGTCACCCCTGACAGATGGTAGGGCAGCCGGACCACGCGCAGGGCGTCCACCAGCGCCGGCGCGGCGGCCAGGTAACCCACCCGGGCGCCGGCCAGCCCGAACGCCTTGGACATGGTGCGGGTGACCGCGAGGTTCGGGTGCTCGGCGAGCAGCTCCAGCGCCGAGCGGACCCCGGGCCGCCGGAACTCCGCGTAGGCCTCGTCCACGACGACGACGCAGCCGCCGTGGACGTCGTCGGCCGCCGCCAGCACCGCCCGGACGTCGGAGAACGGCAGGGCCGTCCCGGTCGGGTTGTTCGGGCTGGCGAGCAGGACGACCGTGGGCCGGTGCTCGGCGATCAGGTCGGCCGCCTCGGCGACGTCGAGCGTGAAGTCCTCGGCCCGGCGTCCCACCGCCCACGCGGTCGAGGTGTCCCGTGCGTACTCGGGGTACATCGAGTAGGTGGGTGCGAACGACAGCGCGGTCCGCTCGGGCCCGCCGAAGGCCTGCAGCAGGTGCAGCATGATCTCGTTCGACCCGTTCGCCACCCACACCTGCTCGGGTGCGAGCGACACGCCGGACTCCGTGGCCAGGTAGGCGGCCAGGTCCCGGCGCAGGTCGAGGAACTCCCGGTCGGGGTACCGGTTCAGCCCCCGCGCCGCCTCGGCGACCGCGGCCGCGACGTCGGCCACGACCCGCTCCGAGGGCGGGTACGGGTTCTCGTTGACGTTGAGCAGCACCGGGACGTCGAGCTGAGGGGCACCGTACGGCTCGATCCCGCGCAGCTCGTCCCGCAGCGGCAGCCCGCGCCCGGCCGTCCCCCCGCGCCCGGCGGGCACCTCGGACCCGGAGGAGCCAGGAGGTGCCGGCTGCGAGGATGCAGAAGCACCCGAGGGGGCGGCAGAGCCCGCGGGTGCACCGGTGAGCGGTCGGGAGGTCACGCCCCGATCGTAGTCAGGCCAGCTCGAGGACCCGGCGACCTTCCTGCTCGACGAAGCCGACGGCGCGCAGGTACCGCTCGGAGGCGAGCATCCCCGGTGAGGCCACCACGCGGCGGACCCCCAGCTCGGTGAACGGTCCGCCCGGACGGAACACGAACTCCCCCGGGGTGAAGTCCCGGAACTCCGGCAGCACGTAGTCCAGCAGGACCTCCTGCTCGGCCGGGTCCGTACCCTGCCGGGACAGCACGATCCCCACGACGCGGTCGTGCGTGCTCACCAGGAACGCGTGGTCCGCGACGGCCGGCGCGTCCTCGGGCAGGTGCGGGTTGAACGCGGTGATGTCGTCCTGGTGCCGCTGCAGCAGCCGGGCGAGGAACGGCTCGTCGACACCGATCGGCACCGCCTCGTAGACGCGCGCGTCGTGCCGGCGTCGAAGCAGTCTGGTGATCACGACCAGGTTGATCACCAGCAGCACCACGTTGACCGCGGCCATCGGCCACACCGCGATCGCCGCGTTGTAGCCGATGAGCACCGCGCACGAGGCCGCGTTGAGCACCCGGAACCGCATCACCCGGGTCTGCGCCAGGGACACGACGAGCACGGCGGAGCCGAACCAGCCGACGGCCTCCAGGACGGGCACGGTCAGCCCTCGACCCGTCGCGGGTCACGGCCGCCGAACCGCAGCTGCACCGCCTCACCGTGGGCGGGCAGGTTCTCGGCGTCGGCGATGGCCACGACCCGGTCGGCGACCGTGGCGAGGGCGTCGGCGTCGTAGTCCACCACCTGCACGGCGCGCAGGAAGCTGTGCACCCCCAGGCCGCTCGCGTAGTGGGCGCAGCCGCCGGTGGGCAGGACGTGGTTGGAGCCGGCCATGTAGTCCCCGAGCGACACCGGCGAGTACGGGCCGACGAAGACCGCCCCGGCGCTGGTCACCCGCTCGGCCACACCGGCGGCGTCGGCGGTCTGGACCTCCAGGTGCTCGGCACCATAGGCGTTGACCACCTCCAGGCCCTGGTCCAGGCCGTCCACCAGGACGATCGCGGACTGCGGGCCGCCCAGCGCCACCGCGATGCGCTCGGCGTGCCGGGTGGCCGCCACGAGCTCCGGGAGGACCCGGTCGACCGCCTCGGCGAGCTCGGTCGAGTCGGTGACCAGGACGGAGGCCGACGTCGGGCCGTGCTCGGCCTGGGAGATCAGGTCCGCGGCCACGTGCACCGGGTCCGCCCCGGCGTCGGCCAGGATCGCGATCTCGGTGGGTCCGGCCTCCGAGTCGATCCCGACCACGCCGCGGACCAGGCGCTTGGCGGCGGTCACGTACTGGTTGCCCGGTCCGGTGACCACGTCCACCGGGGCGCACAGCTCGGCGTCGTCGGCGGTGCCCGGCTCGCCGGCGGCGCCGTAGGCGAGCATCGCCACCGCCTGGGCACCACCGACGGCGTACACCTCGCTCACGCCCAGCAGCGCGCAGGCCGCCAGCACCGTCGGGTTGGGCAGGCCGTCGTTCTCCCGCTGGGGCGGGCTGGCCACCACCAGGGAGGCGACGCCGGCCTCCTGGGCGGGCACGACGTTCATCACCACCGACGACGGGTAGACCGCGAGCCCGCCGGGCACGTACAGGCCGACCCGGCCGACCGGGAGCCAGCGCTGGCGCACCTGCGCCCCGGGGCCGAGGTCGACGGTGAACGGCTGCGGCACCTGGGCGGCGTGCGTGGCGCGCACCCGGCGGATCGACTCCTCCAGCGCCGCACGGACCGCGGGGTCGAGCTCGGCGAGCGAGAGCTCGAGGGCCTCGGCGGGGACCCGCAGGTGGGTGGGGCGCACGCCGTCGAACCGCTCGGCGAGGTCGCGCAGCGCGGCCGCGCCACCGGTGCGCACCTCCTGGAGGATCGGGGCCACGACGTCGGCCGCCCCGGCCACGTCGAGATCGGGCCGGGGCAGGACGGCGCGCAGCCCGGATGCGGTCAGGGCGCGGTCACGCAGGTCGATTCGGGAGATCACCTGTCGAAGTCTAGGTGTGCGGCAGACTGGTCGGCATGGGACCGCAGCCGGTGAGCGCGTCCGGGATCCGTCTCGGCCAGCTCCTCAAGCTCGTGGGCGTCGCCGAGTCCGGGGCGCACGCGCGGACGCTGCTGACCGCCGGGGAGGTGCGGGTCGACGGGGAGGTGGAGACCCGGCGCGGACGACGCCTGGTGACCGGCGACGTCGTGCAGGTCGCGCTGCCGTCCGGCGAGGAGTCCTTCCGGGTCGACTGAACCGGGGCCGGTCCGGCGTGACGGCGCTTCAGCGGGTCATGTAGTCCGAGCCCAGCACCCGGTCGACGGCGACCCGCAGCACGATCCGGTCCGGGTCCGCCTCCAGCTCCCGGTACCGGGTCGCGTACCGGCGCATGGCCTCGGAGATCTCCGCCGGGTCCCGGCTGATGGTGGCCACGCCCTCGAGGGTCAGCCAGCGCCCCCCGGAGACCTGGCAGACGGCGACCCGGGCCGGGTTCGCCGCCTCGACGTGCCGGACCTTGGCCGACCCGTCCTTGGTGGTGATCCGCAGCACGCCCGCCGCGGGGTCCCAGGTGAAACCGACCGGTACCACGTGCGGCGTGCCGTCCGGGCGCAGCGTGGTGAGGGTCGCCAGGTGGCGCTCGGTGACGAAGACGTGCTGCTCCGGGGTCAGGTGGATCACGAGGCGAGGCACCCGGGGCCGAGCAGCGCCTTGAGGTCCCCGAACAGCCCCGGGGAGCGTTCGATCCGCAGTCCCTCGTCCAGGCGCATCACCGTGGACCGGCCCGGCTGGGTGAGCCGCAGGTGCACCTCGTTGACTCCCGGGTGGGTCGCGAGGATCTCCTTGAGCCGCTCGACCACCGGCGGTGTGCACCGGGAGACCGGCATCGTGATGGTCACCGGCCGCGCCTCGTCGGTCGAGACGTCCGGCAGCCAGACCTCGACCGCCTGGAGCTGGACCCCGTCGTCGCGCCGGCGCACCCGGCCGCGCACCGCGACCACGCTGTCCTCGGCGAGCACCGTGGAGTACGCGAGGTAGGTCTCGCCGAAGAACATGATCTCGACCGCGCCGTCGATGTCCTCCAGGGTGACCGCGGCCCACGGGTTGCCGTTCTTGGAGATCTTCCGCTGGACGGAGGTGAGCAGCCCGCAGACCGTGACCATCGAGCCCTCCGCCCGGGTCTCGTCCGCCATCAGAGTGCTGACCGCGCAGTCCGCCGACGCCGCGAGCACGTGCTCCAGACCCGCCAGCGGGTGGTCGGACACGTACAGCCCGAGCATCTCCCGCTCGAAGGCCAGGCGCTGCTTCTTGTCCCAGTCGGGCACGTCCGGCACCTCGACGTCGAACGAGAGCGCTCCGTCCGGGTCCTGCTCGTCGCCCATGCCGGCGAACAGGTCGAACTGCCCCTCGGCCTCACGTCGCTTGACGCCGACCACCGCGTCCACGGCCTGCTCGTGCACGAGCAGCAGGGCGCGGCGGCTCGGGGCGAGCAGGTCGAACGACCCGGCCTTGATCAGCGACTCGATCGTCCGCTTGTTGCACACGACCGCCGGGACCTTGTCGAGGAAGTCGGTGAACGAGGTGAACTCGCCCTTGGCCTCCCGGGCGGCGACGATCGCCTCGACCACGTTCGCCCCGACGTTGCGCACCGCGGCCAGACCGAACCGGATGTCGTCGCCGACCGGGGTGAAGTTCGCGGCCGAGGAGTTCACGTCCGGCGGCAGGACGGTGATGCCCATGTGCCGACACTCGCCCAGGTACAGCGCGGACTTGTCCTTGTCCCCGCGGACGGAGGTCAGCAGCGCCGCCATGTACTCGGTCGGGTAGTTCGCCTTGAGGTACGCCGTCCAGTAGGAGACGACGCCGTAGGCCGCGGAGTGGGCCTTGTTGAACGCGTAGCCGGCGAACGGCACCAGCACGTCCCAGACCGCCTGGATCGCGGCGTCGGAGTAGCCCCGCTCGCGCATCCCCGCCTGGAACGGCACGAACTCGGCGTCGAGCACCTCCTGCTTCTTCTTGCCCATGGCCCGGCGCAGCAGGTCCGCGCCGCCCAGCGTGTAGCCGGCCAGCACCTGCGCGATCTGC
>CAYQFJ010000108.1:0-10488 GCA_964416715.1 uncultured Actinotalea sp. | reverse complement strand
ACACCCGAGCGGCCGCCCGCGCAAGCTGGTCACGCTCGCCAGGGCTCGGAAGCTCCGACGGGACGAACATCGCCCGGTCTTGGGCGACGGAAAGCGCGAGATGGGCGAAGTGCGCGGCGGCCAGGCGCGCGTCGTCGGCGACGAGCATGCAGGAGTCCAAGTACGGCATGAGAGCCTCCGCGATGACCTCGAGCCCTCGCGTCGGCGCCTTCTCGTAGTAGTCCACGGCCAGGTCGGGGAACTCCTCCGCCTCCCCGATGATGAGCCGCCGCAAGGAGAGCACGTGGGGCTGGAGCACCTCTTCGAGATACACCCGTGCGACTCCGGTGAGCCGCTCCTCCAGCTCGTCGCGGGTGACCGCCGGCTTCTCACCGAAAGCACTCACGATTTTCGCGACGATGTTCTGAGCGTTCTCACCGACCCCTTCGACGATCTCCCGGAACAGGCTCTCCTTGTCGGTGAACTGCTTGTACACCGTCTGCTTGGAGACCCCCGCAGCGGCGGCGACCTCGTCCATGCTGGTACCGCGGAATCCATGGCGCAGGAACAGCGCGGTGGCCTCGGTGAGGATCGCGCGCCGCTTGGTCGCGGTTCGCCCGAGGGCTCGCTGGGGGAGGCCGGACGTCATGGTCGAGACTCTAGCTGAGTACTAGACAGTCTAGTTCAATCAGCGCTAGCGTCCTCCCCCATGCCACACGATCCCTCGACCTTCGACCGCGGTGCCGCGGTCACGCGCAGCCTGCTCGGCTGGGGCGTCGTCGCCGGCCCGTTCTACGTGGTCGTCGGAGTGCTCCTGGCGCTCACCCGCCCCGGCTTCGACCTCGGCACGCACGCGTTGAGCCTGCTCAGCCTCGGTGAGCACGGGTGGATGCAGCGAGCCAACCTCACCCTCACGGGCCTGATGGTGCTGGCGGCCGCCTACGGCGTGCTCCGTACGATCCGCAACGGACGCGGGCTCGCGATCGGTACGCTCACCGGGGCGTACGGCGTCTGTCTGATCTTGAGCGGAGGGTTCCCGCCCGACCCGGTAGCCGGGTTTCCTCCGGGCTCCTCCGGCGACGCCGTATCGACCAGCGGAATCCTGCACCTGCTGTTCGGTGGCATCGGCTTCGTGTGCCTGGCTGTCGCGGGAATCGTGTACGCGCGCTGGGCGGCTGGGCGCGGGGAAGCCGGTCAAGCTCGGCTCGGCGTCGCGTGCGCCGCAGTCGTCCTCGTCGGGTTCGCAGGTGGCGCGGCACTCGCCCAGTCACCTCCGGCCGGTGTCGTCCTCTTGTGGCTCGCGGTGCTCGCCGGATGGCTCTGGCTCGCCCTGGCCTCGGCCCGCCTGTACGCGGCCGTGCCGCACCCGGTGATCGCGCAGCGCACGGATACCGAAGCAAGCTGAGGGCAGCAAGGGCTCGCAGCACCCGATGACCTCCACCGGTCAACAGCGCGCACAGCTGTCGTCCGATCAGCCCGCTCGCACCGGAGACGGCGACCGTCCGAGACCCGGCAGTGGCGTGGACCGCGTGGAGGGCAAGGTCGTCCCCAAGCTGAGCCGCCCGGTAGTCGAGGACGCGCCGCACCGTCGACAACACCGGCCGGGCAGCTCGGTGATGCGCTCGAGGGAGGCCGTCGAGCCATGGTCGCACCGTGGGCAGCCCCGACGCGGACGGCGGCGGCATCGCGGCCTCCACCGTGCTCGCGAGCACGGACCGACGACGAGGCCCCGCCGACCGGAGTCGACGGGGCCTCGAACGAGAGAAAGCTGGGAGCGCTCAGTCCTCGGAGCGGTGCGGCTGCGGGATGACGCCCGTGAGCAGTCCGCGGACCTCATCCTCGCTGTACCGACGGTGGCCACCGAGGGTCCGGATCGCCGAGAGCTTGCCGGCCTTGGCCCAGCGGGTCACGGTCTTCGGGTCGACCCGGAACATGCTGGCGACCTCGGACGGCGTGAGGAGTGCGCCGGACTGCGTGGGGGTGGAAGTCTGAGGGGACATCTTCACTGCTCCTTGTCGTTCGGTGAGCCCGGCCGACCTCAGGGGTCCCGGTGGCTTTGCGTCCTCACCTCGCGGTGAGTTTGCCCTTCTCGCTGACATGGACAGGTTCACACAATCCGGACAAAGGTGCAACACCGGATAGTGAATCCAGGGCAGATTCACCCGTATGCACCAATCGCCCGGACCCGGTCCCACGCGGCGCGCACCTCCCGTTCGACCACCGCCCAGCGCGCGAACCCGCACACAATCGCGGCACACTGGTTCCTCCCCCACCCCCACGAGACGCGAGGAGCACGCGTGTCCGTCCTGGCCCAGCCCACGAGGCGAGTCCTCCGGCACCTGCTCGCCCTCGTCGCCGTCGGCCTGCTGCTCACCGGCTGCTCGGACGACGGCGGTGCACCCGACCTCGACCGGCTGCGCGAGCAGATCGCCGGCGGGGTCGACGACGCGCGCGCAGAGCTGGACCGGCTCGGCGATCTCGCGGACGACGCCGCCGAGCTCGGCAGCACCTCCCGGGAGAAGGTCGACGAGGCGCTCGGGTCGGCGTCGGAGGCGGTCGACCAGGCGCGCGCCGCCGTGGACGACGCGACCAGTACGGCGGGCCCGATGGCGGAGCAGGCCCGGGCCGAGGCCGCCTCGGCGCTGGAGAGGGCGAGGCAGCAGGTGGACGACGCCGCGACCGATGCGCGCGGCGGGCTCCAGCAGGGTCTGCAGGACCTGGCGGCCGAGCTCGAGCGGCTCGCGGAGCGCCTCGACGCGGGCTGATCGACCGGGCCGACTGCGCCGGCCCGCGCCGCCCACGGGCGTTCGCCCGCACCCGCGACGTCCCGGCGCGAGCACACCCGCGACCGGTAGCGTGTCCGCGTGCCACACGACCTCACCAACGCCGCCGCTCCCCTGTCCGGCCACCAGTACACGATCACCCTGGGCGACCAGGAGGCCACGATCACCGACGTCGGTGCGAAGGTTCGCCGGTACGCCGTCGGCGGCCGCGACGTGTTCACGCCGTTCGACGACGACGAGGTGGCACCCGCCGGTCACGGCGCCGTGCTCGCACCGTGGCCCAACCGGCTGCGGGACGGGCGCTACACGGTGGACGGCGTCGAGTACCAGCTCCCGATCAGCGAGCCCAGCCGTGGCACCGCGCTGCACGGCCTGGCGATGTGGCAGCGCTGGTCGCTGCTGGACCCAGTCTCCGAACCCGCTCGCGGGATCGCCGACGACGACGCGCACCGGTCGGGACAGGCCGTGACCCTCCGACTCCGGCTCGCTCCCAGTGCCGGGTACCCCTTCGACCTGTTGCTGCGCGCGACCTATCGACTCACGTCGGCGGGACTGCGCGTCACCGTGACGGCGACCAACCTCGGGCAGCGGTCCGCGCCCTACGGCATCGGGTTCCATCCCTGGCTCTCACCCGGCGGGGCGTCCCTGGACGAGTGCACGATCCGGCTCGACGCCACCACGCGGGTAACCGTGGACGACCGACTCCTGCCCACCGGCACCACCCCGGCCACCGGGTCCTACGACCTCACCGAGCCACGCACGCTGCGCGGCCTGGCGCTCGACGACGCCTACGTCGACGTGCTGCGGGACGACGACGGCCTGTCCTGGATCCGGCTCTCCGCCCCGGACGGCCGCACCGCCGCGGTCTGGATGGACGGGACGATGGACACCTGGCAGATCTGCACCGGGGACGCCATCGACCCGCCGGCCATCCGCCGCACCGGTGTCGCGGCCGAGCCGATGAGCTGCGTGGCCGACGCCTTCCGCACCGGGGACCGCCTCGTGTGGCTCGCCCCGGGCGAGGAGCACACCGTCACCTGGGGCGCGACGCTGCTCTGACGGCGCCCGCCGCCCGCACGACCGAGGCTGCCTGGCCACCGCGGCCGTGACTATCGATCAACGATGCTACGGTATCGATATTCGATAGGAGACGCCATGCAACGGATCGCCGTCGTCGGCGCGAAGGTGGGCATCGTCCTGATCACCCTGATCACCGTCGTCGGGCAAGTGCTCATCGTCCCTCTCGTCGCGGCCGAGACCGCGCGGGCGAACCCCGAGGTCGGGTACCTGAGGCTGCCGGGGATCGTCGGCTGCGTCGCCGTCATCGCCTGCGTGCAGGTGGCCCTGGTCTGCGTCTGGCGCCTGCTGTCCATGGTCGCGCGGGACAGCATCTTCCGGCCGTCGGCGTTCCGGCTCGTCGACGTGATCATCGGCTCCGTGCTCGCGGCGACCGTCCTGCTCGTCGCCGCCTTCGTGATCCTCCAGGCGGCGCAGGCGCTGGCGCCCGGTGTCATGATCATGCTCTTCTCCGGCACGGTCACCGGCACCGGGCTCGCCCTGCTGCTGGTCGTCATGCGGGGGCTGCTCAAGAAGGCGACCGAGCTGGAGCAGGACCTGGCGGAGGTCGTCTGATGCCGATCGTCGTCAACCTGGACGTGGAGCTGGCCAAGAAGAAGATGAGCGTCGCCGATCTCTCCGAGGCGATCGGCATCACTCCGGCGAACTTGTTCGTCCTCAAGAGCGGCAGGGCCAAGGCGGTGCGGTTCACCACGCTCGAGGCGATCTGCCGAGCCCTCGACTGCCAGCCCGGCGACCTCCTGGCCTACGACCCTTGACGAAGCGCCCCTCGTGTTGATCGAGCAACGTGGTGATCGAGCAACTCGGTGATCGAGCAACTCGGTGATCGAGCAACGCGCCATGCCCGCGCCGCCGAGTTGCATGATCGGCGACGAATTGCATGATCGCCGCCGAATTGCATGATCGCCGCCGAGTTGCATGATCAGCGACGAGTTGCATGATCAACACGGCTTGGGTCAGTAGTTCGTGCCCAGTTCCGTGGTGCCGGGGACGTACTCCCAGTGCCAGGGCTCGTACGCGCCCGAGCCGCCCCGGCGGGCCCAGTGGGGGTTGTCCCAGCCGTAGACGGGGCCGTTCTCCCGCAGCCAGGACATGACCGTGCCGTTGCGGGTCTCGGAGCCGCACAGGTCGATTGCCAGGCCCCACCCGTGGTTCGACCGTCCGGGCGTGGCAGCGAGACCGGGCTTGGTCGCGGAGAGCCGCCGCTGCGCCGCCAGGGTCCGGTAGGAGTCGGTGATGCACAGGTCCCGACCGAAGGTCGCCCGGTAGGTCTCGTTCAGCTCCGAGAGCGCGACGGCGGCGTCGCCCCGCAGCAGGTTGCCCCCGTCCCACAGCGTGCACAGGTCGGAGGTCGGGATCAGGCCGTTCGAGCTGGCCGGCCGCGCAACGCCGTCACAGCCGGGCAGCGGGCTGCGTTCCAGGCTGCGGCTCGCCGCCGGGTCGGAGACGCGCACGGCGCCCTCGATCGGGGCGAGCAACGTGGTCGGCGTGACCTCCTCGGCGGTCGAGGAGAGCACCTCGTACGCGGACGGCCCTTCCGGCACCACCGCGCTCTCGGCCCGCACCTGCGGCGTGGCCGACGACGAGGCCTCGTTCACCACCGGGAAGGCGATCGTGGCCGCGGCCAGGCCGGCGAGCACGGCCGCACGCGGCGACCAACGGGCCAACGGCGAGGTCCGGCGCGGCGGGCGTGAGGCCTCGCGCAACGCTCGCCGCGACGGGGCCGGGGTCGCCGACGGGGCACGCGACCCGGAACGCCCTACCTGCACGACACCTCCGCCTTGCTCCCGCCCGAGGACGGTCGTTCGAACCTGCTCCTTCACCCCCGCCCGGACACAGGCCCGCGCATCGACGTCTCCGCCGAGGAGGTACCACCACCGGCGACGACGGGAGCGACTCGAGCGCTGTCCGGGACCGTCGTCGACCGTACCGGACGCACGTCGAGCAGGGGACCTCCCGGCGCTCTGCCCGTGGTGATTACGGAACAGTAACGGACGGGCAAGGCTCAGCCAAGTACCAGGTCACAAAACGGACTAAACGGGACCTCGTCCCGCGCCCTCCCCGGCCGGTCTCCCGTTGCGTCAGCGGGCCTGGTCACGCTGCATCGCGTCGCGCACCTCGCCGACGAGCTCCTCGAGGATGTCCTCCAGGAACACCACGCCGCGGGCCGCCCCGCCGACCCCCTCGCCGCCGTCGCCGCCGTCTTCGCCGTGGTCCGGCACCACGCGAGCCAGGTGCGTCCCGGTCCGCTGCATCGCCGCCAGCACCGCCTCGACCTCGTCGTCGGGCGCGACCCGCGCCAGCGCGCGCACCCGCCAGGAGGGCACCGGCCGCCCCCGCTCGGCACCCTCCGCGTAGAGCACGTCCTTCAGGTGCAGGTAGCCGATCGGTGCGCCGTCCGCGTCGACGACCGGGAACCTGCTGTACCCGGTCCGCGCGACGAGGTGCTCGACGTCGTCGGCGGTGCAGCCCTGTGCCACCGAGACCAGCTCCTCGACCGGGACCATCACGTCCGTCGCGGTCCGGTCGCTGAACTCGATCGCCCCGACGAGCAACCCCCCGGCGTCCTCCAGCAGCCCCTCCGCCTGCGAGCGCGCGACGATCGACTGGACCTCCTGCGCGGTGAACACCGAGGTGACCTCGTTCTTGGGCTCGACGCCGAACGCCCGCAGGATGTGGTTGGCCAGCCAGTTGAGCGCCGTGATCACCGGGCCGACCACGCGGCCGATCCACACCAGCGGCGGGCCGAACCAGAGCACCGCCTTGAGCGGACCGGACACCGCGAGGTTCTTCGGTACCATCTCGCCGAGCACGACGTGCAGGTACACCACGATGGCCAGCGCCAGCACGAACGCCACGGGGTGCACCATCTGCTCGGGCAGGCCGAGGGCGGCCATCGGGCGCTCGATCACGCGCGCGAGCGCGGGCTCGGCGACCACCCCGAGCGACGTGGAGCACACGGTGATCCCGAGCTGGGCGCACGCCAGCATCAGGGAGACGTGCTCCATCGCCCACAGCACGGTGCGGGCCCGGCGGGACCCGGCCGCCGCCAGCGGCTCGATCGAGCTGCGTCGTGCGGAGAGGATCGCGAACTCGGCACCCACGAAGAACGCGTTGGCCGCCAGCAGCAGCACGCCGATCGTGATCGCGGTCCCGGTGCTCACCGCGACCCCTCCTCGTCCGCCGACGACGCGTCCGGGGCGCTCAGCCGCCGCAGGTGCAGCCGCTCGACCCGCCGCCCGTCCATCTGCTCGACGCGCAGCTCCACACCCGCCAGCTCGACGACGTCGCCCGGCTCGGGCATCCGGCCGAGCTCGGCCATCACCAGCCCGCCGAGCGTCTCGTACGCACCGTCGTCCGGGACCACGACGCCGGTCGCCTCGGTCAGCTCGTCCGGGCGCAGCAGCCCGGGGACGTTCCACGCGCCGTCCGCCGTGCGGTGCACCCCCGCCCGGCGCGGGTCGTGCTCGTCGGCGACCTCGCCGACGATCTCCTCGACGACGTCCTCCAGCGTCACCACCCCGGACGTCCCGCCGTACTCGTCGACGACCACGGCCATCTGCAGGCCGTAGTCGCGCAGCTCCACCAGCAGGGGCCCGAGGCGCACGGTCTCCGGGACCCGCGGCGCCTCGTCCATCAGCGCCGCGGCCGGGACCTCCCCCCGCCGCTGGTAGGGCACCGCGACCGCACGGCGCAGGTGCACCAGCCCGACGATGTCGTCGTGCGAGGAGTCGATGACCGGGAACCGCGAGTGACCGGTCGCCCGGGCGCGCTGGACGACCTCGGCGGCGGTGTCCTCGCGGCGCAGCACCTCCAGCCGCGTGCGGTCGGTCATCACGTCGACCGCGGTGAGCGTGTTGAGCTCGATCGAGTTGGTCAGCCGGCTGGCCACGCCCGCGTCGAGCGTCCCGGCCTCGGCCGACCGCCGGACCAGCGCGACCAGCTCCTGCGCGGAGCGTCCACCCGACAGCTCCTCACGCGGCTCCACCCCGAACCGGCGCAGCAGCGTGTTCGCGCTCTCGTTCAGCACCCGGATCAGCGGGCCCAGCGCGGCGGTGAACCCGCGCTGGAGCGGCGAGACCGCCCGGGCGGTGGACATCGGTCGGCTCAGGGCGAGGTTCTTGGGGACCAGCTCGCCGAACAGCATCGAGAACCCGTTCACCAGGATCAGCGCACCGGTCGCGGCGAGCCCGGCCGCCAGGCCCTGGCTCAAGGTGGTGGACTCCAGCGTCGACCCGAGCATGCGGGCCAGCGCCGGCTGGGTGGTGTACCCGAGCAGGATCGTGGTGAGGGTGATGCCGACCTGCGCCCCGGAGAGCTGGGTGGACAGCGTGGCCAACGCCTTGCGGACGCCCTGCGCGCGGCGGTCGGGCCGCTCGGCGGTCTGCTGCTCGACCACTCCCGGATCGAGCGTGACGAGCGCGAACTCGGCAGCGACGAAGATCGCCGTACCGGCCGTGAGGAGAACGCCGAGACCGACCAGCAGCCACTCGCTCAGCACGACGGCGGCCTCCCGAGGGGCGGGGAGGATGAGACCTGGGGTGTGCCGGTGCCGGCGGACCGGCACCGGCAGGGACTTGAGCTGGTCATCGTGACAGGAAGCATAACGGAGGGGTGTGCCACGCTGTCGTCCATGGCAGCGCACAGAACCGACGCGCCCGGGGCCGGCGCGTCCGCCCGTGCCGACGACGGTGTGGTCGTCCTGGTGGTCGAGGACGAGCCCGCGATCGCGACCGCGGTGGCCCACCGGATGTCGGCGGAGGGCTGGCGGGTGGAGGTGGCGGCGGACGGACCGACCGGGGTGAGCGCCGCGGCCCGGCTGCGTCCCGACGTCGTCGTGCTGGACGTCATGCTCCCCGGCATCGACGGCCTGGAGGTGTGCCGCCAGATCCAGCGCGAGCGTCCGGTGCCGGTGATCATGCTGACCGCCCGGGACGACGAGACGGACATGCTCGTGGGTCTGGGCGTCGGTGCCGACGACTACATGACCAAGCCGTTCTCCATGCGTGAGCTGGTCGCCCGGACCAAGGCGCTGCTGCGCCGCGTCGAGCGCTCGGCCCAGCTGGCCGAGCAGGCCACCGACCTCGCCCCGCTGGTGGTCGGCGACGTCGTGGTCGACCGCGCCCAGCGCCGGGTCTCCCGGGGCGGCGAACCGGTGCACCTGACCCCCACCGAGTTCGACCTGCTGGTCGCGCTGGCGGCCAGCCCGCGCACGGTGCTGACCCGCGAGCGCCTGCTGGAGGAGGTGTGGGACTGGGTCGACGCCAGCGGCACCCGCACGGTGGACTCGCACGTCAAGGCGCTGCGGCGCAAGCTCGGCGCCGACCTCGTCCGCACGGTGCACGGGGTCGGCTACGCCTTCGAGCCCGCCGAGGACTGAGTGCCCACCCCGCGCCACGCCGGACGCGCCCGATGGCGTGACGTGCGCCCGCTCGACCGCTTCTCCTCCATCAAGATCAAGCTGGGCGTGCTGGTCACCGCGACCGTCACGCTCGCGGCCTTCATCACCTGGATCGGGCTCTACAACCAGCTGGGGCCGTCCCGCACGCTGCCGCTGGCCGTGCTGGTCTCGGTGATCGCGGTCCAGGTGCTGGCCCGCGGGATGACCTCCCCCCTGCGCGAGATGACGGCCGCGGCCCGGGCGATGGCGGCCGGTGACTACTCGCAGCGGGTCACCGCGACCAGCCGGGACGAGGTCGGCCAGCTCGCCGAGGCGTTCAACACCATGGCCGAGGACCTCGAGCAGGTCGACCTGCTGCGCCGGGAGATGGTCGCGAACGTCTCGCACGAGCTGCGCACGCCGGTCACCGCGCTGCGTGCCCAGCTGGAGAACATGGTCGACGGCGTCAGCGCACCCGACCCGGCCATGCTGCGCTCCGCGCTGGCCCAGACCGAACGGCTCGGGCGGCTGGTCGGCTACCTGCTGGACCTGTCGCGGGTCGAGGCCGGCGCGGTGGACCTGGACGTCACCGACGTGGTGCTGGAGGAGTTCCTGCAGGACGCCGCCGACGCCGCCGGCCCGCTGGCCGCGGACCGGGACCTGGACGTCGTGGTGCGCGTGACGCCGGCCGGGTTGGAGGTGCCGGCCGACGCCGAGCGGCTGCACCAGATCATGGCGAACCTGCTGCACAACGCCGTCCGGCACTCCCCCCGGGGCGGCCAGGTCCGCCTGGAGGCACGGCGCGGTCCGGCCGGGACGGTGGAGATCGACGTCGTGGACCAGGGCCCGGGCATCCCGCCGGCCGACCGGCGACAGGTCTTCGAACGGTTCGCGCGCGGCAACGCACCGGCGCAGACCGGCCAGATCAGCACCGGTGGCACCGGCCTGGGCCTGGCCATCGTCCGGTGGGCGGCACAGGTGCACGGCGGTACCGTCGAGGTCGCGGACTCCGCGAGCGGGTGCGTGATGCGGTTGTCCCTGCCGGGCCGACCCCGCACCGACGGCTCGAGCGACCGGTCGGATTGAACCTCTTGTTCTAGTTGCACCCAATCATTTAGGGTAGGCGCCCGTGAGCACGACAGCGACCATCGAGGTCCACCACCTGTCCAAGAGGTTCGGGCCCGTCCAGGCCGTCGACGACCTCACCTTCACCGTGCGGCCCGGGCGGGTCACCGGCTTCCTCGGCCCCAACGGGGCCGGCAAGACCAC
>CAYQFJ010000107.1:0-10627 GCA_964416715.1 uncultured Actinotalea sp. | reverse complement strand
GCCCGACGACCTTGTCGATCTCCCCGTCCTTGGCCGTCACCATGATCACCGGGACCGAACCGCGCAGGCGCAGCTCGCGGCACACCTCGGTGCCGCTCATCTCCGGGAGCATGAGGTCGAGCAGCACCAGGTCCGCACCGCCCCGGTCGTACTCGGCGAGCGCCTCGGTGCCGGTCGTGGCCACCGAGACCTCGAACCCCTCCCTGCGCAGCAGGTAGGACAACGGGTCGCGGTAGGACTCCTCGTCCTCGACCAACAGGATGCGCGTCATCTCGGTGCTCCTCGTCGTGCCGGTTCGGCAAGCGGCAGGCGGATGGTGAACGTGGAGCCCTGGCCGGGCTCCGACCAGACGGTGACCTCGCCGCCGTGGTCGGCGACGATGTGCTTGACGATGCTCAGGCCCAGGCCGGTACCGCCGGTGTCCCGCGACCGTGCGGGGTCGACCCGGTAGAACCGCTCGAAGAGCCGCGGCTGGAGCTCGGCCGGGATCCCCATCCCCTGGTCGACGACGGCGATCTCGACGATGCGCTCCTCGGTCCCCACGGCTGTGGTCACCGCGATCCGAGTCCCGGCGTCGGAGTACGACACGGCGTTGTCCAGCAGGTTGCGCACGGCGTTCACCAGCAGGTCGCGGTCCCCCCACACGACCTCGTCGCCGGACGCCGAAGCGTCGATCGTCATGTCGCGCGCGGCCGCGGAGGTCCGCACCCGGTCCACCGCCTCGGTGACGACATCGGCGATCCGCACCACGTTCACCTGGCCCAGCGGGTCGGAGACCTGCAGGCGGGACAGCTCGATGATCTCCTGGACCAGGCGGGACAACCGGGTCGACTCGGTCTGGATCCTGGCCGCGAAGCGGCGCACCGCGTCGGCGTCCTCGGCCGCCTCGCCGACCGTCTCGGCCAGCAGCGCCAGCGCACCGACCGGCGTCTTGAGCTCGTGGGAGACGTTGACCACGAAGTCCCGGCGGACCGCCTCGACCCGACGGGCCTCGGTCCGGTCCTCCGCCAGCAGCAGGATGTGCTCGGTGCCCAGCGGCGCGACCCGCACCTGCAGCGTGATCGTGCCGTTGCCGAGCGGACCGCGGGGCAGCTCGAGCTCCTCGTCCCGGATCTCCCCGTCCCGGGCGACGCCGGCGAGCATGTGGCGGACCGGCTCGTGCGCGGCCCGGTCGCCACGGACCAGACCGTAGGAGTGCGCGGCGGCGCTGGCCCGCACCACGGACCCGTCGGTGCGGGTGACCACGGTGGCCTGGCTGAGCAGGGCGAGCACCGCCGTCGTGCCCTCGTCGAGCTCCGCCTCCTGCGGTGCGGGGGCGGCCAGCCGCTCCCGTTCGCTGAACCGGAACGCGAGCGCTGCGACCAGGCCGACGACGACGCCGAGCACCCCTGAGCCGAGTGCCACCAGTCCGTCGATCACGAGGTCAGCGTACGGTCGGTGGGAGGCCCGCCTCCCGCCGACGACGGTCCGACGTCACCAGGACGCCAGATGTTCACCTGCAGGCCGGTCCTGGTTCACCTGCCGGTCCGGCGCTCCTGCGAACGTAGGCCCGGCCGCGGGTGAGCCGTGGCGTGCACCATCGACGACGAGGGCCTGCTGCGGCCCCACGAGAGGTACGGGATGCGGCACATCTTCACTGCCGAGATGACGGCGCTGGGCGAGGACCTGACGAGCATGGCCCGCCTGGTCGAGTCCGCGATCGACTCGGCCGGCACCGCCCTGCTCACCGCGGACCGCGAGCTCGCGGAGAGGGTGATCGCCGGGGACCACGAGATCGACGCCGTCGAGCGCGACCTCGACGAGCGCTGCATCGACCTGCTGGCCCGCCAGCAGCCGGTGGCCCGTGACCTGCGCGTCGTGGTCTCCGCGCTGCGGATGAGCAGCTCGCTGGAGCGCATGGGTGACCTGGCGCGGCACCTGGCCGCGGTGGCCCGGCTGCGCTACCCCCGGGTGGCGGTGCCCGAGGCGATGCTGCCCACGTTCCGCGACATGCACCTCGGTGCGGTGCGCGTCGCCGGCGAGGTGGCGGCGGTGCTGGAGTCGCACGACCTGGAGATCGCCGAGGCGATCGAGCGTGACGACGACCTGCTCGACGAGCTGCACGGCGCCACCTTCGACGCGACCCTGGACGAGCAGCTCGACCTGACCCCGCAGGAGCGCGTGGACGCGACGCTGTGCGCCCGCTACCTGGAGCGCTTCGGCGACCACGGGGTCTCGATCGCCCGCAAGGTGGTCTACCTGGTCACCGGCGACGTCGCCGACGACCGCGCCGTCACCGCCTAGCGCGCCGTCGCCGGCTGTGGGATGTCGAATCGCGTGAGGTTTCGGGCGCGGATCGCGACCGAGACCTCACGGGATCGGGTCGGATCGGGTCAGCGGCCCTGGTTGGCGACGGCCTTGATCGCCTCGGCGGCGGCGTCGGGGTCGAGATAGCTGCCGCCCCGGGTGACCGGGGCGAGCGTGGTCTCGTCCAGCTCGTAGACCAGTGGGATGCCGGTGGGGATGTTCAGGCCGGCGATCGTCTCGTCGTCGATGCCGTCCAGGTACTTCACGATGGCGCGCAGCGAGTTGCCGTGCGCGGCGACCAGCACGGTCCTGCCGGCGCGCAGGTCCGGCACGACGGCGTCGTCCCAGTACGGCAGGGCCCGCTCGAGCACGTCCTTGAGGCACTCGGTGCGGACCACCGGGTCGCCGGCGTAGCGCGGGTCCGCGTCCTGCGAGAACTCCGAGCCCAGCTCGATCGGCGGCGGCGGGGTGTCGTAGGACCGGCGCCAGAGCATGAACTGCTCCTCGCCGAACTCCGTGAGCGTCTGCTTCTTGTCCTTGCCCTGCAGCGCGCCGTAGTGCCGCTCGTTGAGCCGCCAGCTGCGGTGCACCGGGATCCAGTGCCGGTCGGCGGCGTCCAGGGCGAGGTTGGCGGTGGTGATCGCCCGGCGCAGCAGCGAGGTGTGCACCACGTCCGGCAGCACCCCGGCCTCGGTGAGCAGCGTCCCCCCGCGGCGGGCCTCGACCTCACCCTTCTGCGACAGCGGGACGTCCACCCAGCCGGTGAACAGGTTCTTCGCGTTCCACTCGCTCTCGCCGTGACGGAGCAGCACCAGGGTGTAGGTCATGGTTCTATCCTGCCGCACCCCGACGGGCGTCGAGTGCGGCGTCCACGTCGGGGTCGTCGAGCGAGCCGAGCCACTCCAGCAGGCCCGGGTAGGCCGACGGGTTGGCGGCGACGGCGGGCCGCAGCTCGGGTGCCGCGGCGGCGATGTCCGCGAGCACCTGGGCGGGGGTGGCCGGGTCGGAGGCCTGCTCGGCGGTGAACCAGTGCCCCGGCGCGGCCTCCGGTTCGGGAGGCGATGGCGGCGAGGGCGCCGATGGTGCCGAGGACGCCGCGGGGGTGGGCGCAGGTGCGGGTGCGGGAGCCACTGCCGGCTGCTCGTCGGAGGAGGACACCGCCGAGCCGAAGAGCTCCCGGTAGGTCAGCCCGCGCACCGGCCCGATCAGCGCGTAGCCCACGGCGAGGGGTGCGGCGAAGGCGAGGAAGATCTCGACCCAGGTCACGCGTGAGAACGAGCCCGCAGCAGCCATCACCAGGAGCACCAGACCTCCCAGCGCCGCCGTGCCGGTGGCGACGGCCGCCGTCGGCAGACCACCGACCGGGTCCCGCAGCAGGACCGCTCGGGCGACGAGCACCGCCACCGCGACGAAGACCGCCAGCAGGATCCGGGCGACGGCCACCGCGCGGCCGGGTGCACCGCCGTCGATCAGCACCAGCACCGCGAACACCACCGCGTACGCCGCCGTGGCGACCACGAGCTGCCACGTGTGCGAGGCCACCTGGACCCCGCGCTCGCGCGGCTGGGCGAGCCCGGTCGCCCAGGGCAGCGCCGGGTGCGCGGCGGCGGCGACCGCGGCGGGAAGCAGCAGGAAGGCGCCACCCCATCCGACCCCGACGGTTGAGCCGGCCGCGCTCAGCAGCGCCAGCACGACGAAGGCCGACCCGAGCGCGATCACCGGCACCCGCCACGTCCCACCGCCGGTGGCCAGCAGCAGCACCGGTATCGCGGTGATCAGGGTGACGCCGACGACCAGCAGCAGCGACCCGCCCAGCAGCAGGGTCCGCCATCCGGCGTCCGGGTCGATCAGGAGGGCGACCACCACCACGAGCCCGAGCGCGACGATCAACCAGCCCACGACCGCGAGCGTGCGCAGCGCGATCCGTCCGGACCGCTGCGGCCCGCCGAGCGCGGTCACCTCCGCCCACCGCGGAAGTCCCAGCAGCACCGCGGCGGCCAGCCCGAACGCCATGCCCGGTGCCGGGCCGACGACCCGTCCCGTCCCGGCGAGCAGGTCGACGCACGCGATGACCACGTACACCAGTGCCACGAGCACGTAGACGACGGCCGCACCGGCGCGCAACAGCCACCCCTGACGCCCGCCCCACGGCACGACGCCGGCCCGCACCAGGTAGTGCGTCGCCAGGGCCACCGCCCCGAGCAGGGTGACCAGCAGGGCAGGCACGTGCTCGACGGTCGTGGTGAAGGAGCCCCGGTGGACGCCGGCCCACGGCATCCCGAGCGAGACCAGGAACAGCACCAGCGCGACGACGTCGGTCAGGTAGTCCCCGATGGGCACGCCCGCGAACGGTCCGGCCGGACGGGCCGACGTCGTGGTCCCCGGCCGGGCCGGGGCCGTCGCCTGCGCAGGTGGGGTGCTGTCGGCTGGTTCGCTCGTGCCGCTCATGTCGCTCCTGTCGGTTCGCTGGGAGGCGGCCCGGGACGCCCACCGCTGGACCGGTTCGATCGTCCGGGACGCGACCTGCGGAGCCTAACCCCCGGGTGTCGGCGTCGGCACGCGGAGCGATGGTGGGCCGGCCGGCCACACCTGCCCCGCACGGCGGCGCATCGCGGCGAGGTCGTACACCTTGAGCATCGACTCCGCTGCCGCGTCCCACCCGAGCCGGGACGCGTGGCGGACCGCGGCGGCACCCAGCTCGGCGCGCCGGGCCGGGTCGCCCAGCAGCGCGGACAGCGCCCTCGCCCAGTCGTCGGGGTCGTGGCCGGGCACCAGGACACCGGTGCTGCCGTCGACCACCACCGAGCGCAGACCGCCGACGGCGGCGGCGACCACCGGCGTCCCGCAGGCCTGCGCCTCGGCCGCGACCAGGCCGAACGACTCGCTGCGCGAGGGCACGGCGACCAGGTCGGCCGCCCGGTACCAGCGGACGAGCTCGTCCCGCGGCACCGGCGGGCGCACCGTGATCCGGTGGGCCAGCCCGTGCCGCGCGGCCTGGGCCAGGAGCCCCGCCACGGCGTCGGGGGCGCCGCTCGGCCCGCCGAGCACGACGAGCCGCGGCACGGGCGTCCCGCGGGCGGCCATCCGGGCCAGCGCCCCGACGAGCACGTCGGGTGCCTTGAGCGGCTGGACGCGGCCGGCGAAGAGCACCATCGGCTCGTCCTGCGGCAGGCCGAGCGCCGCCCGCGCCCGGTGCCGGGCCGCTGCCTGCGCCCTCGGGTCCGCAGTGCCGGTCGGGTGGCCAGCGGCGTGGCCGGCGGGATATCCAGCGGGATGTCCAGCGGGGTGGCCGGGACGGTGACTCGGACGGTCCGGGCCGAAGAGGTCGAGGTCCACGCCGGGCGGGACCACGTGCACCCGTGCCGGGTCGGCGTCGTACAGCTCGACGAGGTCGTCCGCCTCTTCGGAGGTGCTGGCCACCAGCCCGTCCGCGGCGGCGACCACCTGCGTCTCCCCGATCACCCGGCCGGCCGGCTCCGGGTCGTCCCCCGGCGCGAGGGCCGCGTTCTTGACCTTGGCCAGCGTGTGCATGGTGTGCACCAGCGGGACGTCCCAGCGGTCGGCCGCCAGCCAGCCGACCTGGCCGGACAACCAGTAGTGCGAGTGCACGACGTCGTACCAGCCGGCCGAGCGGGTGGCCTCGGTGCGCAGGACGCCGGCGGTGAACGCGCAGAGCTGACCGGGCAGGTCACCCTTGTCCAGCCCCTCGTACGGACCGGCCGCGACGTGCCGGACGAGCACGCCGTCGTCGAGCGGGACCACGTCCGGCTGGGCCGACGACGTCGCACGGGTGAAGATCTCGACCTCGGCGCCGCGCGCGGCCAGGGCGCGGGCCAGATCGGTGACGTAGACGTTCATCCCACCGGCGTCGCCGGTCCCCGGCTGGTCGAGCGGAGAGGTGTGGACCGAGAGCATCGCGACGCGCGGTGCGTCTGACATCTCTCCGGTCTCCTGTCGTCGGGGCCGTTCGGTGGCACGGGACCCGCGTCCGGCGGGCCCATCGGTACTTGTTCCCTCAACCACATCGTCCCACGACTACATTCCCCGGACATGTCGACGCCGGCACCCCGCCGCCCATGTCCGAGCGATGGTCCGGTCGTCGCGGTGCCGGCGTCGTCGAGCAACAGTCCAACCGGACGACCTCACGGCCACCCGTGGAGGGCTGAATTAGTTGCTCAGATGAACATATGGGGAACCGCCCCGCTGAGTCCAGACCCCGTCACCCGAATGCTCGAACCGGTCGCTCCAGCCGGCGGGATCGTCCACCAGCGCACGCAGCACCGCGAGGGCACCGCCGGTCATGGCCGGGTACCGACCCGCGCGGGCCACGTCCAGCTCCACCGCGGCCCACGGTGCTGAGATCACCCGGCGGTCGAGCTCGGCCAGGACGCGGTCGCGCAGGTGGTCGGCCAGCTCGGCGTAGATGCCGCCGAGCACGACGTGGTCGACGTCGACGAGGTTGACCACGTTCGCTAGCGCCACCCCGAGCGCTGAACCCGCACGGGCCAGCGAGTCCCGCGCGCTGCGGGCGCCCGCTCCGTCCCCGTCCGCAGCCGCGAGCAGGGCGGAGACCGGCGCCGTGCGGGGCAGACCGGCGCGGTCCCAGATCGCGTCCTGCCCGGCCAAGGCCTCGAGGGTGCCACCGCGTGCGCGGTCAGCCACACTGCCGTCGGCCATGCCGTCGTGGCCCCGGGTGTCCAGCACCATGTGCCCGATCTCCCCGCTCCAGCCGTGCCGGCCGGCGAAGATCTCGCCGTCGAGCACGATCGCACCTCCCACGCCGACCTCGCCGGAGACGTAGACGAAGCTCGACGGCCCGTCCGCCCGGCGCACGCGCGCCTCGGCCCGCGCCGCGAGGTTTGCCTCGTTCGCCAGTCGCGGCGGCATCCCCGCCAGCACCGGGTGCTCCGCCAGCAGCCCGACGACGTCGACGTCGCGCCAGCCCAGGTTCGGCGCCACCCTCAACGGGCCGGTGACCGAGTCGACCAGCCCCGGCAGCGCGAGCGCCGCCCCGACGACGGCCAAGCCGTCGGCCGAGAGCAGCGCCACCACCGAGCCGGCCATCTCCGCGATCCGTGCGAGCACCGGCGCGGGGTCGCTGCCCCGGAAGTCGGCGGCCTCGACCCGCTCGCTGACCACCCGTCCGGCCAGGTCGACCGCCCGGACGCCCAGGTAGTCGACGTTGACCTCCATCCCGACGGCGGCCACCGTCCCCCGGGCCGGAACGAGCGGGACGGCCGGACGGCCGGCCCGCTGCGCCGCCACCGGCTCCAGCTCGGTGACCAGCCCGAGCTCGATCAGCCGGTCCACCAGCGCCGAGACGGTCGCACGGGTCAGCCCGGTCGCGGCGGCGATGTCCGCCCGGGACACCGGACTCGGCGCGTCGAGGACGTGGCGCAGCGTCAACCCGATGTTGTGGTGCCGCAGGCTCTCCTGCCGGGCGCCCCGACCGCGCCGCCGGGCGCGCGGCGGACCGACGTCGTCGGCCCGCCCCGGGCGCGGGTGACCGGCTGTAGGGGTGACCTCGCCGCCCGGGAGGGCAGCGACGTCGTCGGCGTCCATGGGCCTTGACCCTACCCGCGACCGACTATAAGTTCATCCATACAACAAACCACGCCGGCACGGCCTCAGCGAGGAGCCCATCATGGTCCGCAAGCCCACCCCCGACGACAAGT
This sequence comes from uncultured Actinotalea sp., assembly GCA_964416715.1. Classification (GTDB taxonomy): domain Bacteria; phylum Actinomycetota; class Actinomycetes; order Actinomycetales; family Cellulomonadaceae; genus Actinotalea. Next base: position 2,666 of record CAYQFJ010000107.1, on the reverse strand, counting down.
TCTCCTTCGGTCTGTGGACCGTCGGCTGGCCCGCCCGGGACCAGTTCGGTGACGCCACGCGCCCGGACCTGGACCCGGCCGACTCCGTCCGCCGGCTCGCCGAGCTCGGCGCCGCGTTCGTCACCTTCCACGACGACGACGTGGTCCCGTTCGGTTCGGACGACGCCGAGCGGGACCGCATCCTCGCCCGGTTCCGCGGCGCCCTGGACGAGACCGGCGTCAAGGTCGAGATGGTCACCACCAACACCTTCACCCACCCGATCTTCAAGGACGGCGCGTTCACCTCCAACGACCGCCGGGTGCGCCGGTACGCGCTGCGCAAGATCCTCCGCAACGTCGACCTCGCCGCCGAGCTCGGTGCCGAGACGTTCGTCATGTGGGGTGGCCGTGAGGGTGCCGAGTACGACGCCGCCAAGGACCTCTACGCCGCGCACCAGCGCTACGCCGAGGGCATCGACACCGTCGCCGAGTACATCAAGTCCAAGGGCTACGGGCTGCGGATCGCGCTGGAGCCCAAGCCGAACGAGCCCCGCGGCGACATCCTGCTGCCGACCATCGGCCACGCGCTGGGCCTGATCGCCAAGCTGGAGCACGGCGACATCGTCGGGCTGAACCCGGAGGTCGGCCACGAGCAGATGGCCGGGCTCAACTACACCACCGGCATCGCCCAGGCGCTGTGGGCGGACAAGCTCTTCCACATCGACCTCAACGGCCAGCGGTCCATCAAGTACGACCAGGACCTGGTCTTCGGTCACGGCGACCTGTTCTCCGCGTTCGCCACCGTCGACCTGCTGGAGAACGGCTTCCCCGGCGGTGGCCCCCGGTACGAGGGTCCGATCCACTTCGACTACAAGCCGTCCCGCACCGAGGACGTCGACGGGGTCTGGGAGTCCGCCGCGGCCAACATGGCGACCTACCTGGTGCTCAAGGAGCGTGCCCTCGCGTTCCGGGCGGACCCGGAGGTGCAGGAGGCGCTGGAGGTCTCCGGCGTGCTCGACCTCACCAGGCCCACCCTCGACGAGGGCGAGACGCTCGAGGCGTTCCTCGCCGACCGCAGCGCGTACGAGGACCTCGACGTCGACGCGGTCGCCTCCCGCGGGTACCACTTCGTCCGGCTCAACCAGCTCGCCCTCGAGCACGCCCTCGGCGCCCGCTAAGATGCTCGTCGCGGGGGTGGACTCCTCCACCCAGTCCTGCAAGGTCGTCGTCCGCGACGCCGCGACCGGGGCGCTCGTCCGCTCCGGTCGCGCGAGCCACCCGGACGGCACGGAGGTCGATCCCGAGGCGTGGTGGGTCGCGCTGCAGGAGGCGATCGACGACGCCGGCGGGCTGGACGACGTCGCGGCGCTGTCCGTGGGCGGTCAGCAGCACGGGATGGTCGCCCTGGACGCCGACGGCCGGGTGATCCGCCCGGCGCTGCTGTGGAACGACACCCGCTCCGCGCAGGCCGCCCGGGACCTCATCGCTGAGCTGGGCGGCTCGGCGGCCGAGGACACCCCGCCGCAGCCCGACGGCGCGACCGCCTGGGCGAACGCCATCGGCTCGGTGCCGGTGGCCTCGCTCACGGTGACCAAGCTGCGCTGGCTGCGCGACGCCGAGCCGGAGAACGCGGCCCGGGTGGCGGCGGTCGCCCTCCCGCACGACTGGCTGACCTGGCGGCTGGCCGGCTACGGCCCGGACCGGCCCGACCTGGCCGCGCTGACCACGGACCGCTCCGACGCCTCCGGGACGGGCTACTGGTCGCCGTTCACCGAGGACTACCGGCGCGACCTGCTCACCCTGGCACTCGGGCACGACGCCGTCCTGCCCCGGGTGCTCGGCCCCGCCGAGGTCGCCCACCGGGTCAAGCGTCCGGGACGCGACCCGCTGCTGCTGGGCCCCGGCGCCGGGGACAACGCCGCGGCCGCGCTGGGTCTGGGCATGCGGCCCGGCGACGTAGCGCTGTCCATCGGCACCTCCGGAGTCGTCTCGGCGATCTCCGCGGAGCCGGTCGCGGACGGCTCCGGGCTGGTGACCGGCTTCGCCGATGCCACCGGCGCCTACCTGCCGCTGGCGGTCACCCTCAACGCCTCACGAGTGCTGGACGCGGCGGCCCGGATGCTCGGCGTCGACCACGCGGGGCTCAGTGCCCTCGCGCTGGACGCGCCGGCCGGGGCGGACGGGCTGGTGCTGGTGCCGTACCTGGAGGGCGAGCGGACGCCGAACAAGCCGGAGTCCACCGGCGCGATGCACGGGATGCGCCTGGCGAACACCACTCCACGGCACGTGGCGCGAGCCGCTGTCGAGGGCATGCTGTGCGCCCTGGCCGACGGGCTGGACGCGATGGTCGACCAGGGGGTGCCGGTGGACCGGATCGCGCTCATCGGTGGCGGCGCACGCTCCGCCGCGGTGCGCCAGGTCGCCCCGGCCGTGCTCGGGCTGGACGTCACGGTCCCCGAGCCCGGGGAGTACGTGGCCGACGGCGCGGCGCGCCAGGCCGCGTGGGTGCTGGCAGCCCAGGCCGACGCCGACGCGGCGGCCCCCGACTGGACGGCGTCGAGCACCGAGCGCTACACCGCCGCGCCGACCCCCGTGGTCCGCCGCCAGTACGCCGCCGCCCGCGACCTCACCGTCGACCGCGTCCAACACTGACGTCCGAGGATCACGGGCCTATAGCCCAGTGATCC
>CAYQFJ010000106.1:4706-10660 GCA_964416715.1 uncultured Actinotalea sp. | reverse complement strand
GGTGGTTCGGGTGGGGGTGAGGGTCAGGTGCCAGTGGTCGGTGGTGGGGTTGATGGCGCGCACGGTGGTGCCGGTGCGGATCTCGACGCCGAAGGCGCGCAGGTCCTGCTCCAGGGCGCTGACCAGGCGGTTCATCCCGCCGACCAGACCGCAGACGGCGGAGCCCGGGGAACCCGTCCGGCTCGCCCGCAGGCCGGTGACCGCCGCTGCGAGCGACCCGCGGGTGAGCAGCCGGTGTCGTAGCCCGGGCAGGACGGCGTCCAGGTCGACCTCGTCCGGATGGGCCGAGTGCACGCCGGACACCACCGGCGCGACCAACCGGTCGAGCACCCGCCTGCCGAGCCGCACACGCACCAGGTACCCGAGGCTGGTCCCCCCGAGCTCCACGTCCACACCCGTCCGCACCTCGCCCGTCGGCGCCTCGCCCGTCTTCCCCTGATCGTGGAGGTTCTTCCTCGCCTGGTGAGGGTCTCCTTCCACGATCCGGTCGGCGGGTGCCGTGGGGGGGCTGAGGCCGGTGCGTGGGGGGAGGTAGCGGTCGGCGGTGGCGCGCAGGGCGCCGCGCAGGCCGATCAGCCGGCGCACGTCCGGTGCCCAGGGGGAACCAGGTATGCCCAGCACGGCCTCACGAGGCAGCGGCGCGACGTCGTCGGGCAGCTGGACCCATGCTCCGTGCGCGGCGGGTGCCACGATGTCGGCGCCCAGGCCGAGCTCGCCCAGCAGGTCGGCGACGGCTCGGGTCCGGGTGGCGAAGGACTCGGCGCCGACGTCCAGGCGCAGCCCGGCGACCTCACGCGCCGCCACCGTCCCGCCGACGCGGTCGGCGGTTTCCAGGACGGTCACGTCCACGCCGGCCCGTGCCAGGTCCCGGGCGACGGTCAGCCCGGCCACGCCACCGCCCACCACGACGACGTCGCGGGGTCGCCTCCCGCGATCGCGATCAGCCATCGTGCAGGTCAGCGCGCTGCGGGCGGGCACTGCCGTGGCCGCCCCTGTCGCGGTCGGCACTGTCGGGACCAGCACCGTGCGCGAGGCGGACGATGCGCGTCAGCACGTCCGGATCGGTGCCCGGGGGGACGCCGTGCCCGAGGTTCAGCACGTGGGCGGGTGCCTGCGAACCGCGCATCAGCACGTCACGCACGTGCGCCTCGAGCACCGGCCACGGCGCTCCGAGCATGGCCGGGTCGACGTTCCCCTGCAGCGGGGTGGTCCCGCCCAGGCGCCGGTTCGCCTCGTCCAGGCCGATCCGGTGGTCGACGCCGACGACGTCCGCCCCGACGTCGCGCAAGTCCGCGAGCAGCTCACCGGTGCCCACCCCGAAGTGCACGATCGGCACGTCCAGGTCCGCGACGTGCCCCAGGGCGCGGGCCGACGCCGGTGCGACGTTCCGCACGTAGTCGTCGCGGGAGAGCGCCCCCGCCCAGGAGTCGAAGAGCTGGGCGGCGCTGGCCCCGGCCAGCACCTGGGCGCGCAGGAACGATCCGGTGACGTCCGCCGCCCAGTTCATCAGCGTCCACCAGGTGTCCGGCTCGGCGTGCATGAGCGTGCGGGCACGCAGCTGGTCCTTCGACGGCCCGCCCTCCACCAGGTAGGACGCCAGCGTGAACGGTGCGCCGGCGAAGCCGATCAGCGGGGTGGCGCCGAGCTCCGCCACGGTCCGCGCTACGCCGTCGGTGATCGGGGCCAGCGTGGCGGGGTCGAGCGGACGCAACCGGGCGACGTCGGCCGCGCTGCGCACCGGCGCAGCGATCACCGGGCCGGTCCCCGGGACGACGTCCACGTCCACCCCCGCGAGCAGCAACGGCACGACGATGTCGCTGAAGAAGATCCCGGCGTCCACGCCGTGCCTGCGCACGGGCTGCAGGGTGATCTCGCTGGCGAGGTCCGGGTCCAGGCACGCGCCGAGCAGCGTCGTGCCGCGGCGCAGCTCCCGGTACTCCGGAAGCGAGCGGCCGGCCTGGCGCATGAACCACACCGGCGCCGTCGGGGTGGGCGTGACGGCGCTCCGGACGTTTCCGGCGCCGGCCTCGGGAGTATTGGCGGCGGCGCTGTGGGATATGTCACCAGAAGGCGTCACGCGGTGGCCGCGGAATGCCCGGATCAGCGGGGAATGCGCCGTCCTGCCGGCGATCATGGGATGTGTGGACGGAAGGCTCATCCCGCGATTGTGCCGAACATTGAGGTGAATGGTTCAATCGGCGGGTCGTGACATTGATGACCCTGACGGCGAGTCACCGCGACCTGGACCTCGACGTCCTGGAGCAGCTCGGCTCCGGGGCCGGCTCGGTGGCGTCCACGGTCGTCGCGGACAGCCCCGAGATCACCGGTTGCGTAGTCCTGGCGACGTGCAACCGGTTCGAGCTGTACCTGGACGTCGCCGACGACGCTCGGCAGGGAGCCGCGCGCGCCGCCGTGACCGACGTCGTCGGCCGGCTCGGCGGTCGGGACCCGGAGCAGGTCGCCGCGCTGCTGCACACCCTGAGCGGGCTGGAGGTCGCCCGGCACCTGTTCGCGGTCGCCTCCGGGCTGGACTCGATGGTCGTCGGCGAGCGGGAGGTGGCGGGTCAGGTGCGCCGTGCGCTCCGGACCGCCCGGGCCGACGGGACGACGTCTCCGGTGCTGGAGCGGTTGTTCCAGGCGGCGTCGGGGACGGCCCGCGCGGTCGGGTCGCGGACCGGGCTGGCCGGCAGCGGTCGCTCGGTGGTCGGGGTGGCGCTGGATCTCGTCGGGCCGGAGCTGGCACGCAGCCGTGCCCTTCTGGTCGGGACGGGCTCGTACGCCGGGGCGAGCGTCAGCGCACTGCGGGCCCGCGGCGTCGGCAGCATCGCGGTCTACTCGCCGTCCGGCCGGGCGGAGGTGTTCGCCGCCGATCGCGGCCTGACGGCGGTGCCCGACGGCGGGTTGGTGGGCGCGATGGCCGAGGCGGAGGTCGTCGTGTGCTGCAGCGGGACGCGTGGGCCCGCGATCGATGCCGCGATGGTCCGCGAGGCGAGGAGTGTCCCGGTGCCCTCCGGGCCGCGCCGGCCGATGGTGCTCGTCGACCTCGCGCTGCGGCACGACGTCGCGCCCGAGGTGGCCGACGTGCCGGGCGTGCGGCTGATCGACCTGACGGTGGTGCAGCGGCACGCACCGGAGGTCACGCCCGCCGTCGGCCTCGGCGAGAGGATCGTCGCCGAACGGGCGGAGGAGTTCGAGGTGGAGCTGGCCGAACGGGCGTTGGCGCCCGCCGTCGTCGCCCTGCGTGAGCACGTGGGGCGTGCGCTGGAGGCCGAGGTCGCCCGACTCCGGGCGGCCGGTCCCGCGACGGCGGACCTGACGGAGCGCTCGCTGCGAAGGTTCGCCGCGACCATCCTGCACACCCCCGCCGTCCGCGCGCGCGAGCACGCCCGCACCGGGGCCGACCAGGCCTACCGTGACGCCCTCGCTTCCCTCTTCGACCTCCACGTCCCCTGACCCGAGCAGCGCCGCCCCCTCCTCCGTGTGGAGCGTTCCGTCGCTGGTGTGGAGCGAATCGTCGCTGAGTGGAGCGAACGAGTCCGACACGCCCGGCGTGTCGCGCGCGAACGCTCCACAGTGGGAGGCGGATCCGCGTGTGAACCGTGCACGGTGCGGAGGCGGATCGTGCACGAACGCTCCACACCGCGGGTGCTGACCGGGACCTTGCGGACGCCGCCCCAGCTCATCCGCGAGGGGGAGCCGGGCGGACAAACCCGCGGATACCGTGGAGGTCGTGAGCTCCGACGTGGTCGTCCGTCAAGGTATGGACCGTCCGACCGTCGACCCCGTCGACCCCGTCGACCCCGTCGACCCGGACGACCCGCGGTGGACCCGCCGTCCGGCGACCCCGGACGAGCTGCGCAACGACGCGCTCGGCGCCGCCTGCCTGTTCGTCGGGGCGGTGCTGAGCATGGTGCTCTGGCGCACCACCGGGCTGTACGAGACCGCGGCGTCGGGCGTGGCTTCGGTGATCTGCCTGGCCGCGGTCACCCTCCCGCTCGCGGTCCGACGCCGATGGCCCTCCGCGGTGCTGGTGGTCGTCTCCGCCGCTTTCGTGGTGATCGGCGAGCTTCTGGTCCCCGAGACGCTGTTCGCCAACATCGCCCTGTTCATGGCGTTGTACACCGTCGGTGCCTGGGAACCGGTGCGGTCGCGCGCGGGCTGGCTGCGCGCCGTCGTCGTCGGGGGGATGTTCGCCTGGTTGCTGCTCAGCCTGTTCCGGTCCTCGACCGACCCCGAAGGGTTGGGGGAGCTCGGCACCGCCGGCGCGCTGTCGCCGCTGGTGGCGTACTCGCTGATCCAGATCCTGATCAACCTGCTGTACTTCGCCGGCGCGTACTGGTTCGGCAACCACAGCTGGGCCTCCGCGCGCGAGCGGGCCCGCACCGCGTGGCGCAGCCGACAGCTCCAGGTGGAGCGCGTGCGCTCGGACGCCCAGGCGGTCACCATCGAGCGGCTGCGGCTGGCCCGGGAGCTGCACGACGCCGTCGCGCACCACGTCTCGGTGATGGGCGTCCAGGCCGCGGCCGCGCGCACGGTCCTGGACACCGACCCGGCCGCTGCGGCCGCCGCGCTGGAACGGGTCGAGGAGTCCGCGCGCGACGCCGTCGAGGAACTGCACGGCCTGATCGGCACGCTGCGCGAGGAGGACGCCGCGACCAGTCCGGAGGAAGCCGTGGGTTCGCTGGACGTGGAGCGCATCCCGCAGCTGGTCGAGGACGCGACGGTGGCCGGTGTGCCGACGTCGTTCCGGGTGGTCGGCGAGCCGGTGCCGTTGCCGCCGGTGCTCTCGCTGAACCTCTACCGCATCGCCCAGGAGGCGCTGACCAACGTGCGCAAGCACGCGGGCGTCGAGGCGAGTGCCGACGTCCGGCTGCGTTACCTGGACGCGGCCGTCGAGCTCGAGGTCAGTGACGACGGCGTCGGGCCACGTCGGTCGGCGGGCAGTCGCCGGGGCACTGGCGGGCTCGGGCTGGTGGGCATGCGTGAGCGCGTGGCCGCCGACGGCGGGACGCTGGAGGCCACCGAACGTCGCGACGGCGGGTTCGTGGTCCGGGTCCAGGTGCCGCTGCAGCGTGCCGGAGCGGTCGCCTCGGGCGGGGCCGGCGCGTGAGCGAACCGATCCGCGTCCTGCTGGTGGACGACCAGGCCCTGGTCCGCGCGGGCATCGCGACGATCCTCGACGCCCAGCCGGACATCACCGTGGTGGCCGAGGCGGCCGACGGCGCCGAGGCGGTCGAGGCCGCGCGCCGCCTGCGTCCGGACGTGATCTGCATGGACGTCCAGATGCCGGTGCTCGATGGGCTGGCGGCGACCCGGCAGATCGTCGCCGATCCGGACGTGCCGTCGGCGATACTCATGCTGACGACGTTCCAGCGGGAGGACTACCTGGTCGAGGCCCTGCGCGGCGGGGCGAGCGGCTTCCTGCTGAAGAACTCCCGGCCGGCTCAGCTTGCCGAGGCGGTGCGCTCGGTCGCCGCCGGCGACGCCCTGCTCGCGCCGGAGCTGACGCGGTCGCTCATCGAGCGCGCCGTCACCGATGCGCACTCCGCCCCGACGCCGTCTCCCACCGCGGACGGAGGGGCGGGCGCTGCTGCCTCCGGCACCGGTCCTGGTGGACCCTCACCGGCGGGATCGACCACCCCCGTCCAAGGTGCCGAGGCCCGCGCGGCGCTGACCGAGCGCGAGCTGGAGGTGCTCGGCCTGGTGGCCCGGGGGCTGTCGAACGACGAGATCGCTGCCGAGCTCGTCCTGGGCCGGGCCACCGTGAAGACCCACGTCTCGAACGTCCTGATGAAGCTCAACCTGCGAGACCGGGTCCAGGCGGTCGTCTACGCCTACGAGCACGGCCTCGTCGGGCGGGACTGACCCGCCCGCTCCACCCCCGTCACCCCGGTGGTGGGGTGCGGTTTTGGGGGACAACCCCGGCGGGGGGCGCCCCAAAGCAACACACCCGG
>CAYQFJ010000106.1:0-4696 GCA_964416715.1 uncultured Actinotalea sp. | reverse complement strand
GTTTGGGCGCGACACGCCGGGCGTGTCGCGCCCAACTGCTCCACACGGGGGCGGAACGCTCCACTCGAGCCACCGAACGCTCCACACGGGGTCGTCCTCGGGACGGAGGGCGAAGTTCGGTCGCGGGGTGGAGGTACGGCGTCGGGCAGGTGCCTAGCGTGATGGATGTCGGGGGACGTCCCGACGCCGATCGCAAGAACCACCCACCGGAGAGGGCGAACCATGCTCCAGCTCGACGGCATCAACCGGTCGTTCGGCGGCCGCCAGGTGCTGCGCGACGTCACGTTCGGGGTCCGGCCGGGCCGGATCACCGGCTTCGTCGGCGGCAACGGCGCTGGCAAGACGACGACCATGCGGATCATCCTCGGCGTGCTCGCCGCGGAGTCCGGCACGGTCACCCTCGACGGCCGACCGCTCGACGCCGACCGACGCCGCGACTTCGGCTACATGCCGGAGGAGCGTGGCCTCTACCCGAAGATGAAGGTCGTCGACCAGCTCACCTACCTGGCGCGGCTGCACGGGTTCTCCCGCGACGTCGGGGCCGAGCGCGCACGCGACCTGCTGGAGCGCCTCGGTCTGGGAGAGCGGGTCGAGGACCCGCTGGAGAACCTGTCGCTGGGCAACCAGCAGCGGGTGCAGATAGCCGCGGCGCTGGTGCACGACCCGGAGGTGCTGGTCCTCGACGAGCCGTTCTCCGGCCTGGACCCCCTCGCCGTCGACGTGGTGCTCGGTGTGCTCACCGAGGCCGCCTCCAACGGCGTCCCGGTGCTGTTCTCCTCCCACCAGCTCGACCTGGTCGAGCGGCTGTGCGACGACCTGGTGATCATCGCCGGCGGTGAGATCCGCGCGGCGGGTTCCCGGGAGGAGCTGCGCGCCGCCCACGGCACCACCCGGTACGAGATCCGCGGGATCGACGACGCCGGGTGGTTGCGCTCGGTCCCGGGGGTCGAGGTCGTCGAGTTCGACCGCGGGTCGGCACTGTTCGAGGCCACGCCCGAGGTGGCCGACGGCGTCGTGCGGGCAGCCTTCGAGCGCGGCGGCGTCACCGGCTTCGGACCGGTCGTGCCCACCCTCGGCGAGATCTTCCGCGAGGTGATCACCGACGAGGAGGACGACGCCGGCGATCAGGACTCACAGACCGACAGCACCCAGACCGAGCTTGCCGAGGTGAACCGATGAGTACCACCACCACACCCCGTCCAGCAAAGCCGAGCCTGTGGGGGATGACCCTGCTGGTGACCGAGCGCGAGATCACCACGCAGGTGCGCACCAAGTCCTTCCAGATCTCCACGGCGATCACGCTGGTCGTCGTGCTCGCCGGAATCATCATCCCCTCCCTGGTCGGCGGGTCCTCCGAGCCCACCAGAGTCGCGGTCGTCGGCTCGGCCGCGACCGTCGTCGAGGGTGCGGAGGACCTGGAGGCGGTGCCCGCGGCCGACGCCGACCAAGCTCGCGAGATGGTGCTGACCGAGGACGTCGCGGCCGCCGTGGTGCCGTCGGACACCGACCCGCTCGGGTTGACCGTGCTCGGCCGGACCAGCGCCCCCGAGGACGTCGTCGCCACGCTGTCGGTGACGCCGGAGGTGGAGATCCTCGAACCCGAGCAGACGGACGACGGTCTGCGCGCCATCGTGTCGCTCGCCTTCGGGCTGGTGTTCATGATGTCCGCGATCGGGTCGGGCAGCATGATCGCGCAGAACACCGTGCACGAGAAGCAGACCCGGATCGTGGAGATCTTGCTCTCGGCGGTGCCGGCGCGGGCCCTGCTGGCCGGAAAGATCCTCGGCAACTCGGTGGTGGCGGTCGGCCAGACGGCAGCGATCGCGGCGGTCGCGGTGATCGGCCTGGTGGTGACCGGCCGTGACGAGCTGCTGGGCATGCTCGGGGCGCCGCTGGTGTGGTTCGTGGTGTTCTTCCTCGTCGGCTTCGTACTGCTGGCCTCCATCTTCGCGGCCGGTGCGGCGCTGGTGTCCCGGATGGAGGACATGGGCCCGGTGATGATGCCGGCCATGATGCTGGTGATGATCCCGTACTTCGTGGTGATCTTCTTCTCGGACAACCCGGTGGTGATGACGGTGATGTCCTACGTGCCGTTCAGCGCGCCGGTGGGCATGCCGGTGCGGCTGTTCCTGGGTGAGGCGTCCTGGTGGGAGCCGCTGATCTCGCTGGCGATCCTCGGTGCGTCGACCCTGCTGGTCATCGCGCTCGCCGCGAAGATCTACACCTCCTCCCTGCTGCGCACCGGCGGCCGGGTCAAGGTCCGCGAGGCGCTGACGACCGACGCCTGACAGCCCCACCTCCCGGTAAGGGCTCGCCTCCCGCACCGACCCACCCCTGCACCGACCCACACCCGCGCCGACCCCACCCCCGCACCGACCCGCACCCGCGCCGACCCGCAAAGTGGAGCGTTCGGTCGCGACACGCCCGGCGTGTCCCGCCCGAACGCTCCACTTGACGGCGGGTGACGGCGGGGAGGCTGCACGGCTGCGCGGCGACCTCGGGGCGCTCGCTACAGTGCGGGGGGCCGGTAGCTCCGGCCCCCCGTCCTGACCCTCGCCCCACCCGGAGAGTTCGTTCGTGGCTCCCTCGTTGCTGTCCGACCGCGCCACCCGGGCGCGTGCGATCAAGGTCGCCGTGGTCGCCGTCGTCGGGCTGGCCGTGCTGGTCCTCGTGGCGCGGTGGGCGCGCGGTACGGCGGCGGTGGCGGACTTCGTCGAGCGGTACCCGGGAGCGGGGGCGACCCCGGAGTCGGCCCCCGTGGGGTTCCCGGCCTGGCTCGCGTGGCAGCACTTCCTGAACGCGTTCCTGCTGCTCCTGCTGGTGCGGACCGGGTGGCGGATCCGCACGATCAGCCGGCCGAGGGGTCACTGGCAGCGCTCGCGCACGTCACCACGGATCTCCCTGGACCTGTGGCTGCACCTGGCCGTCGACGCGCTGTGGATCCTCAACGGCGCCGCGTTCTACGCCCTGATCTTCGCCACCGGCCAGTGGATGCGGATCGTCCCGACGAGCTGGGACGTGTTCCCGAACGCGCTGTCCGCGGGGTTGCAGTACGCGTCGCTGGACTGGCCGCTGGAGAACGGGTGGGTCGCCTACAACGGGCTGCAGCTGCTCACGTACTTCGTCACGGTCTTCCTGGCGGCGCCGCTGGCGATGGTCAGCGGCCTGAGACTGTCCGGCTTCTGGCCCGGCTCGGCCGGCCTGAACCGCCGGTTCACCGCCGGAGCCGCGCGGACGATCCACGTCTCGACGATGGTCTACTTCGTCGCCTTCACGATCGTGCACGTCACCCTGGTGCTGGCGACGGGGGCGCTGCGCAACCTCAACCACATGTACGCGGTGAACGACGGCACGGGCTGGACCGGTTTCGTCGTGTTCGCGGTGTCGGTGGTGGTCATGGTGGCCGGCTGGTTCGCAGCCCGCCCCGTCGTCGTCGCCGCGTTGGCCGGGACGACGGGCAAGGTCACGCGCTGAGGTCGCGCACCGCACCGGCCCCGGGCGCTCAGACCTCCAGGAACCGCACCAGATCCGCGGCCGCCCCCGTGTAGGAGGCGGGGGTCATCGCCGCGAGCCGCGCCGCGACGTCGTCGGGCAGACCGAGCCCGGCCACGAACTCGCGCATGTCCTCGCCGGTCACCCGCCGCCCGCGGGTCAGCTCCTTGAGCCGCTCGTAGGGCTCGTCCATCCCCGGCACGCCCGCGACCCCGGCGGCGCGCATGGCGGACTGGATCGCCTCACCGAGCACCTCCCAGTTGGCGTCCAGGTCCCGCTCCATCGCCGCGGTGTCCACGTCGAGCCCGGCCAGCCCGCGGCGCACGTTGTCGATCGCCAGCAGGGAGTGGCCGAAGGCGGGGCCGATGTTGCGCTGGGTGGTGGAGTCGGTCAGGTCGCGCTGCATCCGCGAGGTCACCAGCGTCGCGCCGAGGGTGTCCAGCAGCGCGCAGGAGATCTCCAGGTTCGCCTCGGCGTTCTCGAACCGGATCGGGTTGATCTTGTGCGGCATCGTCGACGAGCCGGTCGCACCGGCGACGGGGATCTGCGCGAAGTACCCGAGGGAGATGTAGGTCCAGACATCGGTCGCCAGATTGTGCAGGATGCCTCCGGCATGCCGTGCCCGGTCGTACAGCTCGACCTGCCAGTCGTGCGACTCGATCTGCGTCGTGAGGGTGTTGAAGCCCAGGCCCAGCGACTCGACGAACGCGCGGGCGATGGCCGGCCAGTCCGCCTCGGGGTCGGCGGCCAGGTGCGCCGACCAGGTGCCCGTCGCGCCGGAGAACTTGCCCAGGTACTCGGATGCCTGAAGCTGCCGTTCCACGCGGCGCAGCCGCCACGCGAACACGGCGAGCTCCTTGCCCATCGTGGTGGGCGTCGCGGGCTGGCCGTGGGTGCGGGCGAGCATCGGGGCGTCGCGGTGGGTTCGCGCCAGCTCCTCGAGCCGGTCGATCACCGCGCTCAGCGCGGGCAGCCACACCTCCTCGACCGCGCGCTTGACGGTGAGCGCGTACGCGAGCGAGTTGACATCCTCGCTGGTGCACGCGAAGTGGACGAGCTCGGCGAGTCGGTCCAGCCCGAGGGAGGACAGGCGGTCGCGGACCAGGTATTCGACCGCCTTGACGTCGTGACGGGTCACCGCCTCGCGCTCGGCGAGCCAATCGATCTAGGGCCGGCCGTAGTCGCGGTACAGCGCGCGCAGCCG
>CAYQFJ010000105.1:0-10917 GCA_964416715.1 uncultured Actinotalea sp. | reverse complement strand
CGTGGGCGTACGTGGCGCTGATGGGCGGCGCCGGGCTGCGGCGGGCCACCGAGGTCGCCGTGCTGGCGGCGAACTACCTGGCGGTGCGGCTCGGCGAGCACTTCCCGGTGCTGTACTCCGGCCCGGGCGGGCGCGTGGCGCACGAGTGCATCCTCGACCTGCGGCCGCTGACCGCCGCGACCGGAGTCACCGCCGAGGACGTCGCCAAGCGGCTGATGGACTACGGGTTCCACGCCCCCACGCTGTCCTTCCCGGTACCCGGCACGCTGATGGTCGAGCCGACCGAGAGCGAGGACCTGGGCGAGCTCGACCGGTTCGTCGAGGCGATGGTCGCGATCCGCGGGGAGATCGCCGACGTCGAGCGTGGGCGCTGGTCCGCGGCGGACTCACCGCTGCGCGGCGCCCCGCACACCGCGACGTCCGTCACCGCGGACGACTGGGACCGGCCGTACTCCCGCGAGACCGCCGCGTTCCCGGTGCCCGGGCTGCGCTCGGACAAGTACTGGCCCCCGGTGCGGCGCATCGACCAGGCCGCCGGTGACCGCAACCTCGTGTGCAGCTGCCCGCCGATCGAGGACTACACGTGACCGAGGCACCGGACCACGCCGTCGACGCCCGGCGCTCCCCGGGTGGCGAGCTGCGCCGCAGCCCGCTCGACGCGGAGCACGCCGCGGCCGGGGCGACGATGACCGCCTTCGCGGGCTGGTCGATGCCCCTGCGCTACACGTCCGACCTCGCCGAGCACCGGGCGGTGCGCTCCGCCGCCGGACTGTTCGACCTGTCCCACATGGGCGAGATCGCCGTGCGCGGCGCGGACGCGGGCGCGGCGCTGGACGGTGCGCTCGTCGGCAGCCTGTCCACGCTCGACGTCGGCCGCGCGCGGTACACCATGCTCTGCCAGGACGACGGCGGGATCCTCGACGACCTGGTCGTCTACCGCCGGGCCCGGGACGACTACCTCGTCGTCGCCAACGCCGCCAACACGGCCGTCGTCCTCGCGGAGCTGCGCCACCGGTGCGCCAACCCCCCTTCTCCTCTCGCGACGTCCGAGGATCACTGGGCTATAACCCCAGGATCCTCGGACGTTGCGGGGAGGGTGGAGGTGGTCGACGAGAGCGCGGTGACCGTGCTGCTCGCGGTACAGGGGCCGGCGTCCGCAGAGGTGCTGGCACCGCTGGTGGAGGACCCCGATGAGCGCGCGGCACTGGTCGCTCTGCGCGCCTACGCGGGTACGACGGCGGGGATCGCCGCGGCCGAGGGGATCGTGCCCGCGTTCGTCGCCCGCACCGGCTACACCGGCGAGGACGGTTTCGAGCTGTTCGTCCCGTCCGACCACGCGCCGTCGTTGTGGTGCGCGCTGCTCGAGCGCGGCTCGGCGTCGGGCCTGGTCCCGGCGGGGCTCGCCTGCCGGGACAGCCTCCGGCTGGAGGCGGGGATGCCCCTGTACGGGAACGAGCTCGACCGCACCACCACCCCGTTCGAGGCGCGGCTCGGGCGGCTGGTGCGCTTCGACAAGGTGCACGACGACGGCGCTCCCCGGGACTTCGTCGGCCGCACGGCGCTCGCGGGGCGGGCCGACATGCCGCCCGCACGCCTGCTGGTGGGACTGCGCGGAACGGGCCGTCGGGCCGCCCGCAGCGGGTACCCGGTGCTCCGCGAACCCGGTGGTCCCGTCGTCGGTCGCGTGACCTCCGGCGCACCCTCACCCACCCTCGGTCACCCGGTCGCGCTCGCCTACGTCACCCCGGAGGTCTGCGCCGAGGGGACCGCGCTCGTGGTGGACGTCAGGGGCCGTCCCGAGCCGGTCGTCGTCCAGAAGCCACCGTTCTACCGCCGCACGGCCCGTGACGTCGGGGCCGACCAGAGTGAGGAGTCGTCGTGAGCAGGTTTCCGGAGGAGCTGCGGTACACCGCCGACCACGAGTGGTTGCGTGCCGGTGAGCCGGCGACGGTGGGGATCACCGCGACCGCCGTCGACGCACTGGGCGACATCGTCTTCCTCGAGCTCCCCGAGGTCGGTGCGCAGGTAACGGCCGGGGAGCCGTGCGGTGAGATCGAGTCGACCAAGTCCGTCTCCGAGCTGGTCTCGCCGGTGACCGGGACAGTCGTCGAGGTCAACGACGAGGCCGTCGCCGACCCGGCGCTGATCGCGGCCGACCCGTACGGGCGGGGCTGGTTGGTGCGGGTCGACGTGGTCGCCACCGGTGAGCTGATGGACGCCGCGCAGTACGAGGAGACGGCCGCCGGCTGAGGCGTGGACGTTGCTCCGTTCGGGTGAACCTTCACCCGTGCGGGTGATCGCGCCGCCGAGGGCGGCTGACCTGCGACGACGTGCCAGATCCGGGCGTCTAGCGCGGGTCGACGGCGGTGCGCAAGGGCTCATCGTCGCGATTCCGGGTGAAACCCGCGTCATGGCGGGTGAAGTCGGTGCTCTCACCAGGTGTACACGCACCACGGTGCCCCCGCACCGACCCTGGAGGAACACCATGACTGCTCAGCTCGACTACTTCCCGACGCAGCGCTCCGCGGAGCCGCTCACCCGGCGCGAGCGGGTCATCCTGTCGAACCTCGACGAGGACGTGACGCTGGAGGAGATCGCCACCAAGCTCTTCGTGACCCGCAACACCGTCAAGTCGCAGGTGCGCAGCGTCTACCGCAAGCTCGGTGTCTCGAGCCGTGCCGAGGCCGTGGAGTGCGCCCGCCAGTTCGGTCTGCGCTGATCCGAGGGCCGCGCGCGGCCCCACTCTCGTGACGCGGCGACGCCGGCGGCTCGGTGATGAGCCCCGGCCGTCCCGCAACGATTCGAACCGACCGGTAACCCCGCACCGTGCGGCCGTTCACGCGACGACGCCGAGCCGGTACTGTCGAGCCCAAGCCGGCACGGCCGGGCACGTGCGTGAGCGGGAGGCGGGTGCCGTTGACTCGTCCGTTCCCTTCGTCGGCCGGCTCCGACCACTGGGCGCCTGAGCACCTCGTGCTCGCCCGGCAGGTCCTGACCCACGGTGGGCGGCTGCTCGTGGAACAGGACGCGGACGGCCTCGTGCTGGACGCCCCGCTGGAGGGCATCGCCGCCGTCGAGCACCGGTACCCGTCGTGGGCGCACGGCAGCTTCGGCAGGATCAGCCCGGAGAACCCGCTGCCCGCCGCGCCCGGCGTGTACGCGCTGGTCGACGCGGGTACGGCCCGCTACGTGGGCGCCACGGCGGACCTCGCCCGTACGTTCGGCAGCACCGAGGGCCTGGGCCTCATCACCCGGCGGACGTCCCACCGGCCCGATGGGCAGACCCTCTGCCGACTCAACCGTCGGATCACGACTGCTGCCGAGCGGGGCCGGACGATCGACCTCTACCACTTGGTGACCGGGGCGCCGCCGAGCGCCTTCCAGGTGTTCCTGGGTCGCCGCGCCGAGTCGCCCGACGACCTCGCCGCGTCGATCGCGGACGATGCCCGCGGGGAGTGGCAGCTACCCCGCTGACCAGCCGCGTCGCCTCGTCCCGTCGTCCTCGTCCGGGCCGGCGGTCGGCCGCGGCTCGGCCCGCTGCACAGCGTTTGCGACAATTGCTCCATGTCCCGTGCCGGCGGCCCCGTGCTCGTCGTCGCGGTCGCGCTGGTCGACGACCTCACCGTGCCGCGGCGGCTGCTCGCCGCGCGCCGTAGCAAGCCCGTCTCGCTGCACGGTCGGTGGGAGTTCCCCGGCGGCAAGGTCGACCCGGGGGAGACGCCGGAGCAGGCCGTGCACCGTGAGGTCCTCGAGGAGCTGGGCGTCACCGTCACCCTGGGGGACGAGCTGACCGGACCCGACGGCGCCGCCTGGCGGATCTCCACCCGGTACGCGCTTCGGCTGTGGCCCGCCACCGTCCTGACCGGCGAGCCGCGTCCGTTGGTGGAGCACGACGAGCTGCGCTGGCTCGAGCGCGACGAGTGGCTCTCGGTCCCGTGGTTGGACGCCGACGTGCGGATCGTCCGGGCACTCGCCGCCCGCGCGCGGGACGCGGCCGAGCTGGGCTGACCCGCGCCGCGCGGACGGCGCACGCGCTCACTCCTCGACGGGCACGCGCCGTGTGCTCTCCATCAGCGCCGCGACACCGTCGAGCACGAGCCGCAACCCCAGCATCGGGTCCCACGCCTCGTCGTCGTCGAAGGCACCCGCGTCGAGCGCTGCGGCGATCGTGGGGTGACGGTCCGGGTCGACGACCAGCCTGAGGATGCCGGCGTAGTCCACCAGGACCGGATGCTTCGGTTCGGCCGCGCCGCCGGAGGGACCTCCCGCCGCACGTACCTGGTCGGCGAGGGCGGCGATGACGCTTCCTTCGCTCAGGACGTGCAGGGACACGATCCCGATCACCTCCGTGCGCTGCCCCAGGTCCAGCGGGGTGCCGGACAACGTGGCGAGTCCGCTCTCCAGCCAGGCGACGTGGTGCGGCCCCATGACCGGGCTTCCCGACTGGGTCTGGGCGATCCACGGATGCGCGACGCAGCGCTCGAGCTGGGCGCGGCACCAGCGTTCGAGCCCGGTCCGCCAGTCGGTCGCCGCGTCGTCCGGGTCCGGTGGCGGGCCGACCGCCCGGTCCGTCATCACGGCGAGCAGCTCGTCCTTCCCGTCGACGTAGCGGTACAGCGCCATCGTCGTGACGCCGAGGGACTCGGCCACGCGGGCCATCGAGACCGCGGCGAGCCCCTCGGCGTCGGCGATCGCGATCGCGGCCTCCGCGATCCCGTCGAGCGTCAGGGTCGGTCGCGGGCCGCGCCGTCCCGGCTCGGAGGTGCGCCAGAGGACGGCCAGGGTCGGGGGGAGTGCACCGTCGGTCCGTTCCGCCTCCGCGGGCTCGGGTGCGCCGTCGAGGAGTCCGGCGCCCGCGGCCCGCCGTCGCGCCTCCTCGACGTGGCGTGCGGCGCGTTGCCGGGCGAGCTCGGCGTCGAGCGCGGCCTTCTCCGCCTCACGGTTCGCGCGGGCGGCCTCCCGCTCCGCCTCGCGCAGCTCACGTTCTCGCTCGGACTGGGCGCGGGCGGCCTCCTTCTCGGCGTGACGACGCGCGCGGTCCCGGCCGCGTTCCGCGCGCTCCGCTGCCTTCCGGGCGTGCTCGGCCTCGCGCTCCGCCGCTCGCGCGGCCTTCTCCCGGTCACGGCGAAGCTGCTCCGCCTCCTTGCGCGCGGCCTCCGCCTCGCGCTGCTCGCGCGCTTCGTCGCGCTGCTCACCGTGCTCGTCGTCCATGTAGAACCTCCGCCCGTCGTGGAGTCCGACCCCGGGCACCGTACCTGCAAGCGGCCGGCTCCGACCGCCTCCTCTTGACACCGGCTCGGACAACTGTGTAGACCATACACTTGCTAGATGCGTGTACGGCATACACAGAAGGAGGCTGCCATGGGTGAACCGATGATCGTGGCCCGTGGGCTACGGAAGTCGTTCGGGGCCCAGCCCGTGCTCGGCGGCATCGACCTGCGGCTCGACCGGGGCGAGGTGCTCGCACTGCTCGGACCGAACGGTGCCGGCAAGACGACCACCATCAACATCCTGTCGACGCTCGTGCTGCCGGACGCCGGGACGGCGACCGTCGCCGGCCACGACGTGCTGCGTGAGCCGCAGCGGGTCCGTGAGGCGATCAGTCTCACCGGTCAGTTCGCGGCCCTCGACGAGCTGCTGACCGGGTCGGAGAACCTGCACCTGATGGCGCGGCTTGCGCACGTCGGGCACAAGCAGATCAAGTCACGCAGCGCCGAGATGCTCGAGCTGTTCGACCTCGCGGACGCCGGGGACAAGCTGGTGAAGACCTACTCCGGTGGCATGCGACGCCGGCTCGACCTCGCGGTCAGCCTGCTGGCCCGGCCGAAGGTGATCTTCCTCGACGAGCCCACGACGGGGTTGGACCCGCGGAGCCGGAACGGGCTGTGGGAGATCATCCGGAAGGCCGTCTCCGCCGGCACCACGGTGATGCTCACCACCCAGTACCTCGCCGAGGCCGACGAGCTGGCCGACCGCATCGCTGTGATCGACCACGGCGCCGTGATCGCCGAGGGCACCGCGTTCGATCTCAAGCGCCGGGTGGGCTCCGCGCACGTCGAGCTGACCTTCGCCGACGGCACCCGCGAACGGATCGCGACCGACGGCTCCGTCGGCGACGTGCGCCGCATCCTCGGCGAGATCGAGGCCCGTGCGCACAAGGCAGGGCAGCCCACCGTGCACCACTGGGAGGTTCGCGAGCCCACGCTCGACGACGTCTTCCTCACGCTCACCGGCGGGATCGCCGGCGAGAACCACCAGCCCGACCGATCGGCGTCGGGCGCTCTTGTGATCTCGGAGGCATCATGACTGCGCTCGCTCCGTCCGCCGTCCGTCCGTCCGCGTCCGGGGGGCCGGTCCGCGCACCGGTTCTCGGATGGCGGGTGCACGACACGCTCGCCATGGTCGGTCGGAGCATCCGCCGCGAGCTGCGGTCCCCGGACACGCTGCTGCTGAGCGTGATGCTGCCGGTGATCCTGATCCTGATGTTCGTCTACGTCTTCGGCGGCGCGATCCAGACCGACGCGCGGTACGTCGACTACGTGGTCCCCGGCATCGTCCTGCTGTGCACCGGCTACGGCGCCGCGACGACGGCTGTGGTGGTGGCCACGGACATGACCGGTGGGCTCATGGACCGGTTCCGGTCCCTACCGACCCGCCCGTCCGCTGCTCTGACCGGTCACGTCGTGGCGAGCGTCGCGCGCAACGCGGTGTCGACCACGCTGGTGGTCGGGGTCGCGTTCCTGGTGGGTTTCCGGCCGGCCGCGGGTGCCGTCGAGTGGCTCGCCGCCGTCGGGCTGCTGCTCGCCTACGTGCTGGCGCTGACCTGGACCGCAGTCGTCCTCGGGCTGCTGGCCTCCAGCCCGGAGGCGGCGAACGGCTTCGGCTTCGTGGTGCTGTTCCTCCCCTACGTGTCCAGCGCGTTCGTCCCACCGCAGACGATGCCGGCCGTGCTGGAGTGGATCGCGACGTACCAACCGATCACACCGGTCACGGACACGCTGCGCGGGTTGCTGCTGGACACACCGCTGGGTGCCGAGCCGTGGATCGCGCTCGCCTGGTGCGTGGGGCTCGCGGTCCTGGCCCGCGCCGGCGCCGTGATCCTGTTCCGGCGCAGGCGCTGACGCGGCCGGACGGCGTCGGGTCCTGGGTCTGCCCGGGCCCGACGCCGTCCGGTCAGCGGGCCAGGGCCGCGCGGACCCGCTTGGCCGAGACGGGGTGCGCGGTGCCGAGCTGCTGGGCGAACAGGCTCACCCGCAGCTCCTCGAGCATCCAGCGGACCTCGTCGTGACGGGCGTCGCGCTCCGGGTCGGGCGAGGCGGTGCGCGCGGCGGCGACCGCGGCGTCGTACTCCTCGGTGAGCTCGCGCACCTGCCACGCGATCGACTCGTCCCGCTGCGGCGACTCGATCGCCTTGTCCAGCCGGTGCCGGCCGGCCCGCAGGTAGCGGACCAGGTGCGGCAGGCGCGCGGCGCCGGCCCGGGACACGAACCCCTCTCCGACGAGCCCGTCGAGCTGGCTGCGCAGGTCGACGACGGTGCTGAGCAGGGCCGGACTGCTCGCTTCCTGCAGCGCCCCCTCCAGCGCCCGTGCCTGGGTGAGCACCTCGGCGGCGTCACCGGCCACGCGGAAGGTGCGGTCCTCCAGTGCGTCCCGCACGGCGGTGCGCAGGGTGGCGTACTGCTCCTCGTCCCGCACCGCCGCGGCGCCGGCGGGGTCCGTTCCGCTCCGGCCGGCCTGCGTCCGTTCGGCGACGATCGCGTCCACCGCGGCCCGTTGCAGGTCGGTGACCAGGGCCGACGTTGTCGGGTAGGGGCTGGCGGCGAGGGTCAGCGACTGCGTCGCCGACCAGCGGCTGATGACCCGCCCGGTCGGCAGGGCGAGCTCGGTCAGCAGCAGCTCCCGCACCCCGGCGTCGTGCCGCAGGTCCCGCTCCACCTCGTGCGCCAGCACCCGCAGCGACACCCGCGTGGACTGGCCCCGGCCGTCCGAGCCGCCCTTCGGCGTCGTGCCTTGACCGGGTGAGCCGCCCGTCGTCGGCTCCACGACCAGTGCCGGGTAGGCGAGGACCGTCATCCCGCCGACGTCGGTCCGCACCACTTCCGGTATGCGTCCGTCGGGCAGCCCCGCCGGCCATCCCGACAACCCGACCTGTTCCAGCGGGACGCCGCTCTCGGTGCTCCGGGTGCCGTCGGCGTCGGAGCCGGCCGACAGCTCGCTCCCGCCCTCGGGTGTGGAGCGTTCGGGCTGCGACACGCCGGCGTGTCGCGCGCGTTCGCTCCACTCGTCGGCCGAACGCTCCACATCGGCGGCCGAACGCTCCACACCGGCGGCCGGCTGCCCCACACCAGCGACCGAACGCTCCACACCGGTGGGACGGGGGGCGGCGCTGTCGCGGACGGCGGCCTGGACGGCGTCGCGCACGGCGGTGCGGACCGCCTGCTGGGTCCGTCCGGCCAGCCGGCGTTGCAGCGCGACCAGGTTCGGGCCCTCGTCGACCAGCGTGCTCGACCCGGCGCGCTCCTCGTGCACCCGGAACGTGACGCGCAGGTGGCTCGGGAGGCGCTGGTCGTCCCACGCGTCGTCGGGGATCTGCACGCCCCGCAGGTCCCGCACCGCGCCGGCGAACGCCTCGTGGAAGCTCGGCGCCATGTCCGCCGCACGCACCACGTCCTCCCACGCGGGGTGCTCGGTCCGCAACCGGTCGACGACGTCGCGCGCCACGTCCGGCGCGGGCACCAGCTGGACCCGGATAGGCTTGGGCAGCGCCCGGATCGTCGCCGTCGCGAGCTCGGTGAGCATCCCGGGGACGAGCCAGTCGAACCCCTCGGGCCGCACCCGGCCGAGCACCGGCAGCGGGATGTGCACGGTGACCCCGTCCGCCGCCGAGCCGGGGTCGAACTGGTAGGTCACCGGCAGCTCGAGGTCACCCTGCGGCCAGCGGCTCGGGAACCGGGACTCGTCCAGCTCGGGCACCTCGTCGGCGAGCAGCATCTCGGGGCTGAAGGTCAGCAGGTCGGGCTCCCGGCGGCGCGCCGTCTTCCACCAGGTGTCGAAGTGCCGGGCAGAGACCACCTCGTCCGGCACGCGCTCGTCGTAGAAGTCGAAGAGCGCGTCGTCGTCGACCACCAGGCCGCGACGCCGGGCTCGGTGCTCGAGCTCCTCGGCGTCGGCCAGCAGGGCGCGGTTGCGGTCGAAGAACTCGTGGTGCGTGGTCCACTCGCCCTGGACGAGGGCGTGCCGGATGAACAGCTCGCGCGCGTGCTCCGGATCGACCTTCGCGTACAGCACGCGGCGCTGCGCGACGATCGGCAGGCCGTACAGCAGCACCTTCTCCTGCGCGATCGCTGCCGCACGCTTGGTCGACCACGCCGGCTCCGAGTAGACGCGCTTGACCAGGTGCTCCGCGAGCTCCTCGGCCCACTCCGGCTCGATCCGTGCGACGTCGCGCGCCCACAGGCGGGAGGTCTCCACGAGCTCGGCGGCCATGATCCACGCCGGCGGCTTCCTCGACAGCCGCGAGCCGGGGAAGATCGCGAACCGCGCGCCCCGGGCACCCTGGTACTCGTTGCGCGCCTGCCGCCGGCCCGACGTCGTGGGCTTCCTCCCCCGGCCCGGCCCGGCCCGGGTCTCGGTCACCTCCTGCATGCCGACGTGGCTGAGCAGCCCCGACAGGATCGACCGGTGGATCCGCTCGCCGTCCCACGCCAGGCGCAGTGACTCCTCCTCGCCGCCGTCCACGCGGCGCCCCGGTGGGCGCACGGTGATGCCCAGCGACTTGGCCATCTGGCTGAGCTGGGCGACGACGTCCTGCCACTCGCGCAGCCGCAGGTAGTTCAGGTGCTCGGCCCGGCACAGCCGGCGGAAGGCGCTGCCGGACAGCTCACGCTGCTGCTCGCGGACATACGTCCACAGGTTGAGGTAGGTGAGGAAGTCCGACGTCGGGTCGGCGAACCGGGCGTGCTGCTGGTCGGCCTGCTCGCGCTGCTCGGCCGGGCGCTCGCGCGGGTCCTGGATGGACAGCGCCGCGGCGATCACCATGACCTCGCGAGCGACGTCGCGCCGTCCGCCCTCGATGATCATCCGGCCCAGCCGCGGATCCATCGGCAGCAACGCCAGCCCCCGCCCGATCTCGGTGAGCCGCGTGCCTTTCTCCGGCTCCCTCGTAACGTCCGAGGAACTTTGGGCTATAGGCCCAAGTTCCTCGGACGTTGCGGATGGGGAGGGGGATCGGGGGGTGAGGGCGCCGAGCTCCGTGAGGAGCTGGACGCCGTCACGGACCGCGCGCACGTCCGGCGGCTCGACGAAGGGGAAGCGGGCGACGTCGTCGGGGGTGGACACCACCCCGACCGCGATCATCTGCAGGATCACCGAGGCCAGCGAGGTGCGCAGGATCTCCGGCTCGGTGAACTCCGGACGGGAGGCGAAGTCGGCCTCGGAGTAGAGGCGGATCGCGATGCCGTCGGCGACCCGCCCGCACCGGCCCGAGCGTTGGTTGGCGCTGGCCTGGGAGATGGGTTCGATCGGCAGCCGCTGCACCTTGGTGGACTTGGAGAACCGGGAGATCCGCGCCGTCCCCGGGTCGACCACGTACCGCACGCCGGGCACGGTCAGCGACGTCTCCGCCACGTTGGTCGCCAGCACCACGCGGCGCGTGCCGTGCGGCTGGAACACCCGGTGCTGCTCGGCCGCGGACAGCCGCGAGTACAGCGGCAGCAGCTCGACCGCCCGCGGGTGCCGGGGGTCGGTCGCGCGCGTGCCGAGGTGCCCGCGCAGCGCTTCGGCCGCGTCCCGGATCTCGCGCTCCCCGGAGAGGAACACCAGGACGTCCCCCGGCCCCTCCGCGGTGAGCTCGTCGACCGCCTCGCAGATGGCGGTCATCAGGTCGCGCTCCTCGCCCCCGTCACCACCCCTCCCCCC
>CAYQFJ010000104.1:0-10939 GCA_964416715.1 uncultured Actinotalea sp. | reverse complement strand
GCGAGGTCGCCCGCGGCCTGGCGACCCGCTCCCGAGGCCTCGCCGGCCGCCCCCCCAACATCTCCCCCGTAACCGCCTAACCCCCCACCCCCCCCCACTCACCCTCAAGTTGATCATGCAACTCGTTGGTGATCATGCACTTCCGCGGTGATCATGTAGTTCCGCGGTGATCAAGTAATTCGCCGTGGTCATGCAGGTCACCGACGGCTCGCTAGGTCGACGCATTGCATGATCATCACCGGAGAGGTGGCGGACGACCCCTTCCCCGCAGGGTGGGCCCGCACGCGATCACCGCAGACGGCATCCCGCGCGCGGTCGCCGCACGCGGTTCGGTGGGTCACCCCGTCCCCGGGTCTCGGCGAATTGCATGATCATCAACGAAGTGCATGATCACCGACGAGTTGCATGATCACTGGCGAATTGCATGATCACCCGCCGGAGGGTGGGGTGGGGGGTGGTGTTGCTTTTTGTTTGGGGTTGGGGGATGCTGTTTGGGTGTTGGCTACGCAGCGGCAGGACGCGATCCTCGAACGGGTGCGGCGGCACGGGGCGGTACGGGTCGCCGACCTGGTGATCGAGCTCGAGGTCTCGGACATGACGGTCCGGAGGGACATCGCAGAGCTCGCCCGCCGCGGCCTGGTCGACCGGGTGCACGGAGGCGCGGTCGACGCCACCCGTCAGGCCGCGCACGAGCCGGGATTCGGTGCCAAGCGGGCCCTGGCCGGTGAGCAGAAGCTCGCGATCGCCCGCGCCGCGCTGGACCTGGTCACCCCCGGCGGCGCGGTCGCGCTGTCCGCCGGCACGACGACGCACGCGCTCGCCGAGCTGCTCGCGGACGACGCCTCGCTGCGCCCGCTCACCGTGGTGACCAACTCATTGCCGGCCGCGGACGCCCTGCACCGCCCGGACGATCACGGCCTCACGGTGGTGCTCACCGGCGGCACCCGGACGCCGTCGGACGCACTGGTCGGCCCAATGGCGACGCGCAGCCTCACCGACGTGCGCGTGGACACCCTCTTCCTCGGCGTGCACGGCCTGGACCCCGACGCCGGCCTGACCACCCCGAACCTGCTCGAGGCCGAGACCGACCGCGCGCTCATCGCCGCGTCCGCGCGCACCGTCGTCCTGGCCGACCACACCAAGTGGGCGCAGGTCGGGCTCAGCCGCATCGTCGACCTGGCGGAGGTCGACGTGCTGATCACGGACACCGCCCTGCCCGACGACGCCGCGCGGGCCGCGAGGGACGCCGTCGGCTCGCTGGTCCTCGCCCCGGTGACCACCGCCCCGCGGGAAGGGACCTCGTGACACCCGCCGTCCGACGCACCGCGACGACGATGGCCGACGGTCGAGAGCTCATCTACTACGACGACTCCGAGCCGTACGCCTCCGGCGCGGCCACCCGGCGCCTGGACGACCCGCGTCCGCTGCCGGACCGGTTCGCCCCCGTCGTGGGTGCCGACGGCGTCACCCGGCCGTTCGAGGGGCCGCGCATGCGACGCGACCCGCTCACCGGGGACTGGATCCCGATGGCCTCGCACCGGATGAACCGCACCTTCCTGCCGGCCGCGGACTCCTGCCCGCTGTGCCCGGCCCGCCCCGGCTCGGCGTACTCGGACGGTGAGATCCCGGACACCGACTACGACGTCGTCGTCTTCGAGAACCGCTTCCCCGCTCTCATGCGGGTCCCCCAGGAAGCCGTGGGTCACCCCGCGGGCATGGACGGACCGCTCGACGACGCCGACCGGGCGACCCGGGTCGACGGCGAGCCACTGCTCCTGGAGCGCCCCGCGACCGGCCGCTGCGAGGTGATCTGCTTCTCCGCGGACCACACCGCCTCGTTCGCCGACCTGACCGTGCACCGCACGCGCACCATCGTCGAGGCATGGGCGGACCGCACCAGCGCCCTTTCCGCGCTGCCCGGTGTCCAGCAGGTGTTCTGCTTCGAGAACCGCGGCCGGGAGATCGGCGTGACGCTGCCGCACCCGCACGGGCAGATCTACGCCTTCGGCTACGTCACGCCGCGCACCCGGTCGATGCTCGAGCAGGCCCGCGCCCACCGCGAGCGCACCGGCGGCCACCTGCTGGCCGACGTCGTCGCCGCCGAGCTGCGGGCCGGCACCCGGGTGGTCCTGACCTCCGAGCACTGGGTCGCGTACGTGCCGTCGGCCGCCCGCTGGCCGGTCGAGGTCCACCTCGCGCCGCGGCGGGACGTGCTCGACCTGCCCGGCCTGACCGGCCCCGAGCGGGACGACCTCGCCGAGGTCTACCTCGAGCTGCTGCACCGGCTGGACCGGTTCTTCGTCGACCCTGCCACGGGCGAGCCCCTGCCGCTGCCGTACATCTCCGGCTGGCACCAGGCCGTCGTCGGCGAGGGGCGCGAGCTCGGGCGGCTGCACCTGCAGGTCTTCTCCGTGCTGCGCGCCCCCGGGAAGCTCAAGTACCTGGCCGGTGTCGAGTCCGGGATGGCCGCCTGGATCAGCGACACGACGCCGGAGCGCATCGCCGCCCGCCTGCAGGAGCTCGCCCCGTGACCGACGAGCCGCAGTGGCTGCCGGCGTGGTCGCCGGCGGAGGGTGCGGATCGGGCGTCCGCCGCCTTCACCTCGACCTTCGCCGGCCCGCCGGACGGCATCTGGGCCGCCCCCGGGCGGGTCAACGTCATCGGCGAGCACACGGACTACAACGGCGGGCTGTGCCTGCCGGTCGCCCTGCCGCACCGCACCTACGTGGCGGTGCGTCGCCGTCGGCCCGGCGACGGGCACGCCCCGGACGCGGTCCGTCT
Source organism: uncultured Actinotalea sp. (assembly GCA_964416715.1). Lineage (GTDB taxonomy): Bacteria > Actinomycetota > Actinomycetes > Actinomycetales > Cellulomonadaceae > Actinotalea. Next base: position 8,158 of record CAYQFJ010000104.1, on the reverse strand, counting down.
CGCCTCGGCGCAGGAGCCCTCCGCGGGCGTGTGGGAAGGGCGGCTGGCCGACGTCGCACCGGGCACCGTGCGGGGTTGGGCCGCCTACGCCGTCGGGGTGGCCTGGGCGCTGCGCGAGGCCGGCCACGAGGTCGGCGGGTTCGACGCGGTGGTCGACTCGTGCGTGCCGTACGGGGCGGGACTGTCGTCCTCGGCCGCTCTGGAGTGCGCGGTGGCGGTCGCGCTGGACGAGCTGCACGGCCTGGGTCTGGCCGACGACGACGCGGGCCGCGCCGAGCTCGCGGCCATCTGCATCCGGGCGGAGAACGAGATCGCCGGAGCCCCCACCGGCGGGATGGACCAGGCGGCGGCCCTGCGGTGCCGCGCCGGGCACGCCCTGCTGCTGGACTTCCGCGACGGGTCGGCCCGGCACGTGCCGTTGGACCTGGCGGCGCACGACCTGGCGCTGCTGGTGATCGACACCCGTGCCGAGCACGAGCTGGTCGACGGCCAGTACGGCGAGCGGCGGGCCGCCTGCGAGCGCGCCGCCGCCGCGCTGGGCGTCCCGACGCTGCGCGAGGTCACCGACCTGGACGCAGCACTGACCGGGCTCGCCGGCCTGCCGGACGCCGACGTCGTCGGGCGGCGGGTGCGGCACGTGGTCCGGGAGAACGCACGGGTCGAGCAGGTCACGGACCTGCTGGCGGCCGGCGAGGTACGGGCCGTGGGTGCCGTCCTGACCGCCGCGCACGCCTCCCTGCGGGACGACTACGAGGTGAGCTCCGCCGAGCTCGACCTGGCCGTGGACTCCGCGGCCTCCACCGGCGGGCTGGGCGGCCGGATGGTGGGCGGTGGGTTCGGGGGCTCGGCCATCGCGCTGGTCCGGGCCGACGACGTCGCCACGGTCGCGCGGGAGGTCACGCGAGCCTTCGGGGAGGCCGGGCTGCACGCCCCGGCGTTCCTGGTCGCCACCCCGGAGGGGCCGGCGGGCCGGGTCTGAGCGCGCCCGGGCCGACCGGTCCCGCTACCGGCGACGCCGGGTCGGGCGCACCGCGGGAGAATCGTTGCGTACTCGGTACACAAGTCATCCTCGAGGATGATTCTCAACGGTCATCGCGGCCACTACGGTCAGCACCAACGGCGGTCCCGATCGGCACGCGTCGTCCTTCCACCCAGAAAGCAGCACTCCCATGACGACCTCCCCTGCGCGCTCGGCCACGGCCGCGGCCGGTATCGCCCTGGCACTCACCCTCACCGCGTGCAGCAGTGGTCCGGACGGGGACGACGGCAGCACCGAGATCGAGGCCGGTCCGCTTGACGAGTACTTCGAGCAGATGTACGGGGACTGGGACGAGGAGGACGGCAACCGGCAGATGCTCGAGGTCGAGGAGATCACCGCCGAGTGCATGCGTGAGCTCGGGTTCGAGTACACGCCGGTGGACCACTCCGCGCAGGGCGGGGTGACCTTCTCCAGCGACGACCTGGACGTCGACTGGGGGTCGCGCGAGTTCGCCGAGCAGTACGGCTACGGCGCGACGACCGACCCGTGGGGTGAGCAGGAGATGCCCGAGCCGGAGCCCGAGCAGGAGTGGGTCGACCCGAACCAGGAGTACGTCGACGCGATGTCCGAGTCCGAGCAGACCGCCTACTACGCAGCGCTGTACGGCGAGCAGACGTTCGACGAGAGTGCCGACCCCGACGAGCCGTTCGAGTACGACTGGACGCAGGCCGGCTGCAGCGGCAAGGCCCAGCACGAGGTCTACGAGGTCGGCACGGGGATGGGCGACGAGCGCTTCGTGGCCCTCCAGGAGGAGATGAACACGATGTGGGAGTCGATGATGGACGACCCCCGCATCGCCGAGGCGACCGAGAGGTGGAGCGCCTGCATGGCCGACGCCGGGTACTCCGGGCTCGCCTCGTCCGAGGACGCCCAGAATCTGATCTACGACAAGGTCAACGCGATCTACGAGAACGCCTACGCGGACGTCCCCTTCGACGAGGAGGCCACCGAGGAGGACTACGCGGCGATCGAGGAGGCGGTCCAGCGCGAGATCAGCGCGCTGACCGCCGAGGAGATTGAGGTCGCCGTGGCGGACTTCGACTGCCGCGAAGACGCCCGGCTGGACGCCGTCCAGCAGGAGCTCAACCTGGAGTACCAGCAGGAGTTCGTCGACGCGCACAAGGACGAGCTCGATGCGTGGCTGGAGTCCGTCCTGTCGGCGCAGGACTGAGGCGTCACGTGAACGCACCCACGACGACCGGCTCGACCCGCACCATCTGGACCATGGCCGTCGTGGCGGTGATCGCGCTGGCCGCCGGGCTCGGGCTGAGCAGGCTGATCGTCTCCCCGGCGGACGCCGCAGCGAACGCCGCACCGCCCGACGCCGGGCCGATCACCGTCCCGGTCGAGCGTCGCGCCCTGGCCAACGACGTCGTCCTGCGGGCCGACGCGATCTACGAGGACCCGGTCGACGTGACCGTGGAGACCGGGGACCTGGGCGGCCCGGCGATCGTCACCGGTGGCGTGCCCGCGGTGGGCACCACCGTCGAGGCCGGGCAGGTGCTGCTCGAGGTGACCGGTCGCCCGGTGATCCTGCTGACCGGCGAGCTGCCGGTCTACCGCACACTGCGCGCCGGCGTCTCCGGGCCCGACGTCCTCCAGCTCAAGACCGCGCTCGACGCGCTCGGGATCGATCCGGGTGACGCGGGCTCGGACGTCTACGACGCCGCCACGGCCGCCGCCGTCGTCGCCCTGTACGAGCGGGTCGGCTACCCGGCACCCAGCGTGGGCGAGGAGGCCACCGCGACCGTGGACGCCGCTCGCTCCGTGGTGCGGGACGCCGAGCGGCAGGTCACCGAGGCCCGGCGCGGCGTCGACCACCCCGAGGGTGGCACACCGCGATCCGCCAGGATCGAGGCTCAGGGACAGGTGGACATCGCCGCCATCACCCTCCGGGAGCGCCGCGAGCACTGCGCCGCTCCGCCGACCCCGGACGACCCGCTGTGCCGCGACTCGGAGATCAAGGCCCTGGAGGTCGCACTGGCCTCGGCCACCGCGGCCCGCGACGAGGCGAACGCCCCGCCGGACACCTCTGCCGCGCGCGCCTTCCTCGCCGACGCGCAGCAGGCCCTCACCGAGGCCCGCACGGCGCTGGCCGAAGCGCAGCAGGCCACGCTCACCCCGCTGCCCGCGGGCGAGGTGGTCTACCTGGCCACGACGCCGCGGCGGGTGGACGCGGTCGGGGTCCGGCGCGGCTCGTCGATCGGCGGCAGCAGCGTGCTGAGCGTCTCGGGCGCCACGCTGCAGCTGGCCGGGTCGGTCTCGCCGACCGACGCCGAGCTGATCACCGAGGGCTCCCCCGCGGTGGTCACGTTGCCCGACGGCCAGGAGGTCGCCGCGACCGTGCAGTCGGTCGGTGCCGACTCCTCCGCCGCGGGAGCGGGTGGCGAAGGTGGCGGGGACGAAGGGCAGAGCTCGAGCCGCCGACGCGTGGTCATCGTCCCCGACGGGCTCACCGAGGAGCAGCGCGCACAGCTCCAGGGTGCCAACGTGCGCGTCACGGTCCCGGTGGGGTCGACCGACGGCGAGGTGATGGCGGTGCCGCTCGCGGCACTGACCGCCGGGCCCGGCGGTCAGGCGCGGGTCGAGGTCCTGGACGACGACGGCACCTCCACCCTGGTCACCGTCGGGACCGGGCTGGCCGCGGGCGGGTTCGTCGAGGTCAGCCCGCTCGAGGGGGCGCTGGAGGTGGGTGACCGGGTCGTCGTCGGCGTGACGTCCGGTTCCGGCGCGAACGACGACGCCGAGGAGGAGGACCGCGAGGACGGCGGGCAGGGCACCGGCGACGACACCGACGGGCCCGACTCCCAGGAGGCGGGCTCCGGCGAGGACACCTCGGCGGACGCCGGATGACGCTGCTGGAGGTGTTCGACGAGCCCTCGGCGGAGCGTCCCGCACCGCCCGCGCCGGTGATCGACGTGCGCGGGCTCACCCGGACGTTCCCCGGACCCGTCGACGCCCTGCGCGCGGCGGACCTGCGCGTCGAGCGTGGGGACTACGTGTCGGTGGTCGGGCCGTCGGGCTCGGGCAAGTCGACCCTGCTGCACCTGCTCGGGCTGCTGGACCGGCCGACGTCGGGCACCTACCTGCTCGACGGTGTCGACACCTCCGCGATCACCGAGTCCGAGCGGGCGTCCCTGCGCGGCGGCCGGATCGGGTTCGTCTTCCAGTCGTTCCACCTGCTCCCGCACCGCAGCGTGCTGGACAACGTGCTGCTGGCCACGCTCTACTCGGGCGTCCCGCGCGCCGAGCGCAGGGACCGCGCGCTGGCGGCGCTCGACCGCGTCGGGCTGAGCCACCGGCTGCAGTTCACCCCGACGGTGCTGTCCGGCGGCGAGCGGCAGCGGGTCGCCGTGGCACGGGCCGTCGTCGCCTCCCCGCACGTGCTGCTGGCGGACGAGCCGACCGGGAACCTGGACACCGCGACGTCGGGTGGGGTGATGGACCTGTTCGACGAGCTGCACGCGGACGGCCTCACCCTGGTCGTGATCACGCACGACGCCGCGGTGTCGGCGCGTGCGCGGCGTCGGGTCCGGATCACCGACGGCACGCTGACCGAGGTCGCTTGATGGGCCGGTGGGACCCGCGTCGGCCGGTCCGGGCAACGGTGCGGTGGCTGCGCTCCAGGCGGACGTCGACGGTGGTCCCGCGGGGCGCGGCGCTGGACCGGTTCGGGATCCGTGACCTGGTCGCCGAGGCGGCGCACGGCATCGCGGCCCGACCCGGCCGGCTCGTGCTGACGATCGTCGGCACGGTGCTGGGCATCGGCTCGCTGGTGGTGACCGTCGGGCTGGCCCAGACAGCGGCCGGTCAGATCGCCCGGCAGTTCGACGCGGTCGCGGCGACGCAGGTGGTGATCGAGCCGGCGACGGCGCAGACCCGCGGCGGTGAGCGCGCCACCGGACGCATCCCCTGGGACGTCGAGGACCGGCTCGGACGGATCGCCGGGGTCGAGCGGGCCGGCGCGGTCGGTCACGTGGACGTCGACGGTGCGGACATCACCGCCGTGCCGGTCAACGACCCGTCCGCCGCGCGGGCGGCGACACCACGGGTGCTGGCCACCACGCCGGGGATGCTCGAGGCCGTGCGCGGGACGGTCGTGACCGGACGCTACTTCGACGCGGGGCACGACGCGCGGGCCGACCGGGTGGTGGTGCTGGGGTCCCGCGCGGCGACCCGGCTGGGTGTGAACCGGGTGGACCGCCAACCGTCGATCTTCATCGGTCAGCGGTCGTACACCGTGATCGGCATCGTCGACGGCGTCAGCCGGCGCTCGGACCTGCTCGACGCAGTCGTCCTCCCGGTGGGCACCGCCCGGGCCGACTTCGGCCTGGCGGGGCTGGACGAGGCGCACGCGACCATCGCCGTCGGTGCCGGGCCGGTGGTCGGCGAGCAGGCCCCGATCGCCCTCGACCCGAACAACCCCGACGCGATCCGCGCCCAGGTGCCACCGACGGACTCGGCGGTGCGGCGGAGCGTCCAGGCGGACATCAACGCGATCTTCCTGGCCCTGGGCGCCGTGGCGCTGCTGGTCGGCGGGCTCGGGATCGCCAACGTCACGCTGCTGTCGGTACGCGAGCGCATCGGCGAGATCGGGCTGCGCCGTGCGCTGGGAGCCCGACGGGCCGACATCGGCAATCAGTTCCTGGTCGAGTCGGTGGTGATCGGGCTGCTCGGCGGCCTGATCGGGGCGGCCGTGGGCGTGGGCGTCGTGGTCGCGGTGTCTCTGGCCCAGGAGTGGACGCCGATCCTGGACACGCTGGTGGTCGCCGCGGCGGCCCTGCTCGGCGGGCTCATCGGTCTGGCCGCCGGCACCTACCCGGCGCTCAAGGCCGCGGCGATCGAGCCCATCACCGCTCTGCGCAGCGCCCCCTGACCCCGTCCACCCTCGTAACGTCCGAGGTTCTTCGGCCAATAACCCAATGATCCTCGGACGTTACGGAGGGGCTAGAGGTCGTAGGTGACGATCAGGGGGGCGTGGTCGCTCCAGCGCTCGGCGTACGACGGCGCGCGGTCGACCTCCGCCTTCAGTGCCCGGTCGGCCAGGCCCGGGGTGGCGATCTGGTAGTCGATTCGCCAGCCGGAGTCGTTGTCGTAGGCCTGGCCCCGCCAGGACCACCAGGTGTACGGGCCGGGACCGTCACCGCCGAGGCGACGTCCCAGGTCGACCCACGCGTCGGCGTCGGCGTCGGCGTCGGCGTCACGTTCCCCCGTGCCGAACCAGCGGTCCAGGTACGCCCGCTCCTCGGGCAGGAACCCGGCGGCCTTGAGGTTGCCCTTCCAGTTCTTGATGTCGATGTTCCGGTGCGCGATGTTCACGTCCCCGGCGACGACGGCGTACCGCCCGTCCGAGCGGAGCTCGTCCATCCGCGCCGTCACCAGGTCGAGGAACGCGTACTTCTCCGCCATCGACGGCGTACCGACGGTGCCGGAGTGGATGTACGTCGAGACCACGGTCAGCAGGCCACCGGTGGGCAGCTCGAGGTCGGCCTCGACCCAGCGCCCGGAGTTCGTGACCACGCCGTGGTCCAGGCCGACCCGCACGGCCGCCATCGGCAGCCGGGACGCGATCGCCACCCCCGCGCGGCCCTTGGTCATGCACTCGTGGTGCGCCAGGTGCCACTGGTCGGGTGAGAGGAAGTCACCGACCATCTCCTGCGGCGCACGGACCTCCTGCAGCAGCAGCACGTCGGGCCTGCGGGCCTCGATCCACGGACCCATCCCCCGGCGGAAGGCGGCACGGATCCCGTTGACGTTCGCGGTGGCAACTGTGAGCACGTCCCCCATTCAATCCCACCCAGGGCGTGTTCCGGGCCGGGCGGCCCGGGCCCGCGGCGACCGACCGCTCGGGACGGGACCGTCAGAGCAGGGCGCCGATGAGGGCGAGGACACCCCAGGTGAGCCCGATGGCGCCGGCGACGATGCCGAAGATCGCGCGGCCCCGGCCGTGCCCGCCGGTCCGCGCCCGTTGGAGCGCGACGATCCCGAGCCAGATGGCGAACGGCGCGAAGACGGGAACGAACAGGCCGACGATGCCCAGGTAGCCCGCGGCGATCGACTGCCACGACCGTCCCACCGGCAGCAGCCAGTGCACCGCGCTGGTCGGACCGTAGCTCGGTCCCGCGGCGACCGGCTGCTCCCACGGCGGCGTCCCGCCGTGACCGTACGGCGCCGCGGTCGGTGCGCCCGTGTACGGGGTCCGCGAGGTCGGGATCTGGGCGGCCGACGCCGACCAGTCGAACCGGCTGGGCCGGGGCCCCGCCGCGTACGGGTTGGACCCGGGTACGTACGGATCGGACCCGGGCGCGACCGGACGAGGCTCGGTGCGGTACGGGTCCGCGTCGTACGGATCGGTACCGGACGTTTCAGGGACGAAGTAGGTCACATCCACCCATCGGCACCTCACGCCCGCGCCTGTAGACCTCGGCGCGTGTGGATCTCGGCGCGTGTGGACCTCGACGCGCGGATCTCGACGCGCGGATCTCGGCGTGCGGTTCTCCGCACGGATCTCTGAGACACCCGCGACGGCCGGCGGTCAGGCGCGCTCCGCGGACTCCACGACGTTGGCCAGGAGCATGGCCCGGGTCATCGGACCGACACCGCCGGGGTTCGGCGAGACCCAGCCGGCGACCTGACTCGCCGCCGGGTCGACGTCGCCCACGAGCCTGGCCTTGCCGGTCGCCTCGTCCGTCACCCGGGACACCCCGACGTCGAGCACGACGGCTCCGGGCCTGAGGTCCTCGGCACGCACGATCCCGGGCACCCCCGCGGCAGCGACCACGACGTCCGCGGTACGCAGGTGCGCGGCCAGGTCCTTCGTCCCGGTGTGGGTCAGCGTGACGGTCGCGTTGTGCTCGCGCCGGGTCAGCAGCAGCCCGATCGAGCGACCGACCGTCGTCCCGCGTCCGAGCACGACGACGTGCGCCCCGGCCACGCCCAGCCCGTGCCGGGACAGCAGCTCGAGGATGCCGCGCGGGGTGCACGGCAGCGGCGAGTCGATCGGCTCGTTGACCCGCAGCACCAGCCGGCCCAGGTTCGTCGGGTGCAGGCCGTCGGCATCCTTGGCCGGGTCGATCCGCTCCAGCACCGCGTTGACGTCGATGCCCTTGGGCAGCGGGA
>CAYQFJ010000103.1:0-11309 GCA_964416715.1 uncultured Actinotalea sp. | reverse complement strand
GATGACGGTGCACGATGGAGATGTCAATGGAACGGACGGGGAGGAGGACGGAGACGAAGTCGCCGGTGGCGGTGGTCGGTGAGGTCAGGACGGCGGACCAGGCCACGCGGGGGTCGTCGGTGCGCAGGACGACGCCGCGGATCTCACTCGGGTTGTCGTCCTGCAGCAGGTCGGCCGGGTCGAGCACCGTCGTACTGCCCGTGACCAGGCGCTCCTCGTGCTCGGCGAGCGTGGCTCCGTTCGCCCCGATCACCTGCACCGTCACGTCGGCGCCCGACGGATCGAGCGGCGCTGCCTCCCCGTCGCCCCCGGATTCCGGGACCACGGTCGCCACCAGTCGCGCGACGCCGCCCGCCGGGAGCGCCAGCGGACCGGCCGCGCCCACCGGTGCAGACGCGACCCAGGCCCGCTCGGAGGGCCGCTCGTCGGGCGGCACGTCCTCGGGGCCCGGGGCCGTCCGGACGATCATCGCGCCCGCGACCACCGGCCGGTCCGCGGTGACCATCACCGTGTAGACGTCCGACGGGAGGTCGCCGAGCGGCACGTCGATCACCACCCCGGCGTCGAGCGGCACGCTCTGGGCACCGGGGAGCTCGACGATCCCGTCGCCACCGACGAAGGAGACCTCCGCGGTCGTCGCCTCCTGCGGTGCGAGCAGCCGCAGCACTGTCCCGGCCTCGCCGGTCGCGGCCGCAGACCCGTCACCACCAGAGCCACCAGCCCCGGAACCGTCTCCATCGGCGACCGCCACACCCGGGACCACCTGTCGCAGCCCGGGCCCCTGCCCGGCGACGACGTAGTCCACCCCGTCCGGCACGAACCCGCGCAGCCGACTGTCCTGCAGGTACGCCGTGACCTGCCCGCCGGAGGCAGACGCCCGCACCACGATGCGCTCCTGCTCGGCAGCGACCCCCTCCAGCAGCACCGCCCGCTCGGTACCGGCGGGGACCAGGTACTGCGGCGCGCCGGCGACCTCGACCGGCCCGGTCGGCCCCCACAGCTCGATCTCCACACTGGCCGCGGTCCGCCCGGGGTTCTGCAGCACCAGCCGCGCGCTCGACCCGAGCCGGGTACCGCCGCCGACCAGCCACGCCTCGGTGCTCGGGCGCTGGCACGACGCCGCGGCCGAGCCGCGTAGGTCGCCGTCGGCGGTGCTGACCGCCACGGCACCGGCGACCCACGCGGGCCGGTCCCCCACCGGCTCGGCGCGCAGCACCGTCGTCCGGTCCAGGTCGTCGTCCTCGCCGACGCCGGTGTCCCCGCTCCCGGCTTCGTCCAGCGGCGTCGCGGAGCCGACGGGCTCGCCCAGCGTCCGCAGCCCGCCGGCCGTCACCTGGCCCTCCGAACCGGACGTCACGCTGAGCGCCGCGAGCCGGGCGCGGGACACGCTGGGCGCGGGGTCGAAGGCCGGGTCGAAGGCGAAGTCGTCGCCCTCCTGCTCGGTCGGCAGCCGGACCGGGCCGGGGCAGACCAGCTCGGTCGGCGGCGCCTGGACATCCACCAGGATCGGGTCGACGGCCACCGGCTCGGGAGGCTCGCTGACGGTGCCCGCCGCAGCCGCCGCGCCGGCGAGAGCAAGCACCGCGACCGCCGACGCCGTCCGTGACAGCACGCTGCGAGTGCGCGCACCCCGCCCGGGCCGCGGCTCGGCGTCGCGCTCGGCGTCGCGCTCGACGTCGCGCTGGGTGTCGCGCTCGGCGTCGCGCTCGAAGCCGTCGCTCATCGCAGCCCTCCTCGGCGTCGTCGGATCGGCAGTGCGAGCAGCACCGTGGCCAGCAGCACCGCCGCCTGCAGCACCAGCCACGGCCGGTGCCCGGGTGCCGCGTGCTCGACGACGAGGTGGCCACCGTCCGGGCCGACCTCGAACGCCTGCCGCCAGGTGGTCTCGACCGTCCGCAACCGGGTGCCGTCGAGGGTCGCCCACCACCCGGCGTCGGCCCGTTCGGCGAGCACCAGCAGCCGGTTCACATCCCCGGCCGGCAGCTGGGTGTCGACGCGCCCGTGGCCCGCAGGCACGACGTCGATCAGCGCGCCCTCGCTGCCCGACCCCGCCACGACCAGGCGCGCCCACGCCGCGCCTCCGGCCTGACCCTCGACGCCGACTCGCCACAGGATCCCGGACTCGGCCGACGTCACCCGGTCCAGCCCGAGCGTCGAGTCGACGACGCCGACCAGGCGCGCCCTGGCGTCAGCACCCGCTGCCGTCGCGTCGTCCGTCGTCGGGGCAACGAGCACCGCGGCGACGCCGAGCGCGTGCAGGTCGGCGGCGACGGTCTGGCCCGTGCCGGTGACCAGCCGCGCCGCCACGTCGGCGAGCTCGACGTCCGCGTCGTCCGGCGGCACCGCGACCGCATCGCCGACCGGCCCGGCCACCCGGCGCGCCTCCACGGTCCGCGAGGTCTCGGTGAGCTGCACGCCGTCGTGCCGCATGAGGGTCGCGAGCACCGCGCCGTGGTCGTCGACCGTGACCGAGAGGATCCGCGCGTACTGCGGCGGCGACTGCATCTGCCGGCCCACCGCGGGTACCACCGGGATCTCGTTCACGCCGGGTGCCGGACCGGCGTCGTGCACGTGCCAGGACCACGTCCCGAGCCCCGCGACGGGCCCGAGCACGGCGACGACGGCGACGGTTCCCACGCCCACCTGGCGCCACCCGAAGGAGTGCCTCGCCATCGCCTCGCGCACGCCGACCGCACCGGCCAGCGCCGCAGCGAGCAGGCCCGCCACGGCGAGACTCACCCCCGCTCCCGGCCAGGCGGTGACCAGCACCGCACCCGACGGCGTATCGGTCCCCGGGCTCCCCGTCACCGGCGCGACCGCCACCTCCACCCGCGCCGCGACGACCGCCGCGACCACCCCGCACGCGGCCAGCAGCCACCCGGCGCGCGCGCCGCGGCCCGCCGGTCCAGGCACCGCCAGCGCGAGCACCGCGACCACCGCGACGACGCCGACGATGCCCCACGGCGCGAGCGTCGCGTACGGCTCGGGGAGCACCACCCACTGCGGCAGCTCGACCGGCAGCCCGAGCAGGTACTGCCAGCCGGGGACCGGCTCCCCCGCCGCCAGCGGGGCGCCCGGGTCCGCCAGCAGGACGCGCCAGCCGCCGTCGGCCCACCTGCCCACCGCGTGCACGATCACCGGACCCTGCAGCACCAGCGCCGGCAGGGCGACCCACGCGAGGTGGCCCCGGCGTCGGGCGAACGCCGCGACCCCGAGCAGCGCGAGCAGACCGAACGGCAGCAGCACCGGGGCACCGGCCACCGCGACGGCGAAGGCGAGCCCGGCCCCGGCGGCACCGGCCAGCGACGGGTCGGCGGTCCGCACCGCGCGCAGCACCTCGGGTGTGCCCCCGTCGGAGCGCCCACCGACCAGTCCGGACTCGACGGCGTCGACCCGGGCCACGCCGATCGCCCGCGCGGTGCCCAGCAGCACCCACGGCAGTGCGACGTGCGCGAGGACGGCGCCCAGGCGTACCTGGTTCAGCCCCACCAGCAGCGGCGGGGCGGCCGTCCAGACCAACGCGGCCCAGGCACGCAGCGTCACCGAGCGGGTCGCCGCCCCGGCCGCGTACCAGGCGCCGATGGCGGCCAGCACCAGCGAGCCGAGCAGCACCAGGGCGGCGGCGTGGCCGACGGTGCCGGTCAGCGCGGTCAGCGGCACCAGGACGGTCAGCAAGGGCTCGGGCGGCCCGGGCGCACCGAGCCCGCCGGGCACCCAGCCGGACGTCACCGCGGCCCAGAGTGCACCGAGCCCGGCGTCGCCCAGCTCGAGCGTGCCGCCGGTGAGCCGGTCCCCGGACGCCACGCTCGCGATCAGCGGGCCGAACAGCCACACCGTGAGCGCCCCGGAGATCAGCACGACCACCGCCAGTCCCGCCCGACGCCGGGTGCGCAGCACGGCCATCTCCCGCAGCTCGAGCTCGCTGGGAGCGCGGCGGGTGCGACGCTGCTCGGCCGCGGTGAGCCGACGGTCCCGCGCCTGCGCGAACACGTCCCGCCAGGTGACCTGCAGCGGCCGGAGGGTGCGGCGCGGCAGCCGTCGGGTGCGGGCCGCGTTGCGCCGCGAGGCGATCAGGCGGCCCGGCCGCAGCAGCACGGCCCACGGCGCGGCCAGCTCGGCGAGCACCAGGTGCGGCTCCTTGGTCGCGAACCGCCCGAGCGCCCGCACGACGCCGCTGCCCACCGCCAGCAGCGCCACGACCGGGACCAGCAGCAGCGGGACGCCGACCAGTTGGGAGTACAGGTACGCCTCGCGCCGGGCCTGGACCGAGCGCCGTCGGTCCCAGCCGGGCCGGTTGCCCAGGGAGGTGCGCGCGTGCCGGACGACGGCGCTCGGCACCACGATCACCCGGTGCCCGGCCAGCCGCGCCCGGCGGGACAGGTCCAGCCCGTCGCCGTACGGGCCCAGGGCCGGGTCGGTGCCGCCGAGCTCGTCCCACACGTCGCGCCGCACCAGTGCACCGGCGATGCCGACGCCGAGCACGTCCTCCCGTCCGTCGTGCTGCCCCTGGTCGACCTCCGGCGTGTCCAGCCCGGTCATCCGCCGGCCGAACCTCGACGTCGACACCCCCACCTCGAGCACCCGCGCCGGGTCGGACCAGGTGTGCTGCTTGCACCCGGCGATCGCGACCGACGGTGCGATCTCGACGGCGGCGAGCAGCTCGGCCAGCGCGGTCGGCTCCGGGGCGCTGTCGTCGTGCAGCAGCCACAGCCAGCCCGGCCCGGATCCCGGACGGGACTCGCCGTCGACCCGGGCGAGCCGGGCGAGCCCAGTGCGGACCGCGTGCCCGAAGGTGCGGGCCCCCGGCGCGCGGACCAGCTCCACCCGGGGGGCGTCGGGCGCGCGCTCCGGAGAGGCGGGGCCGGAGGAAGAGGGGCCCGAGGAAGCGGGCCCCGAGGAAGCGGTCCCCGACGGCGTCTGCTCCGATGTCGTGTCGGCGACCGCGCCCACGCGCTCGACCAGCCGGGCCAGCTCCGCGGCGTCGTCCTCCCCGGAGGCGACCGCCGCGTCGACCAGCATGACCCGCTGCGGGCGGTGAGTCTGCCGAGCCAGTGCGTCGAGGGTGACGGGCAGGTGGTCGGTGGGGCCGCGGGTGACGACGATGACCGTGACGTCCACCGCGGGCGGGGCGGGCGGACGCGCGGGGTTGCCTGGGGCGTCAGTCATCGCGCCCCATCATGCGTCATCGAGGAGCCCTTTCCGGGCTCCTCTCAGACGACGCGCTTCTTGAGCTTGCGGCGCTCGCGCTCGGACAGGCCGCCCCAGATGCCGAAGCGCTCGTCGTTGGCCAGCGCGTACTCCAGGCACTCGGCCCGGACCTCGCAGCTCAGGCAGACCTTCTTGGCCTCGCGCGTCGAGCCGCCCTTCTCCGGGAAGAACGCCTCGGGGTCGGTCTGGGCGCACAGGGCGCGCTCCTGCCAGCTGCCCGGGCCGTCGTCGTCGGCGCCGGCCCCGAACAGGGGGAGCACCGGGGCGACGTCCGGTGAGGGTAGTGCGTGATCGTCCGGGAAGCCTGCGTCGTCGTTGAGCAAGTTCCACATGTCCAGAGCCTCCGTGCCCGCCTCGGTGCCCGTCAGGGATTGCCGCGTCGTGTCGGTCGTGTCGCTGTCGTGCCCAGCGCCGTCGTTCCTGCTGTCGTGCATGCGGCCGCGCCCCGGTACAGATCGTGACCGCAACGAAACCGCATGGGTGAAATTACACGCGTGTCATCCACGCAAGTCAAGCGGAGATGTGTTAGATCGGCGCCGGTATGCCCGGTTGGTCGCCCGATCGGTGGTGGCGAGCGGGTGAATTTCACCGGCTGCCCCTCGCACCCTGCGCCGCCTCTTGAACCGCCCCTGTTGGAACCGACCCTCTTGAACCGCCCCTCGGGAAGCGGCCTGACGAAGCCGGCCCCCAAGTGGAGCGTTTCGGCGCGACACACCGGCGTGTCGCAGCGCGAACGCTCCACAGTCCCGCGGAGCGCTCCACTCGAGGGACCGAACGCTCCACAGTCCCGCGGAGTGCTCCACTTGAGGGACCGAACGCTCCACACAAGGGGGTGAGAGGGCTGGGCGGGGACCCCGGGTCCGGCCTCGTACCCTGGTGGCGTGACCTCGCCCGCGACCCTGCCCCGTCTGCTCCAACAGCTCCTGACCGAACCCGGCCGGCCGCGGCTGACCTGGTACGGCCACGACGGCGAACGCATCGAGCTGTCCGGCCACGTGCTCGACAACTGGGTCACCAAGTCGACCAACCTGCTGATCGAGGAGTACGACGTCGGCCCGCGCGCCCGGGTCCTGGTGGACCTGCCGGTGCACTGGCGGTCGGTGGTCTGGGCGCTGGCCGCCTGGCGTACCGGGGCGTGCGTCCTGCTGCCGGACGACGGATCGCCCGAGCCGCCGGACGTCGCCGTCACCGGACGGCCCGGGCACTGGGTCGAGACGTCCGACGCCGAGGTCGTGGCGGTCGCCCTGCCCGCTCTGGCCCGCACCTTCGACGGCGAGCTGCCGGTGGGCGCGACCGACGCCGCCGCCGCGGTGATGACCTACGGCGACGTGCTCACCTGGGTCCCCGAGGCGGAGCCCCCGGCTCCGGCGCTGCACGACCGGGACCACGGCGTCGTCCCGCACCGCGGCCTGCTGGATTGGGCGATCGAGCGCTCCCGACGCTCCGCGCAGACCGGAGCGGACCCGGCCCCGCGCGTGCTGCTGGAACCGGACCCCGCCACGTCGCTGCACGACGTGCTGGCCGACGTGCTGGCCGACGTGCTCGCCACCTACCGCGCCGACGGCTCCGTGGTGCTCTGCGCCCCGCACGTCGCCGCCGAGCTCGCCGCCGACGCCGAACGCCGCACCCGGCTCGTCACCGCCGAGCGCATCACCCCGCACCCTCGCTGAGCCGTCACTGACAACCCCGCCCCGGTCCGCAAGGATGGCCGGCATGCGCGGAATCATCCTGGCCGGCGGATCGGGCACCCGGCTGCACCCGATCACGCTCGGGGTCAGCAAGCAGCTCGTGCCGGTGTACGACAAGCCGATGATCTACTACCCGCTGTCCACGCTGCTGCTCGCCGGCATCCGGGACGTGCTGGTGATCACCACCCCGCAGGACGCCGAGCAGTTCCAGCGGCTGCTCGGCGACGGCTCCCGGCTCGGCATCTCGATCAGCTGGGCCACCCAGCCGTCACCCGACGGACTGGCCCAGGCGTTCGTCATCGGCGCGGACTTCATCGGTGACCAGCCGGTCGCGCTGGTGCTCGGGGACAACATCTTCTACGGGCCGGGACTGGGCACCCAGCTCTCCCGGTTCAGCCAGGTCGACGGCGGTGCGATCTTCGCCTACCGCGTGGCCAACCCGCGCGCGTACGGCGTCGTGAGCTTCGACGAGTCCGGCAAGGCGCTGTCGCTGGAGGAGAAGCCGGAGAACCCGGCCAGCAGCTACGCCGTGCCGGGGCTGTACTTCTACGGCAGCGACGTCGTGGAGGTGGCGCGCGGGCTGCGCCCGTCGGCGCGCGGCGAGTACGAGATCACCGACGTCAACCGGCACTACCTGGAACAGGGCCGACTGCACGTCGAGGTGCTGCCGCGGGGCACGGCGTGGCTGGACACCGGCACGTTCGAGGACATGCTCGCCGCGGGCGACTACGTGCGCGCGGTCGAGCACCGGCAGGGCCTGAAGATCGGCGCGCCCGAGGAGGTCGCCTGGCGGCAGGGCTTCCTGTCCGACGACGAGCTCCGCACGCGCGCCGAGGCCCTGGTCAAGTCCGGCTACGGCCAGTACCTGCTGGACCTTCTGGAGCACGGCCACGACTGACCCTCGAGTGGAGCGTTCCACTCCTCAACTGGAGCATTCCACCCCCGTGTGGAGCGTTCCGCCCCTCAAGTGGAGCATTCCCTCCGAGGGTGGAGCGTTCCTGTTGCGACACGCCGGTGTGTCGCGACCGAACGCTCCACTCCATTCGTCAGGAAGCCAAGACCTGCTCCGCCGCGACGGCCCAGCGCTCCCGCCAGTCGCCGATCGGCTCGATCCCGACGGCGCGCAGCCGGTCGTGCCCCAGCACCGACCACGACGGCCGTGGCGCCGGCCGGGCGAAGGCGGCGCTCGTCGTCGGCCCGACGATGCCCGGGTCCATCCCGGCGGACCCGACGACCGCCTGCGCGAACCCGTGCCAGGACACGTGGCCCGACGACGTCGCGTGGTACGTCCCTGCGGGGGCTCCGGCCGCCACGAGCCGCAGCACCAGCCCGGCGACGTCCACCGTCCAGGTCGGCTGACCGACCTCGTCGGTGACCACCTCGACCCCGCCACGCTCGGCGGCCAGCCGGGCGATCGTCCGCGGAAAGCACGACCCGTGCCGCCCGTACAGCCACGCCGTCCGCACGATCAGGTGGTCGGCGCACTCTGCACGCACGGCCCACTCCCCCGCGGCCTTGGTGCGCCCGTAGGCGGACCGCGGGGAGGGCGGCGTGTCCTCCGGGTACGGGGTGCGCTCCGCTTCCGGCTCGGCGTCGCCGTCGAACACGTAGTCCGTCGACAGCTGCACCAGCCGGGCACCGGCCAGCCGCGCGGCGCGCGCGAGGTTCGCCGCCCCGCTCGCGTTGACGTCGAACGCGAGCGCCTCGTCGGTCTCGGCGGCGTCGACGGCGGTGTACGCGGCGCAGTTGACCACGACGTCGTGACCCGGCCCCGCGCGCTCGGTCGCCGTCGCGTCGGTCACGTCGAGCTGCGTACGGCCCAGCGCGGTGACCTGCTCCCCCGCGGCGATCAACGCCGCCGTCAGGTCATGGCCGAGCATCCCCTCGGCACCCGTCACCAGCCAGCGCACGCGCCTACCTAACCACCGATGGCGGCGTCGTCCGCGGATTGACCTTCCCGCGGCCCGACAGCGCCCTCGGTCGATGCCGAGCGGACCACGAGCCCGCCTACCGCCAACCCCGCAGACACCGCCACCTCGGCCGATGCTCCGCAGAGCGCGCGGAGCGTGGTGCGCAAGTGAAGCGAGGTGCTGATGTTGCGTCACACCAGCAACACCAGCACCACCAGTCACCGGGTCCGCGCACTCGTGGCCGCACAGCCGGTGAGGGCCGTCCGCGGTCAGGGCATCGTCCGCCGGTGAGGATCGCCTCGGCGAGGGTCGCCCTCGGTGAGGGGTCGCCCGCGGTCAGGGCCGCGTCGGCCGGTGAGCGTCACTTCCGCCTGAGGGCCGCGTCCGCCGGTTAGGCTTCCCGGCGTCCGGCGACGACGAGGGAGGAGTCAGCGTGCAGGTGCGTGAGCTGGCCGTACCCGGCGCGTGGGAGCTCACCCCGCGCCAGCACGCCGACGACCGCGGCCTGTTCCTCGAGTGGTTCACCGCGACCGGCTTCCGCGCCACGGTCGGTCACGAGCTGGAGCTCGCACAGGCCAACATGTCCGTCTCGGCCGCCGGGGTCCTGCGCGGGATCCACTTCGCCGACGTCCCGCCGAGCCAGGCCAAGTACGTGACCTGCCCGCTCGGCGCCGTGCTCGACGTGGTCGTCGACCTAAGAGTGGGCGCGCCCACGTTCGGCACCTGGGACGCGGTCCTGCTCGACGACGTCGACCGGCGTGCGGTGTACCTGTCGGAAGGGCTGGGTCACGGGTTCATGTCGCTGGAGGACGGCTCGACGGTGATCTACCTGTGCTCGGCGGGCTACGCGCCCGAGCGCGAGCACGGTGTCGACCCGCTGGACCCGCAGCTCGCGATCGCCTGGCCGACAACCGCACGCGACGGTTCCCCGCTCACCGTGAGCCTGTCGGACAAGGACCGGGACGCACCGTCGCTCGCCGCGATGCACGACGCCGGCCGCCTCCCCACGCTCGACCAGGTCACCACCCACGTGGCCACGCTGCGCCCCGGCAAACCCAACACCTAGCGTGAGATTCTCATTTGGCGACTGTTATCCTTAGTCAAATGAGAACGAGTGCCCCGCCTCTGGTTCCGATCTTCCGCTCATCGCTCCAGGCTCGGTTGCTGCTCCGGGTCCTGACCGACCCAGAGCCGCGGACGGCCGCGGATCTCGCACGCCTCCTGGACGCGCCCGAGCCGACGGTGCACCGTGAGGTTCGCAGGCTCGTGGAAGCGGACCTGCTGACGAGCTCGTCGGTCGGTCGAGCCAAGGTGCTCGGGCCCGCGGAGCACAACCCCGCAACCGCCCCCCTGCGCCAGCTGCTGACGGTGACGTTCGGACCTGTGTCCGCTCTCGAACGAGCCCTCCAGACCGTCGAGGGGATCGACGAGGCCCTCGTCCACGGCTCGTGGGCCGCTCGATGGCACGGTGAGCCCGGCATGACGCCGGGCGATGTCGACCTCCTGATCGTCGGCACGCCCGACCGCGACGCGGTCCACGACGCACTCGACGGCCTGGACTCAGCGATTGGGCGGGAAGTGAATGTCACCTTCGTCTCGCCCGAGCGGTGGGCCGTCCACAGCGAGCCGTTCCTTGCAGCTGTCCACAGCCGCCCCAGTGTCTCCCTCGCGGTCGGTCGACGAGGTCATACCGTCGGCGCGTGAGCTGGCAACAGGGACGCGCCACCGTCGAGGCCTTGATCGCTGCGGGAATGATCGAGCGCGTTCCTCCCGATACGACGACGGCACGCGCACTCGTCATCGGCGCCCAGACCCACCTGCGATCGGCGTTGGCGCTCGCCGAGGATGATCCGGTCCTTGCCTACGACGCGTTGCACAGCGCCAACCGAAAGGCACTGACCGCCGTCCTTCTGGCACAGGGCCTCCGGCCTACCCGCGCAGGCGGCCACATCGCCGTGCACGACGCCGTTCACGCCCAGCTCGCGCCACCATTGGGCCGCGACCTGTCGGCGTACCATCGCGTCCGAAGGACCCGGAATGCAGGCGACTACCGCGGTGAGAGCGCCGCCGTCGCCGACGACGTGATCGCAGACCACCGCGGATGCGTCCGAATCGTCGAGATCGCCGACAGTGTGCTCGACCGGCTCTCGCCGTTCTGAGGCCGAGTGTTCAGCGCCCGAGGTCGGCGTACCTGGCCTCGGTGGCCTGCTTCCGGGGACGCCACCAGTCCTCGTGCTCGCGGTACCACTCGATGGTGGCGGCCAGGCCGTCGCGGAAGCCGGCGTAGCGCGGCTCCCACCCGAGCTCGGTGCGCAGCTTGGTGGGGTCGATGGCGTAGCGCAGGTCGTGCCCCGGGCGGTCGGGCACCAGGTCGTACGCGTCGCTCGGTTGCCCGGTGAGCTCCAGGAGCAGCTCGACGACTGCCCTGTTGCTGAGCTCGCCGTCGGCCCCGATCAGGTACGTCTCCCCGATCCGGCCGCGCTCCAGGATCGCCCACACCGCG
>CAYQFJ010000102.1:0-11355 GCA_964416715.1 uncultured Actinotalea sp. | reverse complement strand
CGGGGCGCTACGGTCGGACGGTGCCGGTCCTCGACGTGCTCGCGGCCTCGCCGCTGCTGACCATCTTCGTGGTCGTGGCGCTCGGGACGGCGCTCGGCGCGGTGCCCTTCGGGCCGATCCGGTTCGGGGCGGCCGGTGCGCTGTTCGTCGGCCTGGCGCTGGGTGCGGCCGACCCGCGGCTGGGCGACGGACTCGCGCTGCTGCAGACGCTCGGGCTGTCCCTGTTCGTCTACACCGTCGGGCTCGGGGCCGGCGGGCGGTTCTTCCGTGACCTGCGCCGTCAGCTGCCGCTGCTCGCGGTGGGCGTCGCGGTGCTGGCCGTGGCGGCGGCCGTCGCGATCGGCGTCGGGAAGGTGCTCGACGTGGGGGCGCCGCTCACGGCCGGGGCGTTCACCGGGTCCCTGACCTCCACCCCGGCGCTCGCCGCGGCGTCGACGGTGGTCGGCAGCGACGAGCCCGCCGTGGGCTACGCGCTGGGGTACCCGGTCGGGGTGACGGTCGCGATCCTGGTGGTGGCCGCCGTCGTCGGGCGGCGGTGGTCCGGGAAGCGGGACCCGATGCCGGCCGCCGGGGTGGGGCTGGACGCGTGCACGGCCGAGGTGCAGCGGGAGACCAGTCTCGGCGAGGTGCCCGGCTTCGCCGAGCAGTCGGTGCGGATGTCCTACCTGGAACGTGACGGCCGCACGCGGGTCGTCGTGCGGGACGAGCAGCTGCGGCCCGGGGACCGCGTGGTGGTCGTCGGCCCGGCGGCGTCGGTCACGCGGGCGGTCGACCACCTGGGCCGCCGCCTCGACGAGCACCTGGCCGACGACCGCACCTCCGTGGACTTCAAGCGGTTCGTCGTCTCGGACCGGCGGGTCGCTGGGCGCACGGTGGCCGAGCTCGACCTGCCGACCCGGTTCGGCGGGGTGCTCACGCGTGTGCGCCGCGGGGACCTGGACCTGCTGGCCCGGGACGACCTCACCCTCGAGCTCGGCGACCGGGTGCTGGCCGTCGTGCCGCGCGAGGAGCTGAGCGCGGTCTCCGAGTTCTTCGGCGACTCCGAGCGGCGGCTGTCCGAGGTCGACGCGCTGACCGTCGGCGTCGGGATGGCGCTGGGACTGCTCGCCGGGCTGGTCGTGGTGCCGTTGCCGGGCGGGGCGTCGTTCGCCCTGGGCTCGGCCGCGGGGCCGCTGCTGGTCGGGATGGTGCTCGGACGTCTCGAGCGGACCGGCCCGCTCGTGTGGGGGATGCCGCACGCCGCGAACCTCACGATCCGCCAGCTCGGGCTGCTGTTCTTCCTCGCGGCCGTGGGACTGGCGTCGGGGGAGGCGTTCGCTAGCCAGGCGCTGACCGGCGTGGGGCTCCGGGTGGTGCTCGTGGCGCTCGCGGTGGTCGGCGCCGCGGCGGTGCTGTTCGTCGCCGGCGGGCGCTGGGTCGGGGTCAGCGCGCCGCGCACGGCGGGGGCGCTCGCGGGACTGATCGGGCAGCCCGCGGTGCTCGCGTACGCCGCCGGGCGCGTCACCGACGAGCGGGTCGAGGCCGGCTACGCGTCCCTGTTCGCCCTGGCGATCATCGTGAAGATCCTGCTGGTCCAGGCGATCGTGGTGCTCTGACTACGTCCGCGCGTGGCGTCCTGTCCACGCCCGCGCACGTCGCCGCCGTTCTGGGCGGAGACTTTGTGGCGCCAAATGACACAAGCTCTCCGACGACGGCGCGAGGAGCCCGTCGGGCGGGCTCGGCGGTGGGTGGGCGGGTTCGGTCAGGTGGCGGCGGTGGGGTGCTCGGGGTGGCGGCGGAGGAGGACGACGGTGTCGTCCAGCGTGGCCTGCTCGCCGTCGGGGCCGGTGGCCTCGCGCGTGCGGGTCTCGGCCAGGACGGTGGTCCACGCGTCCGGCTCCAGCTCCAGCGCGGCGATCTCCTGTTCCGGCGTGAGGAACTCGTGGTCGTGTCCGTGTCGCGAGGACCACGGGGGGAACGCGGCGTGCGAGACGATCAGCAGGTGCCCGCCCGGCGCGATGATGCCGGCGGCGCGACGCAGGACGGCGGTCCGGTCCAGCTCGACCGGCGAGTGCAGGAAGCACGCGGAGA
Source organism: uncultured Actinotalea sp. (assembly GCA_964416715.1). GTDB lineage: Bacteria > Actinomycetota > Actinomycetes > Actinomycetales > Cellulomonadaceae > Actinotalea. The sequence continues at coordinate 9,285 of CAYQFJ010000102.1, read as the reverse complement.
CCAGGTCCACCGGTCCGCCGTGCCAGGGCTCGCCGTCCCAGGCCATGAGGTCCGTGGCGACCCAGCGGATGCGGTCCGGAGGGACACCGGCCTCCTCGGCGGCGCGCTCGGCGCGGCCGATGGCGGTGGGGGACAGGTCCACGCCGGTCACCTGCCAGCCGCCGGAGGCGAGCCAGATCGCGTCGGCACCTTCGCCACAGCCGAGGTCGACGGCGCGGCCCGGGGTCAGGTCGCCGACGATCGAGACGAGTGCGGCGTTCGGGCGACCGGACCAGACGGCGCCGTCCTTCTCGGCGTAGCGGGCCTCCCAGTGCCGGAGCGGATCGGCGTCCGGGTCGACGGGAGGGTCCGTGGCGTCCTTGCCGGACGCGTCGTCGCCGGAGGTGTGCTGGCCAGGGTCGTGGTGGCCGGGGGCTTCGTGGTGGGACACGACCTCACGCTACCGAGCGCCCGACGGGCGATGCCGTCCTACCGAGCGGCGCCGTCGGAGGCGTCCCGCACCAGGTGCAGGTGCCGGGCCGGGGCGCCGGGGGTGAGCTGCGCGGGCGACCTGCGGTTCGCGCTCGCGGGCTCCTCCAGGACGCCGAAGGCGCGGGCGATCAGCGTGGCGATCGTTGTCGGCTCGCCGGGTGCCGGCTCCGCGGAGCCGTGCGCGTTCGGTACCGCGGCCGGAGCACCCGGTCCGCGGCGTCGGAACGCAGTCACGTCACCCATGCAACGAGCATCGGCCCGATCGGCCCGCGACCTGAGGACCGACGCGGGTGAAATGTCCGGCTCGCGGTGGTGCGAAGACTGCGTGGCGCGCTCTCAGGCTCCGGGAAGCCCGCACGGCCGCGTGCTCACCGGGGGTGGTCGGGGACCGGCAGGCCGGCGATGAGCAGGTCGAACGCGTGGTCGATGACGTCGGTGAGCAGCCGCCCGTCCTCGCCGGTGCTCAGCCGGGAGTGCTGGATCGCGACGCGGGCGGCCGACGCCGCGACGGCCGCGGTCAGCGACGGGTACAGGTCGGTGGGGTCGGACGCGGTGCGCTCGGCGATGACCTCGGTGAGCATGCGGTCGACCTCCGCGGTGGCGCCGATCAGCCCGGCCCGCAGCGACGGGTTGGCCCGGACCACGCGCATCCGCAGCTCCCACACCGGCCGGTTGGCGGAGATCGCGCCGGCGACTTGGTGGAACGCCGCCCGCAACGCCTCGAGCGGTGGCTCCTCTGCGGGGCGCCGGGCGAGGTTGCGGCCGAGGTCTGCGACGAGCTCGGGGTCGTTGCCGACCAGCGCGTCCTCCTTGCTGGAGAAGTAGTTGAAGAACGTACGCGGGGAGACGTCCGCCGCGGCCGCGATCTGCTCGATCGTCACGCCGTCGAGCCCGCGCTCCTCGACCAGGGTGAGCGCGGCCATCCGCAGCGCGCGGCGCGTCTCACGCTTCTTGCGCTCACGGTGACCGTCCACCGGCGCCGGTGCCCCTGGGCGTGCCGACACCGCGTCGTCCGCGGACGCGGCTGCGCGTGCCGACCCCGCGCCGTCCGTTCCGTCACCGCCGCCGGTCGACTGGGACCCGCTCTCGCCGACGCCACGTACCGCGGCGTCGCGTGAGGGTGCGGTGGTTGAGTGCATGCGACGAGAGTACCGGGCCTGCAAACATGCAGACAATGCGTGTTTGCAGGCTCTGCAAGAACGGCCTAGGCTATCGGGGCGCGACCACGCGACGCGCCCGACGACGCCCGGAAGCGACGCCGTCGTTCTTCTCCGAGGAGTCCCCGCCCGATGACCGATGCCCGCGCGACGGCCGAACCCGCTGAGTCCGTCGGCCCACCTGTACCACGGCGGGAGGCCGCGACCGGGAAGACGGACCGGCCGCCGTCGGCACTGCGGCAGACGCTGGACCCCGCCTCCCGCATGGTCTTCGTCGGCCTCATGCTCGGGATGCTGGTCGCGGCGGTCAGCCAGACGATCGTCTCCCCGGCGATGCCGATCATCGTCGCCGAGCTCGGCGGGATGGCGCACTACTCGTGGCTGGCGACCTCGGCCATGCTGGTCGCGGCCGTCGTCGTCCCGATCGTCGGGAAGCTGTCGGACATGTACGGCCGGCGCGGCTTCTACATCGCCGGGCTGATCATCTTCATGTCCGGCTCCGTCCTGGCGGGCGTCGCGCAGGACTTCTGGTGGCTGGTCGGCGCGCGAGGCTTGCAGGGCCTGGGCATGGGCGCGCTGATGACCCTGTCCCAGACGATCATCGGCGACATCATCCCGGCCCGGCAGCGGGGCAAGTACCAGGGGTACATGGGCGCGGTCTTCGGCGTCACGTCGATCGCCGGGCCGCTGATCGGTGGCTGGATCACCGACTCCTGGGGCTGGCGCTGGTTGTTCTACGCCGGCCTCCCGTTCGGCGTCGTGGCGCTGTGGTTCGTGATCAGGTACCTGCACCTGCCGCACACCCAGCGCAAGGCCAAGGTGGACGTCGCGGGCATCCTGACGCTCTCCGGCGCGCTGATAGCGATCCTGCTGGCCTGCTCGTGGGGCGGCACCACCTACCCCTGGGGGTCGCCGGAGATCCTCGGGCTCTTCGGCGTCGGCGCGGTGCTGCTGGCGGTGTTCATCCCGATCGAGCTGCGGGCCGCCGAGCCGGTCATCCCGCTGCGCCTGTTCCGCAACTCGATCTTCACCTTCTCCGTCATCGCCAGCCTGACCGTCGCGATGGCGATGTTCGGCGCGATCTTCTACATCCCGGTGTACGCGCAGGGCGTCCTGGGCGTGGACGCGACCAGCTCCGGGGCGATCGTGGTGCCGATGAGCGCGTCGATGATCGGCGTCGGCATCGTCGTCGGGCTCCTGATCACCAAGTTCGTTCACTACAAGAGGTTCATCGTCGGCGGCACCGTGACCATGCTCGTCGGGTTCTGGTTGCTCACCCGGATGCACTACGGGTCGAGCGAGGCGCAGCTCGTCGGCGCGATGATCGTCGTCGGCGTGGGGCTCGGCGGGGCGATGCAGACGTTCACGCTCATCGTCCAGAACGCCGTCGAACGCCGTGACCTGGGGGTGGCGACGGCGGCGACGCAGTTCTTCCGCAGCGCCGGCGCGACCATCGGAATCGCCGTGCTCGGCACGATCATGACCTCGCGGATGCTCACCGCGATCCCCGAGCACCTGCCGCCCGGTATGGCCGACGACGGTGCGGCGGGCGGAGCGTCCTCCGTTGGTTCGGTGCTCGACCCCGACGTGCTGGGCAGCCTGCCTCCACAGGTCGTCACCGCCGTCCGGCAGGGCCTGGCCGACGCCCTGCACGGGGTATTTCTCGCGGCGATGCCGCTGGTGGTCGTCGCGATCATCGCCTCGCTGCTGGTCAAGGCGATCCCACTGCGGACTACGCTGCACGAGGACGGGCCGAGCGGTCCGGCCGCCGGTGGTGCGGATGCCGGTCCCGACGGCGGTGCAGCCGCAGACGCCGGTGCCGCGCAACCGCTGCCGGACGGCACCCCGGCTGCGGCCGACGGCCCGGGCACCACCGCCGAGAAGTCCGGCATCCCCGTCACCTGACCGCCACACCTGATCACGTTTGGTCGGTATCCGTCGCTGCTGGCAGCGGATCCCGACCAAACTCGGTTGTGAGCGGTCTGTGAGGGGCGACTGGTGGGCTGGTCGGATGAGCGACACTCGCATCATGGCCAGCCCCACGACCAGCGCCCGCCGAGTGAGTCGTTCACGGAGGGTTGGCTCCCTGGTCGCGGCCCTGCTGCTGGCCGGCGCGGGACTGACCGGCTGCAGTGCCGACGGCACGAACGCGGACGACGACGCCCCCGGCGTCGACACGCCCGCGGACCAGCCCACGGACGACGCAAGCTCGGACGACGCGGAGGCCGGCGACACGGCTGACGACGCCGACGCCGACGAGCCCGAGGCGGAGGACGATGCCGGCGCCGTGGCCGTGCCGGAAGGTCTCCCGGACGAGATCCCGCTGCCTCAGGAGCGTCTGATCCAGACCAGGGCGGCCGGCGAGAAGGGCTGGATGCTTACTTACGAGGTCGACATGGACGACGACCAGGTGCTCGAGCGGTACCAGACGCAGATGACCGACGCCGGGTTCGCGGCCGAGATCGGCACCCCCACGGACGCCAACCTGACTGCCACCGGCTCCGAGTGGATGGTGACGGTCGCGCGCAACCACGGCAGCCCGCGGATGAACATCACGGTGATCATCGACTGAGCCGCCGGGCGGAATGCCGTGCCACCGACACCCGTTGTCCGGACATGAGCGAAGCCATCAAGGTCGACGTCTGGTCCGACATCGCGTGCCCGTGGTGCTACATCGGCAAACGCAAGTTCGAGGAGGGCGTGCGGCGGTTCGCGGCCAGCCCGGACGAGCCCACGTCCGACGCGCCGGAGCCGACCGTCGCGGCCCCCCCGGTGGAGGTCGAGTACCATTCCTTCGAGCTCGCACCGGACACCCCGGTGGACTTCGAGGGCAGCGAGGTGGACTTCCTCGCCCGCCACAAGGGGCTGCCGGTCGAGCAGGTGCACCAGATGCTCGACCGGGTCGGCGCCATCGCGTCCTCCGTGGGGCTCGAGTACGACTTCGACGCCGTCAAGCACACCAAGACGCTCAAGGCGCACCAGGTGCTGCATCTGGCCAAGGCTCGCGGGCTCCAGCTCGAGGTGGTCGAGCGCCTGTTCAAAGCCTACTTCGAGGAGGGCCGGCACGTGGGCCGCGACGAGGACCTCGCGGACCTCGCGGCCGACGCGGGGCTGGACCGTGACGAGGTGCTCGCCACCCTTGCGGACGGCCGCTACGCCGACGACGTCTCCGCCGATATCTCCCAGGCACGCGCCTATGGGATCAACGGCGTGCCGTTCTTCGTGCTCGATGGTCGCTACGGGATCTCCGGAGCGCAGGACCCTGAGGCGTTTGCCGCCGCGCTGCGCCAGGTGGCCGCGGACCGCGCCGAGGTCGCGTCGTGACCGGCGGGCGCTCGATCGCGCAGACGGCGGCCGGCGTGGTACCGCAGCCCGACGGCGCGGACGACCTCCGTGCATCGGCCGGGTTACCGGCATCGGGGAAACTGTCCTCCCCGGGCGTGCCGGCGGCGTCGGACGCGCCGGAGCCGAGGTTCGCGATGCTCGGAGACCCGGGTGCCGCCGCGTGCGAAGGCGACTCCTGCACCCTCCCCTGACTCGATCCGGCCATCGGCACCGGTGTGAAGAGATTCCGGCGTCCGTGGCGGTATGCCTTCACGGTCATCCGGTGACGGGGCTCAGGGTCGCGGGGCGGCCGTCGCGGAGCTCGAGGATGTCGTCGGTTCCGGCCAGGTGCTCGCGGTCGTGGGTGACCAGTACGGTGGCGGTGCCGCGCTCGCGGGTCAGCCCGATGAGAAGGTCGAGCACCGCGGCGCCGCGCTCGTGGTCGAGCGCGCTGGTGGGCTCGTCGACCAGCAGCACCGCCGGGTCGTTCATCAGCGCACGGGCGACGTTGATCCGCTGCCGCTGACCGCCGGAGAGCTGGTGCGGGCGGCGTCCGGCCTGGTCGGCGAGGCCGACTGTGTCGAGGAGCTCCAGGGCCCGAGAACGCACGCCGGCGGGCGGGTCGCCGTCCAGGTGCGCCATCACCTGGAGCTGTTCGACGGCGGTGAGCGAGCCGAGCAGGTTGGGCTGCTGGAACACGATCCCGACGGCCGTCCGGCGCAGCCGGGTCAGCGCGTCGCGCCCCAGGCCCGCCGTCGCCGTCCCCGCGATCTCGACCTGCCCGGCGTCGGGCGTGATCAGGGTGGCCGCGACCGCGAGCAGGCTGGACTTGCCGGAGCCGGACGGGCCGACGACGGCGGTCATCGTCCCGGCGGGCACGCGCAGGCTCACCCCGTCCAGGGCGGTCAGGCGCGCGGCGCCGTCGGGGTAGGTCAGGGTGATGTCGGTCAGGTTCAGGCTCATCGTGCGCTCCCGAGTGCGGTCAGCGGGTCGACGGAGGTGATCCGCCGGACGGACAGGGCGGCGCCGGCCGCGCCGAGCAGCACCATCACGACGGTGGGCAGGACGACGGTGGCCGGGTCGAGCACGAACGGCACGGTCCCCCGGACGGCGGCACCGAGCGCCGCGGCGATGCCGGCACCGATCCCGGTGCCGAGCACCAGGAGTACGACGGCCTGGCCGAGGGCGTCGCGCAGCAGGTAGCCGGTCGAGGCGCCGAGGGCCTTGAGCACCGCGACGTCGCCGCTGCGTTGGATGGTCCACACGGTGAAGAACGCGCCGATGACCAGCGCCGAGATCGCGAACAGGAACCCGCGCATGAGCTGGAGCGAACCGTTCTCCGCCGCGTACGAGCCGATGGCATTCACGGCCGCGGCCCGCGCGACGGTCCGGGTGCCCAGCGCGGCGTCGGCGTCGGCCAGCTCGGCCGCCGACGTGCCTGCCGTCGTCAGGGCGATGACCGTGGCATGCTCCGCGCCCGCGCCGGGGGCGGTGGTGAGTGGCCCACGGACGAGCACTTGCGCGTCGGCCAGCGCTGCCCAGATCACCGGGGTGTGGCTGTACGAGGCGTCGGCGGTGACCTCGGACACGTTGAGCTCCTGACCGGCGACGGCGACGGTGTCACCCACCGCGACGTCGAGCGCGTCGGCCGCACCGGCGGAGACCACCACCGTCCCGTCCGCGACCCTCGCGGGGGTCAAGGACGACCCCGGTTCGACGCCGAACACGGACACGCCGGTGCTTCGGCCACCCGCCTCGGCACGGGTGGTGACGATCACCAACGGCTGCGCGTCCTCGACCCCGGGGACCTGTGCCCAGGCTTCCCACATTGCCGCGTCGACGACCGAGTCCGAGAACGACACGGCTTCGCCGTCGGCCGGCGCGGCGAAGACGAGGTGATCTGACGGCAGGTCCACGACTGCCGAGACGTTCTGGCGGCCCAGCCCGGCGGTGAGTCCCGAGAGCAGGACGACGAGCAGGGTGATCAGGATGACGACCACCCCCATGAGCGCGAACCGTCCTCGCGCGAAGCGTAGGTCTCTCCAGGCGACGAACACGGCGCCTCCTTCCGGGATCGGGCGGACCGGTGGCGGGCTCGCAGCCGGGTTCCGGTGCGAGCGCCGTCGGTCCGGGGCCGGTTCTCGACCCGTGCCACCAGCGTCGCCCGCAGCCGTCCACCGGGGCATCGGCGTCGTTGCCGGTCCTCGATGGCCGTCGGGACGACGTCGGACTCGTACTTTCAGCCGATGCCGTCGGAGCGCTCCCGACCTACGCTGGGCGATCCATGACCGCACACACCCGTCACGACCCCGTGGCACCCGTGGATCCGGCTGCGCTCTCGCCGGTGCTCCGCGTGCTGCGGGCGTGCATGCACGCGTTGGTAGCGGTGCTGGTCGTGGTGCTGGTGGTGCGTGCGACGGCCGCGCCGGACGGCGTCGGGCGGCACGGCTCCTCCATCGCCGGACCGGTCGCGGTGAGCCTCGGCGCCCTCGCCTTCTCGGTCGTCTACGCCACCGGAGCGTGGTGGCCTCGGGTCCGGCACTCGGTGCGGGCGGCCGGGGCGTGGCTGTCCGTGCTGTTGGTGTGCTGGGTCGTCCTGGTGCTGCTCACACCCGACGCCGTGTGGCTCGCCTTCCCGCTGTTCTTCCTGGAGCTGCACCTGCTGCGGCGTTGGGGCCTGCTCGCGGTGCTCGGCACCCTGGTGGTCACCGTCGCGGGCTTCGGCTGGCACCAGCACGCGCTCGGGTTCGGGACCGTGCTGGGACCGGCGATCGGTGCGGCGGTGGTGGTCGCGACCGTCCGCGGGTACGAGGCGTTGGCGCGGGAGAGCGAGCAGCGCAGCCGGCTCATCGCCGAGCTCACCGCGACCCGCGCGGACCTGGCCGCCGCGGAGCATGACGCCGGGGTGCTGGCCGAGCGTGAGCGCCTCGCCCGGGAGATCCACGACACCCTTGCTCAGGGACTGTCGAGCATCCAGCTCCTGCTGCGCGCGGCCGAGCGCACCCTGGACACCGATCTGGAACGTGCGCGCCACCAGGTCTCGACGGCACGTGAGGCCGCGGCTGCCAACCTCGCCGAGGCCCGGCGGTTCGTCCGCGACTGGGCCCCGCCGGACCTGGAGTCCGGCTCCTTGGAGCAGGCGCTCGAATCACTGTGCGCGAGGACCACGGAGGACGGACCGTTGGGTGCGCACGTGACGGTGTCCGGCACGCCGGTCGCGCTGCCGTCCGCACATGAGGTCGCGCTGTGGCGGATCGCCCAGCAGGCGGTCGCCAACGCCGTCCAGCACGCGAGGGCCTCGCACGTGGAGCTGACGCTCAGCTTCATGGACACGGAGGTCGCCCTCGACGTGGTCGACGACGGACGCGGTTTCGCGGTGCCGGTCGACGACGCACCTCCCGGCACTTTCGGCCTTGCCACGATGCGTTCCCGCGCCCGGTCGCTGGGTGGGACGCTCGTGGTCGAGTCGGAGCCCGGTGCCGGGACCGCCGTCGCGGTGACTCTTCCCCTGGTCGGCGGGCCGGACGCATGATCCGGATCGTGCTCGCCGACGACCACCCCGTCGTGCGGGCCGGTCTTCGGGCCGTCCTGGAGACCGAATCGGACTTCCTCGTCGTCGGCGAGTGCCAGACCGCTGCCGCGGCCGTCGAGCGCGCGCGGGTCGGGGACTGCGACGTCGTGCTCATGGACCTGCAGTTCGGTGACGGACCCAGCGGTGTCGAGGCAACCGCCCGGATCGCCGCCTCGGAGAACCACCCGCGGGTGGTGGTCCTGACCACCTACGACACCGACGCCGACGTGCTGGCCGCGATCGATGCCGGCGCCGTGGGCTACCTGCTCAAGGACGCCGCCCCCGAGGAGCTGACCGGCGCTGTGCGCACGGCCGCGGCCGGTGGCTCGGCACTGGCCCCGGCCATCGCCTCACGACTGCTCGACCGCATGCGGACGCCAGGGGTCGCGCTCAGCCGTCGCGAGATCGAGGTGCTGGCGCTCGTCGCCGACGGGTTGTCCAACCAGCAGATCAGCCAGCGACTGTTCCTCAGCCAGGCGACGGTCAAGTCCCACCTGGCACACGTGTACGCCAAGCTCGACGTCGACTCCCGGAGCGCCGCCGTCGCCGTCGCCACCGCCCGAGGGATCCTGCGGCACTGAGCTCGGGTAGGCGCCAGGACGGTCTTCATGACGGCGGACGGACTACGTCCGAACGAGCGCGCCGTGTTGCTCCCCGGGACGGTCCGGCTCGCCCAACCGTGGTGACCGGGGCTCAGTGCCCGAATGCTCGCCGGTGCAGGGCGCGGACCTCCTCGGCCAGCTCGGGGACCGGGCCGTCCAC
>CAYQFJ010000101.1:0-11407 GCA_964416715.1 uncultured Actinotalea sp. | reverse complement strand
TGCCGAAGGTCTTCGAGGCGACGATGAACAGGGTGGTAGCGGGGTCGACGCCGGTCAGGGTCTCGGCCAGGTCGGTCGGGTCGATGTTCGAGATGAAGCGGACCTCGAGCCCGTCCTGCACGTAGGGCTTGAGCGCCTCGTAGGCCATCACCGGCCCGAGGTCCGAGCCGCCGATGCCGATGTTCACCACGGTGCGGATCCGCTGCCCGGTGACGCCGGTCCACTCCCCCGAACGCACCTGGCGGGCGAACGCGTACACCTTGGCCAGCTCCGCCTGGACGTCCGCGTCGACGTCCTGCCCGTCCACGGTCAGCCCCGACGACGACGGCGGGCGGCGCAGCGCGGTGTGCAGCACGGCCCGGTCCTCGGTCGCGTTGATGTGCTCGCCGGTGAACATCGCCTCGATCCGGTCGGCCAGCCCGACCTGCTGGGCGAGCGCGAGCAGGTGGGTCAGCGTCTGGGGGGTGGCGAGGTTCTTCGACAGGTCGACGTGCAGGTCACCGGCCGTGTGGGTCATCCGGGCGGCACGCTGCGGGTCACCGGCGAACCACCCGCGCAGGTCGGGGGTGAACCCGTCCCGGTGCGAGGTCAGCTCGCCCCAGGCTGCGGTACGGACGGGGTCGACGGGCGCGGCGCCGTCGGCGTGCTCAGCGTCATCGGTAGGCACAGTGGTCACGTGGGCTCCTTCTGGGTGTGTCACCACCGTACTGACTCGGCCTCGCCCGCCGCGCGCCACCCGACCGGTGTCCGTACCGTGACCCGCGTGGGCGGCACGGGCGCCGGTGCGGTGCGGATCGGGATCTCGGGGTGGCGGTACGCCCCGTGGCGCGGCGTGTTCTACCCGCCGGGGCTGCCCCAGCGCCGCGAGCTGGAGCACGCCGCCGGCCTGCTGTCGACCATCGAGATCAACGGGACGTTCTACGCCCTGCAGCGCCCGGAGAGCTTCCGCACCTGGTACGCCGCCACCCCGCCCGGCTTCGTCTTCTCGGTCAAGGGCGGACGCTTCATCACCCACATGCTCAAGCTCCGCGGCGTCGAGCAGGCGCTGCCGAACTTCTTCGCCTCCGGCGTGCTCGCCCTGGCCGACAAGCTCGGTCCGTTCCTGTGGCAGCTCCCGCCCACCCTCGGGTACGACGCCGACCGGCTGGCCACGTTCTTCGACGCGCTCCCCCGTACGACCACGAAGGCGGCGGCCGTGGCCGCCCGGCACGACGAGCGTCTGGACGGCCGGGCCTGGACCGAGACCGACGCCGACCGCCCGCTGCACCACGTGCTCGAGGTGCGCCATCCCTCCTTCCAGCGTGACGACGTCGTCGACCTGCTGCGCCGGCACGACGTCGGGCTGGTGGTGGCGGACAGCGCGGGCCGCTACCCGGTGCTCGAGGAGGTGACCTCCGACGTCGTCTACGTGCGGCTGCACGGGGCCGAGGAGCTGTACGTCAGCGGGTACGACGACGCGGCGCTGGAACGGTGGGCCACAAGGGTCCGGGGATGGGCCGGGGCCGGGCGCGACGTGTACGTCTACTTCGACAACGACGCGAAGGTGCACGCGCCGCACGACGCCCTGCGCCTGGCGGCGATGTTGGGGGTGGGACCCTGAGTCGTCTCAGGCGGGCGGGCCTTCCTGCAGCGGATTCGGCACCCCCCACAGGCGCGATGCAGCGGCCGCGACGCTGCGGGCGGAGGCCAGCGAGTCCCGGACCGGGTCGTCGGTGATGGGTGGGGCGGTGTCCGCCTCCTCGATCACCCGAGGGAGTGCCTCCGGCGTCATACCGGCCGGTACCCGAACCTCCCAGCTCGCCAAGACCCCCGGATCCGGGAGACCGATGTCCGTCAGGTACGACGACACGGCGTCCCTCAGATCGGCGACGTCGTCCTCGTCCAGCGGCCTGCGAGACTGCACCGCGGTGCCGTCCGGTCCGATCTGCTCGGTACGGACCACCGGCGCCGTCAGGTCGGGAAGGATCGGCCGGACGTTCCCGGGACCGGCGACGAAGGCGACCAGGGCCGAGCGTGGGATGCCCGGGAGCTTCACCCACTCGCCGTCAGGTGCGGGAACGCTGTCGAGAATCTGCTGCCAGCGTGAACGGTCCATGACATCTCCCCTGCGGCTGGCGTGAACGGTGATCGGGTGCGTGGCGACTACGTGGCGAGCCGTCGCAGTCGCCGAACGGCCTCGGCCAGCACGGACTCCTGCTTGACGAAGGTGAACCGGATCCGTGAGCGCATCGCCTCGTCGACCGCGGACCCGGCGTGGCAGAAGGCGCTCACCGGCACGGCCACGACACCGGCCAGCTCCGGCAGCCGGCGGCACAGCTCGGCGCCGTCCGGGAAGCCGAGCCCCGCGCCGTCGGCCACCACGAAGTACGTCCCGCTCGGGACCGCGACGTCGAAGCCGGCCGCGGTCAGGCCGTCGCACAGCAGGTCCCGGCGTGCGGAGAGCGACTCCGCGAGCGACCGGACGTAGGCGTGGGTGCGCCCGTCGGCGTCTGCCAGGGCCTCGGCGATCGCCGACTGGAACGGTGTGCCGGAGGTGTAGGTGAGGAACTGCTTGATCGCCCGGACCGCCGCGACGAGTCCGGCGGGCCCGGTGACCCAGCCGATCTTCCAGCCGGTGAAGGACAGCGTCTTGCCCGCCGAGGAGATGGTCAGCGTGCGCTCGGCCATCCCCGGAAGCGTCGTGATCGGGACGTGCCTCGCGCCGTCGTAGGTGAGGTGCTCGTAGACCTCGTCGGTGACCACGACGGCGTCGTGCCGGCGGGCGAGATCGGCGATCGCGGCGAGCTCGTCGGCCGTCAGGACGGTGCCGGTCGGGTTGTGCGGGGTGTTGAGCAGCACGAGTCGGGTGCGGGAACCGAACGCCCGCTCAAGACCCGCACCGTCGAGATGCAGGGCGCCGTCCGGACCGGGCACCAGCCCGACGGTGACGTGGTCCGCACCGGCCATCGCGATGACGGCCGCGTAGGAGTCGTAGAACGGCTCGATCGTGACGACCTCGTCCCCCGGCCCGGCCAGCGCGAGCACGGCGGCGGCGATCGCCTCGGTCGCGCCGGTGGTGACCAGGACCTCGGTGTCCGGGTCCGGGCTCAGCCCGTAGTACCGCTCCTGGTGCGCGACGACGGCGTGGCGCAGCTCGGGGATCCCGGGACCGGGCGCGTACTGGTTCCGGCCGTCGCGGATCGCGCGGATCGCCGCCTGGGCGATCTCCATCGGCCCGTCGACGTCGGGGAAGCCCTGACCGAGGTTGATCGCCCCGGTCCTGGTGGCCAGTGCGGTCATCTCGGCGAAGACCGTGTCCCGCACGGCGGTGTGGCCGGCGTCGGCCAGACCCGTGGCGCGTGCGACGTCGAGCCAGCGTCCTGCGATCATGCTCCGAGCGTATGCCCCGGCTCCGGGCCGGGCTCGCGTCAGTACCCGGCCGCAGCAGGGCCGGCGTCAGCCGGTCTCGATCGCGACCCAGCCACCGCGCCGGTAGGCGGGCGTCGCGACGGCGAGCACCACGAGCCCGACCACCATGGACGCGAGCATCACGCCGGTCATCGCCCGGGCGTCGCCGCCGAGCACACCGACCAGCGGGCTCACCGCTCCGGCGAGACCCGCCTGGAAGAACCCGATGGTCGCGGCCGCCGTACCTGCCCGCTCGCCGTGCCGGCTGAGGGCCAGCGCCGCGGCGTTGGACATCACGAAGCCGAGCATGCCCAGGGTCAGCCACAGCAGTGCCACCAGACCGACCACGCCGCCCCACCGGGTGAGTGCGACGAGCAGGAGGGCTCCGCTGACCAGCACGGTCACCGGCAGGCAGACGCGCAGCAGCCGCAACGGCCCGATCCGGCGCACCAGCGCGGCGTTGGCCTGGGACCCGGCGACCATCGAGGTCCCGGTGACCGCGAAGACGAGGGCGAACTGCTGAGCGCTCAGGCCGTACTCGTCCTGGAAGACGAAGGGCGAACCGGCGACGTAGCTGATGATCACCGCCATGCACAGGCCGGGGATCATCGCGAGCACGACGAAGTGCCGGTCCCGCGCGAGCTCCAGGTACCCCCGTAGGGAGGCGCCGATCCCGTACCGGGTGCGCCGCTCGACCGGCAAGGTCTCCGGCAGCCACCGGCCGATCACGACGAGCAGCCCGAGCCCGAGGACGGCGAGCGCCACGAAGACGGCACGCCATCCCCAGTGCCCGGCGATGAAGCCCCCGGCGGTCGGTGCCAGCAGCGGGGCGATCGCGATCACCAGCATCAGCCGGGACATCAGCCGGGCCGCCTCGGCTCCGGTGTAGCGGTCGCGGATGATCGCCATCGCGACGACGGTGGCCGCCGCACTGGCCAGCCCCTGGAGCACGCGGAGCGCGGACAGCAGCTCGATCGTGGGGGCGACCACGCACAGCAGGGAGATGACGACGTGCGCCACCACGCCCATCAGCACCGGCATCCGCCGCCCCACCCGGTCCGAGAACGGTCCGACGAGGAGCTGGCCGACCGCGCCGCCCAGGAGCATCCCGGTGATGGTGAACTGCACGGCCGCGGCCGAGGTGCCCAGGTCCACCGCGACGTCGGGCAGCGATGGCAGGTACAGGTCCGTGGTGATCGCGGGGAGCAGGGTCAGCAGACCGATCAGCAGGACGAACCCGGCCCTGGCCGGCGGTTGCGCCCGGGCGCTCGCGGGGTCGGCCGGGCGCACGTCGGTCCTCGCTCGCGCGCTCGTGTCGGCCACCGGTCGAGTATGTCATCGGATCGATTCGACCCGCGACGCAATTCTGCTCCGCCCGCCCGGACGGCACCCGACCCCGCACGGGAGCTGCCGCCGCCGAGCCGCCGCGGTGCCGGCCACCTGATCGCCGTGGCAAACCCGTCATCGCGGCGGCAGCCACCTGATCCCCCTGGTCAGCTACCTCACCGGAGCGGCAGCCAGTTGATCGGAGACTTCGTGGCGCCACGTGCCACCAAGTCTCCGAGCAGACCTGTCGACTTCCGGAGCGGGGGTGAGCCGTGGGATCGGGCGCGCTTGGGCCTGTGCGCGGGGGCGGGGGACGGCATGCTGGTGCCATGTGTGGACGGTTCGCCGCGTTCCGGGAGGCGCAGGATCTCGCCGACGCCTTCGTGCTCGACGACGTCGCTCCGGACGCCGCTGCGCTGCCTCCCTCGTGGAACCTCGCCCCGACCGACCCGGTGCGGATCGTCGTCGAGCGCGCCGGGAAGGAGGAGGCCGACGCCGTCCGGTCGCTCCGGGTGGCCCGGTGGGGGCTGGTACCCGGGTGGGCGAAGGACCCGTCGATCGGCACCCGGATGATCAACGCCCGGATGGAGTCCCTGGCGGACAAGCCCGCGTTCCGCCGCGCGCTGGCCGCCCGGCGCTGCCTGGTCCCGGTCGAGGGTTACTACGCCTGGCAGCAGCCGCCCGAGGGTTCGCCGCGCAGCACGCCCAAGCGGCCCTTCTGGATCCACCCGGCCGACGACGCCCCGCTCGCGCTGGCGGGCCTGTTCGAGTTCTGGCGCGACCGCAGCCTGCCCGACGACGACCCGCACCGCTGGCTGGTCACCATGACGATCATCACCGGCGACGCGCTCTCCGAGGAAGGCGACGGCCACCGGCCCGTCCTGGCGGACATCCACGACCGCCGCCCGGTCGTGCTCTCCCCCGACGCGTGGGACGTGTGGCTGGACCCCTCCGCCCAGGACCCGCGCGCCGCCGTCGGCCTGCTCGAAGCCGCGGAGCACGACGAGCCGACCGTCGAGGTCACCCGGGTCGCCACGACGGTCAATCGGGTGGGCACGGACGGCCCGGAGCTCATCGAGCCGCTGGAGCAGCCGACCTGAGTCGCTGGCTGGAGTCGCCTGCGTGATCACCGGCGCCCTCAGGTGTTCGCCGCTCTGCGA
The DNA here is from genome assembly GCA_964416715.1 of uncultured Actinotalea sp. Lineage (GTDB taxonomy): Bacteria > Actinomycetota > Actinomycetes > Actinomycetales > Cellulomonadaceae > Actinotalea. Next base: position 5,534 of record CAYQFJ010000101.1, on the reverse strand, counting down.
CGTCGGCGTCGCAGGTGGTTCCCGATTCCGGCCGCCGCCCCGAACACGAGTCCGAACACGACGTCACCGGTGCCAAGGTCCGAGAGGACTGCGGTCACGAGGATGAACACGGCCGCCACCAGTGCCGCGACACCGAGCGATCTGATCAGCACGTCTCCGTCTCCCAGCTCACTGGTACGTCAGCCGTCCAGGCGCACCGGGCGTAGCGGGCCGAGGCCCGGGACGTCGCGCTCGGGCTGCTCGGTCAGGGTCCAGCCCTCGGTGCCGGCGGCGGCCGGGCCACCGGCGCGCAGCAGGTCGGCGGTCACCTGGTCGAGGAGCACCTCGCCGGCGTGCGCCTGCTCGGTCAGCCGCGCGGCCAGGTTCACCGACGGCCCGAACACGTCGCCGAACCGGGACAGCACGCGGCCCCAGACCAGGCCCACCCGCACCGGCGTCGGGCTGTCCGCACCGAACTCCCCCGCCAGGCCCAGCGCGATCCGCGCGCCGGTGTCCGCGTGGTCGGCGACGAACAGCACCGCGTCGCCGATCGTCTTGACCACCCGCCCGCCGGCCCCGGTGACGATGTCCCGCGCGCGGGTCTCGAAGCCCTGGACGAACTCGGCCAGGTCGTGCGACCCGAGGTCCGCCGTCCGCGTGGTGAAGGAGACGATGTCCGCGAACCCGACGGCGCGGGCCAACGGCAGCTCGTCGCTGGCCGCGACGCGCCCCGCCGTGCCGAACTCCTCGGCGAACCGTCCGGCGATCGCCACGAGCTGACGCCGCCAGCCGTGCAGGAGCTGCTGCTCGAGCACCGGCGCGAACTCGGCCAGCCCGCCGAGCACCGCGAGCCGGGCGCTGGTGTCGTCCAGGCCGTGCGTCTCGGCCATGTGCTCGACGAGCGCCTCCACCTGCCACAGCACCAGACGGTCGGTGGTGTGCCCGACCGCCCGCACCAGCGAGACCCCGGCCCGCACGCCGATGCCGTGCTCGCGCTGGGCCCGGAGCACCGTGCCCACCACGCGTGCGTCGTCCTCGGTGTACTCGACGGCGTCGGGCGGACCGGTCGGCAGGCCGAGCGCGTGCCAGAACAGCCGGACCTCACCGATGTCGGCGCCGGCCCGCTGGGCCACCTGGGCGAGGGTGAGCGTGCGCGGACCGCCGAGGAGCTGGGCCTCGAGCTCGGCGAGGGTCGACGGCTCCTCCGGGTGCTCGCTCACGTCACCTCCCGCAGGTGGTGGACGTCCCCGGCGAGCACCGCGCGCACCGCACCCCCGGGCAGCGTGACCTCCAGGGAGCCGTCCGCACCGAGACCCGAGGCGACGCCCTGGATGGCCCGCTGCCCCGGCAGCTCCACCCGGACCGGCCTGCCCAGCGTGACGCACACCGAGGCACAGCGCTCCGCCAGGCCGGCACTCTGGGCGTCGCCACCTGCGGCCCGCCACCGGTCGTCCAGATCGAGCAGCCGGGCCAGCACCATGCCCAGAAGCCGCGCGCGTCCGACCGGCTCGCCGTCGGTGGCCAGGGCCAGCGACGTCGCACTCTCCACCGGTAGGTCCTCCCGCTGCTGGGACACGTTGACGCCGATCCCGACCACCACGGCCGGCCCGTCCGGCGTGACCTCCAGGTCACCGAGCAGCCCCGCGAGCTTCCGGTGCCCGCCCCACCCGGGCAACGCGTCCTGCCCGCCCGCGACGACGACGTCGTTCGGCCACTTGAGTCCGGCCCGCACCCCGACGTCGGCAACCGCCTGCACCACGGCCAGACCGGCGATGAGCGGCACCCACCCGAACGAGTCGAGCCCGACGGCGGGCCGCAGCAGCACCGAGAAGGTCAGGGCGGTGCCGGCCGGGGCGGTCCAGGTACGGCCGGCGCGACCACGACCGGCGTCCTGGTGGTCGGCAACCAGGACGGAGCGGTCCGGCCAGGCGCGCGGTGCGGCACGAACGCGCTCGAGCAGATCCGTGGATGTCGACCCGGTGCGGTCCACCACCTCGACGCGGCCCAGGTCCGGCCGTCCGAGGCCGCCGAGCTCCGCCTCGACCGACGTCTGGGTCAGTACGGCGGGCTGGGTGGGTGTCACGTCACCACGGTAGCGACAGTTGTAGGGAAGGACACACATACGGCACCGGACACCGTCGGTAGCCGCACAGGTGATGTGGGGATACGACAACTACCCTCGAAGTCGTGACCGACGCAGCCACCGACGCACCAGCCACCGCTGCCCAGCCCGCCGAGACCGATGCCGAGAGCACGACCGGCACGGCGGCCAAGCTGGCCGACCTCGCACGCCGCACCGCCGAGGCGGGGGACGCGGCCGAGGAGAAGGCCGCCGAGCGCCAGCACGCCCGAGGCAAGAAGACCGCCCGGGAACGCATCGCCGCGCTGCTGGACGAGGGCAGCTTCGTCGAGCTGGACGCTTTCGTGCGGCACCGCTCGACCAACTTCGGGCTGGACGCCCGGCGCATCCCGGGCGACGGCGTGGTGACCGGGTACGGCACCGTGGACGGCCGTCAGGTCGCCGTCTACAGCCAGGACTTCACCGTCTTCGGCGGCTCGCTGGGCGAGGTGCACGGGCAGAAGATCACCAAGGTGATGGACCTGGCCCTGCGCACCGGCATGCCCCTGATCGGCATCCTCGACGGCGGCGGGGCGCGCATCCAGGAGGGGGTCGCCGGTCTCACCCAGTTCGCCGAGATCTTCCGGCGCAACGTGGCGGCGTCGGGCGTCATCCCGCAGATCTCGCTGATTCTCGGACCGAGCGCCGGCGGCGCGGTCTACTCGCCCGCGCTGACCGACTTCGTCGTCATGGCCGACGGCACCTCCAACATGTTCATCACCGGGCCGGACGTGATCCGCGCGGTCACCGGCGAGGACGTCGGCTTCGAGGAGCTCGGCGGCGGGCACACGCACAACACCCGCTCCGGCGTCGCGCACTACCTGGGCTCGGACGAGGACGACGCGATCGACTGGGTGCGGGACCTGATCGGCTACCTGCCGTCGAACAACCTCACCGACCCGCCCGCCTGGGACGAGGACCACCCGGTCGAGCCCGAGGTCAGCGAGGCGGACGCCGAGCTCGACACCCTCGTCCCGGACTCCGACTCCCAGCCGTACGACATGCGCACCGTCGTCGAGCACGTGCTGGACGACGGGGAGCTGCTCGAGGTCCAGCCGCTGTACGCGCAGAACGTCCTGGTCGGCTTCGGCCGGGTGGAGGGACGCCCGGTCGGTGTGATCGCCAACCAGCCCCGGCACATGGCCGGCACGCTGGACATCGCGGCGAGCGAGAAGGCCGCGCGGTTCGTACGGACTTGCGACGCGTTCAACATCCCGGTGCTGACCTTCGTCGACGTCCCCGGGTTCCTCCCGGGCACCGAGCAGGAGTGGAACGGGATCATCCGCCGCGGCGCCAAGCTGATCTTCGCCTACGCCGAGGCGACCGTCCCGCTGGTCACGGTGATCACCCGCAAGGCCTACGGCGGCGCCTACATCGTCATGGGCTCCAAGCAGCTCGGCGCGGACGTCAACCTGGCCTGGCCCACCGCGCAGATCGCGGTGATGGGCTCGGGCGGGGCGGTGAACATCCTGCACCGGGGCGCGCTGAAGAAGGTGGCCGAGACCGGGGGCGACGTCGAGGCCGAGCGCGCCCGCCTGGTCCGCGAGTACGAGGACGCCCTGGTGAACCCGTACGACGCCGCCGAGCGCGGCTACGTGGACGCGGTGATCGAGCCGTCCCAGACCCGGGTGCAGATAGTCCGGGCGCTGCGGATGCTGCGGACCAAGCGGGCGGGCCTGCCGGCCAAGAAGCACGGGAACATCCCGCTGTGAGCAGGCGGGCACGAGTGGTGCACCTGGTGAGAGGTGGAGTGCGATGACCCCCGAGGTGCGGGTGGTCCGGGGCGACCCGGACGAGATCGAGCTGGCGGCGCTGGTCGCCGGCCTGGTGGCCGGTGCCGGACGCACGGACGGCTCCGGCGGGGCCGGCCACGACGGCCCGGACGGCCCTGCCCAGCGGGCGGCCCGCGCGCGACGCCGCTGGTGCGACGCGCAGTCCCCGCTGGCGAGCGCCACTCGGCCGTCCCCGGACGCCTGGCGGTGGAGCGCCCGGGGCTGAGCCCCGCCGACGGTAATCCCGTCGAAGCCGGTCGGCCCGGGCACTTATGCTCCGGACCATGACGTCGATCCGCCGGGCACTGGCCTCCACGTGGGCCGGGTGGGTCGACTCCGCGGTCCGGCCGAGGGTCGACCTGGCACGCCTGGTGCCGGTGGCCGGCTGGGGCGTGATCACCGCGCTGCTGCTCCCCACGCTGGTGATGGGAGCGCTACCGGTGCTGTTCGTGGTGGCGACCTCGGTCGTCATCGGGCGGGTGCCCGCCGCGGTGGACGGGGGGGTCGGCTCGGCCGCCTGGGACTCGCTGGTCACGGCGTTCCTGCTGGCGGCCGGGGCATTCCTGCTCCTGCAGGCGCTGGCCCCCGCGGTCACCGCCCTGAACGCCGTGGTGCGCCGCCGGGTGGACGGCCACCTGCGTGACCGGGTGCTGGCACTGACCGCGACCACGACGTCGCTGGCACCGCTGGAGGACGCCGAGGTCCTGGACGAGCTCTCCGAGGCCGCCCGACAGTTCGACGACGACTTCCACACCCCCGGCCAGGCCGTGGGCGGGATGGTCGCGTTGGTCGCCCGGTACACGTCGCTGGTCGGGTTCTGCGTGGTGCTGAGCGTCTCGGCGGCGTGGTGGGCGGGGCCGGTCGTCCTCGTCGCGGCGATGATCTTCCGCTACGGCAACCGCGGCGGGCTGCGGAAGTTCTCCCGGATCTGGCGCGACGTCATGCCCGCCTCCCGGAGTCACGACTACCTGCGGGAGCTGACCATGGGGGACACCGCCGCCAAGGAGACCCGGATCTTCGGCGTGAACGGGTGGCTGTCCGACCGCTACGCCGACCGGCACTGGGCGATGTTCGGCCCGGTCGACGCCGAGCGCCGGCGCATCTACTTCTTCCCGTACCTCGGGTACGCGGCGTTCGGCATCCTCGTCGTGGCGGCGGTCGTGCTGCAGATCGGCCTGACCGCGGCCGCCGGGGGGATCACGCTGACCGCCTTCGCGCTCGCCCTGCAGTCGACCACCGGTGCGATCGCCCTGGGTGGCCACTACCAGGAGTCCGACGTCCCGATCCAGTTCGGGATGCGGGCGGTCGAGGCGATGGGCCGGCTGGAGTCGGCGATCGGCGCGTACACGACGGCCGAGCGGTCGGTGGCCCGTCCGGCGCGCACGGACGTCGACGTCGCCGCCCTGCCCGGCACCGCGCTGCGGCTGGACCGGGTCACCTTCGCCTACCCGGGGACGCAGCAGCGCGTCCTCGACGGGTTGGACCTGGAGCTGCCCGCCGGACGGTCGACCGCGGTCGTCGGGGTCAACGGTGCGGGCAAGACGACGCTGGTCAAGCTGCTCACCCGGCTCTACGAGCCGACGAGCGGCTCGATCACGGCCGACGGCGTCGACATCGGCGACCTGGACCCGGACGTCTGGCGACGCCAGGTCAGCGTGATCTTC
>CAYQFJ010000100.1:0-11459 GCA_964416715.1 uncultured Actinotalea sp. | reverse complement strand
TTGTCGCCGAACTGCTTGAGGTGGACCTTGGAGGACTTGTACGAGCAGTGCTCGGACCACATGACCGAGTACATGGCCAGCTCGGCGGCGGTGGGGCGGCGGCCGAGCAGGTCGACGATGCGCTGGTACTCGTCGGGCTTGAGGCCGAGCTCGGCGTACGGCATCGGAAGGTCACTCGTCGCGGCGGCATGCTCGACCGTGTCCGGGAGCGCGGCGTCGGGGGCGACGGGCTCCGGTGCGGCCGCACCGGAGGCGTCTGCAGCGGGAAGAACCGTGTCGGGCGAGTGGGTCATCGATTCCCTACCGAAGGTGCACGGGGACGTCTCAGGCTACCTGCCCCCCGACGCCGCCGGTCGGGCCTCTCATCGGTGATCACACCTGACGAGCGCGGCGGCCCACGTGGCCCGCGCGTCCTCCCGCGTCCCGCTCGGGACCCGGCACCCGTCGGTCGTCCAGCCGCCGATGTGCCCATCTTCTCAGCCGACCGTGAGTCACACTTCATCCGACATGCTGTATGCGCCTCAGTCATATTGGAATGCGGCCAATCTTCTGGTGAAGCGATGGGTGTTGCCTTTCGTCTGACCTGAGCGCTACTCTCCCGGCAGAACTGCCCGCCAAGGGCGGTCACCGGAGGACGGCACGAGACTCACCGCTGTCGAGAACAACAAGGTCGTCGCGATGGCCTACGGCAACTTCTACAACAACGGAAACATCTACGCGACCAACAAGGCGACGTATCGCGCGGTGGGTTCGAACGAGGCATATGTCCGCACGGACTGGAGGTTCTGGGACAAGAACTGGAAGGGCGAGTGGGACTGGGTCGCTGCCGGCGGCAAGTCCACCGCGGTGCGTGCAGGCAGTACGTGGGGGACGCGGTACGTGTCCGAGCCGTTGACCGCAACTGGTACGAGGGCGCGGGGGGCTGTCCGGGTGCTCGCAGCACGTCCGTGGTTTCAGGCGAACCCAGCCAGCCCGTACGCGTACCCCACCTTCAACTACTGACCTGAACATCACCCGCGCGCCGGTCGGGTGCACAGATGTTCGCACCCGGCCGGCAACCCAGGGGACTTCATGGCGATCCAGCAGCGCACCGCACGACTTGAGCTCTGCGACGTCGGCTGTCGGTACGGCACGACCGATGCCCTGCGTGCGATCACCGCCATCCTGAGACCCGGTGTCACGTGCGTGGTCGGTGCCAACGGATCGGGGAAGTCCACCCTCCTCGACATCGTGGCCGGCTACCGGGCACCATCGGCCGGCACGGTCGAGGGCAGCGGCTTCGACCCAAGCGACACCATCCGCGAGGTGGGATACCTCCCGCAGACGTTCAGCTTCTCCAGGGGGATGACGATCTTGGAAACCGTGCTCCTGAGCCTCTGGTTGCGAGGGTTCAGCCACGGTGAGTCGACCATGCGGTCACGGGACGCGCTGGCCGCGGTCGGGCTCATGGATGAGAGCGGTAAGCGGATCGGGCGGGCATCGGGAGGGATGGTCAGGCGGACGGGGTTTGCGGTGGCCATCGCCCACGACCCCACGCTTCTCGTCCTGGACGAACCCACCACAGGAGTTGATGCGGCCCAGCGCCGCGCGATGCGCGAGATCATCTCGGCACAGAGTTCCCAAAGAATCGTCTTGATGAGTTCCCACATCGCCGAAGACATTGCCGTCCTAGCCGAGACCATGCTGATCCTCAAGGATGGCAGGCAGGTATTTCTTGGTACTCCCGACGAGGCATTGGCTTCTGGCGGCGTACCCGACTTGGAGTCCGCGATCATTGCGCTGTCGGCATGAGCTCCCGATGGCACGCGCTGCGAGACACCTACCGCCTGCTGCTGGGTGGCACCCGCGGGTACATCCTGACCTTTGCACTGGTCGATGCGTCGTTTCTGCTCACCGACCGCCGCTGGGTCGGTGAGCGCGCGTGGACGCTCGACTGGGCATCGGGGGGAACATTCATCTCGGGCCCTCTGCTTGCCGGGTTCACCTGCTACCTCGCGCATCCGCTGCTGAACCAGGTCAACAGGCGGGCGTTCGGGTTGACTCACCCCGTCACCGCGAGCAAGGCGGTGGCCCTCGCGACCGCCCGCGGGGCGCTTGTCGGCTGGGTGGGTCACGCACTCACCTTGGCTGCCGCGATCCTCGCCACCGAGCTCACCCGACCTACGGACTCCTACCACGGGTGGTACGCGACAACGACGCTGCTGCCGCTGGTCATGTATGCCGCCATCGGTGCGCTTCTCGCCACCGTCCTCGGGCGGACCGTCGGGCCGGTCGTCGCTACTCTCAGCGCCCTGGCGCTCGGTTACACGGGCCTGTTCGGCGTGAGCCCGAACGTTCTGACGGTCGGGGGGCACGTCGGATCTCTGGTCGGCTACGACTACGCCGTCGGCGTCCTCCTCGCGGGCCAGCTGGTCGTCGTCGGCTGGACGGTGGCGTTCGCGGTCGCGGCCGTGGCGTTGGTGCACGGGCTCCACACCGTCCGACCCGGCCTAGCACTTGCCGGCGTCATGTTCGTCACGGTGAGCCTGGTCGGCGCCGGCGTGACTGTCGAGAACCGCACGGTCCTCGCCGCTGCTCCCCCGCAGCAGGTCTGCGACGCCGGCGTGCCCCAGGTGTGTCTCAATGCTGGGCACACGCGATCGCTCCACACCGTGGCGAAGAACGTACGGGAAACGTTGGCACCACTGTCCGCCACCGGGGCGGAGGTACCCACCACGTACGCAGAACGGGCACCGGAACGAGCGGTGGCGCCCGGCATCGGCGTCCTCGACCTGAACGCCGGTTCACTGAACTACGGCCGCTTCGACATCGACGACTACGTCTACGCCGTCACGATTCCGGGAGACTGCGCGGCGTACCGCGGCTCGCTTCCACCCGAGGACCTCCTGCACGTGCAGCAGTACCTGGTCGCCTGGCTTCTCAACGAGCTCACCGGTGAGGAGATGCTCGGACCGCACGCCACCGACGGGCTCGACGACCAGTGGGTTCGGGATGCGGTCAGCGAGCTCCGGTCATGCCACGTGACCCCGCTCACCCTCGACCCGATCTCGTGAGAGGAACGGCGTCATGGCTCAGCTACGTCCGAGCACGCCGCGTACTGCCGGTCGCGGTGATCCGGGCAGCGTGCGCGGTCGCCTGCGCGACTGTCGACCTGCTCATCCCGGTCCCCGACCCCGAGGCGTCCGTGTTCCTCCGACACGCCTTCCCCACGCTGTCGCTCCTCCTGCTCGCCGTCACGCTCCCTGAACCGCTCGGCGACCTCCTCCCCCGCAGGGGAGGGCGCACGGCCCCCGCGCGGGCGACGTCGTCCGTCACGATGGAGCTCGTGGTGGTCGGGGTGTGGGTCGTTGCCGTTGCCGACCACGCTGACGCAGGCCGGATCTCGACGCTCTACGCCCTCGGCCTCGGCGCCGTCTACGCGCTCGCGACCGTGACGCCCGTCGGCCCATGGGTGGTGGCACTCGCCATCGGCTCGATCGCGCTCCTGCCCGGCCGCGTCACCGAGGCCGCGCTCGGCGCGCCCGGGGTGATGATGCCCGCCTCGATCGGCGTCGCCTGTCTGGGGCTGGGACTGTTCGTCACCCGGGGTGCCGCACGCGAGCCGCCCGCCGTCCGGTAGTCGTCGCGTCAGAAGTGTGCGGAATGTCGGATGTGGCTGGTGCGTTGACACTTCTCCAGCCGAGCCCCAGGAGAACGCTTGTCACCCCAAACACACGTGTCCCTCCCGCCGCTGGCCGAACAGGCGGAGACGCTCGTCAGGCTCGGTGCGCACGAGTCCGCGGACCTCGACGCCCACGCCGTCCGCGCGGCCGCGTCCGCGTCACCGGACGCCCTTCTCGTGCTGCGCGACGCCGCGCCCTCGGCCCTGGCGCCCTTGCTCTCCCGGGACGGGCGGCCGGGCTTCGTGGTCGAGGACATGACCGACGTCGACCGGTTCACGCCACACGGGGTCGAGCCACCCGGCGCGATCTACCTCGCGCACGGCATCGACCGCGGTGACGACCTGCGCAACCGCACGCCGAACGAGACCTACCCCGTGCTCGCGAGCCGTGGTCGCACCCCGCTCACGCTGGTGGAGGGGTTGCACCTGCTGCTGCAGCGGCCCGAGCTGCTCGAGCCCAACCACTGCTTCATGACGACGGCGTCCCGGTTGCCGAAGCCGTCGGGAGGGCTCGACTCCCGCACGCCCGCGCTGTGGATCAGCAGCGGGACCGGGCGGGACGGGCGCGAGCGACGCGGTGCTCCAAAGCTCGGCTGGTGCTGGGCCGGCAACCGGCACACCTGGCTGGGGATCGCCTCGGCCGAGGGACGGGCGAGGCCTTCCGGTGCCGGCGTCGCCGCATAGGCTCGGCCGGTGAGCAGCGCGCGGCAGGCCCGGTGGCCGCGCATCGTCGTCCGCTGCATCGGGATCCTCGCGGCGCTCACGACGACTGTCGGGTGCGCGGTGGTCTCCGGTGACGCGGCGGATCCGCCAGGCGACCGGTCCGACGGCCAGACCGAGTCCGACGGCACCCCCGCGCCCGGCTCGTCGTCGGACGAGGCGCCCGGACCGTCGTCGGACGAGCCCGATGCCGCGGCGATCCGCGCGGGCGGGACGCCCGTCCCGCTGGGCCGCTCGACGATCTGGGTCCTGGTGACGGCCGGCACGGAACGATCGGACGGCTCGGACGCAGTGACCGTGACCTCCCCGAGCGGCGCCGCGGCGTCGGGTGGGCCGGCCGAGGTGACGATCACCGGAGTCCCGGCCACCGGTGACGAGCAGCCCACCGTGTACCTGGCAGGGCCCGAGGGCACCACGCCCGAGCGGCTGCTCGACGGCTCGCTCGTGCTTCGCGACGGCGACGGAGTGGCGGTCGCCGGGGCGGACGCGCCGGTCGGCCGGGTCGAGGGCGGGTCCGCGGCGTACTACGAGCCGCGGGTCGAGCACACCGCGGTCGTCCTCCCGTCCCCCGCCGGAGCGACGGGCGAGGAGACGGCATCGGGCGCCGGGACGGCGGCGAGCGGTGCATCGGACGGTGCGGCCGCCACGGCCACGTTGACCCTGCGCCTCTCGGCGTCGGCCATCACGAGCGCTACCTGGGGCGAGAACGAAGGCGGCCGGTCGCTCGCCGTCGTGCCCACCGACTGGCTGCGCGCCGGGTCACTGGCCGCGCAGGAGGTCGGCTGGTCCCAGCTCGTGGCGCGCGACGGCGAGGTCGACACGGCGACCATGCGCAACCAGTACGACTGCCACGCGCTCGGCGCCCGCGCCAAGGCGAGCTGGAACCTCGAACCGTGGCGTCCCGACGTCGGCGTCTTCGAGGTCCTGGCCGCCCGCTGCAACCCCACCTGACCCCAGCCTGCGCCCGGTGGAGCCCGAGCATCCGTGCGGCGCCCCACCGGTACCGGCACACTGGGGCGATGGACCTGCCGGTGATGCCGCCGATCAAGCCGATGCTCGCCAAGGCTGCGCCCTCGATCCCGCCCGACCAGTTCTACGAGCCCAAGTGGGACGGGTTCCGCGCGATCGTGTTCCGCGACGGCGATGACGTCGAGATCCTCAGCCGCACGACCAAGCCGATCACCCGGTACTTCCCCGAGGTGGTCGATGCCGTGCGCCGCGAGCTGCCCGAGCGGTGCGTGGTGGACGGCGAGATCGTGATCGCCAACCCGGAGGCCACCGAGCTGGACTTCGAGGCACTGCTGCAACGGATCCACCCGGCCGACTCCCGGGTGCAGCTCCTGGCCCGCGAGACGCCCGGCGCCCTGGTGCTGTTCGACCTGTTGGCGTTGGACGACGACGACCTCATGGGCCGCCCGTTCGCCGAGCGTCGCGCCGCCCTGGTCGAGACGGTCCCCGGCGGCGGGCCCGGCGTCTACGTGACCCGCGCGACCACCGACCTCGACGAGGCGACCGAGTGGTTCGAGACCTTCGAGGGCGCCGGTCTGGACGGCGTCGTCGCCAAGCGTGGCGACCTCGTCTACCAGCCGGACAAGCGGGCGATGACGAAGATCAAGCACGAGCGCACCGCCGACTGCGTGGTCGCCGGCTACCGCGTGCACAAGCAGGCCGACGACGCCATCGGCTCCCTGTTGCTCGGTCTCTACGACGACGACGGTCGGCTCGCCTCGGTGGGTGTGACGAGCTCCTTCCCGATGGCGCGGCGCAAGGAGCTGTTCGCCGAGCTGCAGCCGCTCGTCGTCGGGCCGGACGAGATCGAGGACCACCCGTGGAGCGAGGCCGCGCAGGCCTCCGGCAGCCGGACCCCGACCGAGGCCGCGACCAGCAGGTGGAACTCGGGCAAGGACCTGTCCTTCGTCCCGCTGCGTCCCGAGCGGGTGGTCGAGGTGAAGTACGACCACATGGAGGGCGTGCGGTTCCGGCACACGACGCAGTTCGTCCGCTGGCGTCCCGACCGCGAGCCGGAGAGCTGCACCTACGCCCAGCTCGAGGTCCCGATCCGCTTCGACCTCGCCGATGTCCTGGCCGGCTGACGGAGGACGTCAGGACCGGCGGGCGAGGTACTCCTCGAAAGTGATCGAGCCGCGCGGGCCCTCCTCGACGAGGTTCGCTCCCTCGCGCAGCGCCGCGAACGCGCGGCCGGGCAGAGAGAGCCGGACCACCCGGCGACTCCGCCCGGTGGCGCGCTGGTACGCCTCGGCCAGGGCGGGCGCCGTGCGCACCGCGGGCCCGCCGAGGTCCGCCACCCGACCCGACGCCGCGCCGGACGCCAGCTCCACCAGGCGTGCGGCGACGTCCTGCACGTCGACCGGCTGGAACGAGACCTCCGGTGCCACAGTGACCGGCAGTCGGCGCTGCGCGGCGAACAGCCCGGCCACCAGGTCGTGGAACTGGGTCGCGCGCAGCGTGGTCCACGGCAGCCCGCACTCCGCGACCACCCGCTCGCACGCCAGCTTGGCGCGGTAGTAGAACATCGGGATGCGATCGATCCCCACGATCGAGACGTAGATCAGGTGGGGGGATCCCCCGGCCCGCAGCGCGGCGTCGACCAGCGTTCGCGTGGCGCGCTCGTCCCCGGTGCCCGACGTCGCGCAGTGCACGATCACGTCCACCCCGGCGACACCGGCGTCCACCCCCGCTCCGGTGCGCAGGTCGCCGGTGGCCCACTCGGTCACCGACCGGTCCGCCGGTGTGGGTCGGCGGCTCAGGACTCGCACGTCGTGGCCGGCACCGCGCAGCAGGCGGTCCACCGCCCGCCCGAGCCTCCCGGTCCCGCCGGTCACCAGAACTGTCACGTTCCCATCCTCCCGCGCCCGGGCACTGGCGCCATCGGGACGGGGACCCTCAGCTCACCGCCACGGACCGGCGCCGCAGACCCACCAGCCCGGCCACGACCAGCACCGCCGCCACCCCGGTCAGCACCAGCAGCGGCGACAGGTCGACGTCCTCGGCAGGAGCGGATGCGACGTGCGAGAACGCAGAGAGGTCGACGAACCACTCCGGGAAGTCGAGCAGCTTCGCGAAGTACACGACCACGACGGCGTGCCCCACCACCGCCCACGCCCACGCGGTCACCCGGGGCACCAGGCCGAACAGCGCGACCGCCAGCCCCACCGCGACCCACGTGGCCGGGAGGTACGAGGCCGCCGCGACCACCGTGCGCCCCACCCAGTCCGGTTCCTCCAGGGCCCGCCCCGCCGTCAGGCCGAAGCCGAGCGCGAACACCAGCAGCACGAACGCGCCGCCGGCGAGCGCCACCACCAGAGCGGACCCCGCCCACCGCACGCGGGTCATCGGCGTGGCGAGCAGCGGGTCCGCGCGGCCCGCGGTCTCCTCAGCGCGCAACCGCAGCACGGTCTGCACCGCGGGAACCGTGCACACGATCGCGACCACCACGACGAGCGTCGCGGCGAACAGCTCGCTGCCGGACGCCCCCGCGACGTCGGGCATGAACTCCCCCATGACGTCCAGCTCGGCGAGGAACCGCTCCGCCTCGGTGAGGACCGGCCCGTACGCCGCCCCGAAGGCGAACGCCCCGATCGCCCAGCCCAGGATGTTCGCCCGGTTGAGCCGCACCGCCAGCCCGAGGGGTGTGGTCAGCGCCGCGGACGCCGTGGGCCGGCCGGGCCGTGCGGGCACCAGGCCCAGTCCGACGTCGCGACGACGGCTCAACGGGACCGCGAGCGCGACCAGAGCGATCGTGACCGCCAGCGAGACGGCCAGCGGTGCCCAGCGGTCGGCGTCGTACACGTGGGTGGCGTACGCCCAGCCCAGTGGCGAGAACCAGGACAGGGTGCCGTCGCCCACATCACCCGCGGCGCGCAGCGCGTACGCGACGGCGAGCATGAGGCCGGCAAGGCTGGAGGCGCCGCGGGCGTGCTCGGTGAGCTGCACGGTCACGGCGGCCACCCCGGCGAAGACCAGCCCCACCGAGGCGAGCGCGGCGCCGTACAGCAGGGAGCCGGACCAGGTGATCGACTCGACGCCGAGCGAACCCAGGCCCACGGTGAGCAGCAGCGCGAGCACCACGTTCGCGCCCGCGGTGACCAGCAGGGCCGCGACCGAGCCGGCGTGCCGTCCCACGACGGTGGACCGGACCAGCTCCGCGCGGCCGGTCTCCTCCTCCGCGCGGGTGTGGCGCACCAACGTGAAGATGCTCATCAACGCGACGATCACGCCGCCGATGGCGATCGTCTCGTGCCCGAGCATGACGCCGTAGGTGTAGTCGTGCGCCCGGTAGACGGGGCCGATCAGCGCCGTGGTCCCCGGGTTGTCGATGGTCAGCGCGGCGGCGGCACGCTCCTGCGGCGTCGGGTACAGGCCGGGGAAGGCGGCGGCGCTGCCCACCAGCATGACCGTGATGACCAGCAACCACAGCGGCAGGCGCACCCGCTCGCGACGCAGGATGAACCGGACGAGCACGCCCAGACCGACGAGTGCGTCCGACGGCACCCGACGGGCGGGTACCGCGACGGCGGCACTCACCGCACGTCCGTCCCGGACGCCGCTCCTGCCCCCTGCGCGGCCGTGGGGGCCGCGGCGGTGCCGCCCGGTGCGGAGCCGTCGGCCTCGCCGTAGTGCCGCAGGAACAGCTGCTCGAGCGTGGGTGGGTGGGACACCAGCGACCGGACCCCGGCCCGGTGCAGCAGACCGATCACCGCGTCCAGGTGCTCACCGTCGACGTCGAGGCTCACGTGCCCGTCGTCCTGCCGCACGTCGTGCACGCCGGGCAGCTCCGCGAGGCCGGCGGCCGGGCGCACCGTCTGTGCGCGGACGCTGGTGCGGGTGAGGTGCCGCAGCTCGTCGAGCGACCCGGACTCGACGATCTTGCCGAGCCGGATGATCGAGATCCGGTCGCACAGTCGCTCCACCTGCGCGAGGGTGTGGCTGGACAGCAGCACCGTGCGGCCCTTGGCCTTCTCCTCGAGGACGCACTGCTGGAAGACCGCGTCCATCAGCGGGTCGAGGCCCGCCGTCGGCTCGTCCAGGATCAGCAGCTCGACGTCGGAGGCGAGCGCCGCGACGATCGCCACCTTCTGCCGGTTGCCCTTGGAGTAGGTGCGGCCCTTCTTGGTGGGGTCCAGGTCGAAGCGCTCCAGCAGCTCGTCCCGACGCCCGCGGTCGAACCCCCCGCGCAGCCGCGCGAACAGGTCGATCACCTCGCCGCCGGTGAGGTTGGGCCACAAGGACACGTCCCCTGGCACGTACGCCAGACGGCGGTGCAGCGCGACCGCGTCGTGCCACGGGTCACCACCGAGCACGGTCGCCCGTCCCGAGTCGGCGCGCAGGAGTCCGAGGAGGACGCGGATGGTGGTCGACTTGCCCGCTCCGTTGGGACCGAGGAACCCGTGCACCTCACCGCGGCGGACTGTCAGGTCGACGCCGTCCAGGGCACGGGTGGTGCCGAAGTTCTTGACGAGCCGATCGATCTGGATGACGTCGGTCGTCGGCGATCCCGGGGTCTGCGTGCTGAGTCTCGCGTCGCTCACTGACCGCATGGCCAACATGGTAGAGGTCGCTCGGCCCGCGTCCACCGCTCGACGGCGTCCGGACGCGGTCAGTCCGAGGGTGCGGCTGTCGCGGACCTCTCGCTCACCGGCGCGGTGCCCGCGGCGCGCTGCCGCCGGTAGTACTCCCGGGCCTCGTCCTGACGCTCCGCCTCGATACCGGTGGCGATCGTGGCGCGCACGTGCTCGGGGCCGTAGCCGAAGGCGTCGACCAGGTCTTGCGCGTGCGGCCGCAGCCGGGTCAGCAGCCGCTCGATGTACGACGTCACCGTCCGGGCCCGGCCGGCCGAGAGCCGCCCGTTGATCAGGTACCAGGCGAGGTTCCGCTCGATGACGGTCAGCCCGAACAGGTCCCGCAGCCAGGTCAGCACCTGCCGCGTCCCCGGGTCGGCGACCTTCTCCAGCCCGGCGGTGAACGCTTCCCACTGCAGCAGGTCCGCGTGCGCACGGGCGCACTCGATCAGCGCGTGCTGGTGCTCGTTCAACCGGCGCGCGGCCTCCTCCTTGGGTGCCTTCATCGCCGGGCGCAGTGCACCGGCCACCTCGGCGACCATGGTCTCGACCCGGTCGGTGAGCATCTCCCGCTGGGTCTCGACGTCCCTGAGCTGCCCCACCGAGCGCCGTACGTCCCCGCCGTCGGCGAGCGTCTGCACGATCCGCGCCAGCGGCGTGCGGTACCGGGCGGCGTCGGCGGCGCGGCCCGCGACGTACCGGGCGATCCCCGCGGCGTCGATGTTCTTGAACTCCTTGGAGTAGTCGGTCAGCAGCCGCTTGGCGACCAGCTGGAGCAGGACCGTGTTGTCCCCCTCGAAGGTGACGTACACGTCCAGGTCCGCGTGCAGCGACGTCAGCCGGTTCTCCGCCATGTACCCGGCGCCCCCGCACGCCTCGCGCGCGGCCTGGATCGTGTCCAGCGCGTGCCAGGTGGACGTCGGCTTGAGCGCGGCGGCGATGGTCTCGAGGTCCTGCCGGTCGTCGTCGGTGTCCGCCCGGCCGGAGAAGACGTCGTCGAAGGTCGCCAGCAGCCGCTCGTGCGCAAAGGCCTGCGCGTACGTCTGGGCCAGGCGCGGGAGCAGACGGCGCTGGTGCTCGGCGTAGTCGAGCAGCACCACCTCCTCGACGTCGGAGGGGCCGGTGAACTGTCGGCGCTCGTTGGCGTAGGTGATCGCGATGATCAGTGCGAGCTTGGCGGCATTCACCGCGGCGCCGTCCAGCGAGACCCGGCCCTGAACCAGCGTGCCGAGCATGGTGAAGAACCGACGACCGGGGCTGCCGATCGGTGACGAGTACGTGCCGTCGGGCGCGACGTCACCGTAGCGGTTGAGCAGGTTGGTTCGCGGCACGCGTACGTGGTCGAAGGCGAGGCGCCCGTTGTCGATGCCGTTGAGCCCGCCCTTGAGCCCGTCGTCGGAGGCGCTGACTCCCGGCAGCAGCTCGCTGGTCGCCCGGTCGCGCACCGGGACGTAGAAGGCGTGCACCCCGTGGTTGACCGGCGTGCCGCGTCGCCCGTC
>CAYQFJ010000099.1:0-11491 GCA_964416715.1 uncultured Actinotalea sp. | reverse complement strand
CAACGTGGACATCCAGGAGTTCATGATCGCGCCGATCGGCCCGACGACGTACCGCGAGGCGCTGCGCACCGGTGCCGAGGTCTACCACGCCCTCAAGTCCGTGCTGAAGGGCAAGGGTCTGTCCACCGGGCTCGGGGACGAGGGCGGCTTCGCGCCGAACCTCCCGAGCAACCGCGAGGCGCTCGACCTGATCCTGGTCGCGATCGAGAAGGCGGGCTTCACCCCCGGGTCCGACGTCGCGCTCGCGCTGGACGTGGCGGCGACGGAGTTCTTCACCGAGGGCAGCTACCGGTTCGAGGGCAAGGACGCCTCTGCGGACGAGATGATCTCGTTCTACGAGCAGCTCGTCACCGACTACCCGCTCGTCTCGATCGAGGACCCGCTGTCGGAGGACGAGTGGGGGAGCTGGTCCGAGCTCGTGTCGCGGATCGGCGGCCGGGTGCAGATCGTCGGGGACGACCTCTTCGTGACCAACCCCGAGCGGCTGGCCCGGGGCATCGAGGAGAAGGCGGCCAACTCCCTGCTGGTCAAGCTCAACCAGATCGGCACCCTGTCCGAGACGCTCGACGCCGTCACGATGGCGCAGCGCGCGGGCTTCACCGCGATGGTCTCGCACCGCTCCGGGGAGACCGAGGACGTGACCATCGCCGACCTGGCCGTCGCCACCAACTCCGGCCAGATCAAGACCGGCGCCCCGGCTCGCGGCGAGCGGATCAACAAGTACAACCAGCTGCTGCGCATCGAGGAGGAGCTGGACGACGCCGCCCGCTACGCCGGCGCCGCGGCATTCCCCCGCCGCGGGGCCTGACCACCTGAACGCAGCTCCCGCGCGCCGGTACCGCCGTCAGCGGAGGTTTGGTCGGGATCTGTCGCCGTCGAGCACAGTTCCCGACCAAACTCGGTGAGAGTAGGGGTGCTGTCGGCGCGGGGGGCGTGGTGACGACGCCGGGTCGGGGCAGAATCGTGGGCATGTCACGCCGGCCGGCTCCGCCTCGTGGTCGTGCCGTGTCCCAGGCCGGCCACCGGGGAGCCGGCGGTGCGCGGCCGGGAGGCTCGAGCGCGGCCCGGGCTGGAAGTGGCGCGGCGCGGCGCGACGGTGCCCGTCCCGGGGCGGCCCGGCCGCGCACGGGCACCGCCCGCAGGCCTGAGGCACAGCCGGAGACCCGGACCGCGCGGCTCGCCCGGGTGCTGTCGGTCCGTGCGCTGGCCCTCGGCGTCGTGCTGCTGGTCGCCTTCAGCGTGCTGCTGCCGACGGTGCGCGCGTACCTCGGCCAGCGTGCGGAGCTGGATGCGCTGGCGGACGAGGTCGCCGCGATGGAGCAGCGTGAGGACGAGCTCCAGGCCGAGCTGGACCGTTGGGAGGACGACGCGTACGTCGCGGCGCGTGCGCGCGAGCGGCTCTCGTTCGTCCTGCCGGGGGAGACCGCCTACCGGGTGATCGACCCCGAGACCGTGACCGAGCCGCCCGCGGCCGACAACGAGCCCGGTCCGTTCACCGGCCCGGCGCTGCCGGCGGGCGGCGCGCTGCAGCCCTGGTACACGACCGTCTGGGAGTCGGTGCAGATCGCCGGCGCGGCCCCCGCCGACGGCCCGTCCGCGAGCGAGGGCGGGGCCGGACCGGGGGACGAGGACGGTGCGGCGGTGTCCGGTACGGACGGCGCCGGGACGGAACCGGGTACCGACGACGTCGGGACGGACACCGGCGCGGACGGTGCCGAAGGGGTGCGTGAGCAGGGCCGGTGAGTGACGACGCGTTGCGTCCGGGGGACCTCGAGGTGGTCTCCGAGCAGCTCGGACGCGAGCCGCGCGGCGTGGTCGGCGTGGCGGCACGGTGCGTGTGCGGGCGACCGCTGGTGGTCCGGACCGCTCCGAGGCTGCCCGACGGCACGCCGTTCCCGACCACCTACTACCTGACCCATCCCGGGGCGGTGTCGGCGGTCTCCACCCTGGAGGCGCGCGGCATCATGCGGGAGATGACCGAGCGGCTCGCCGAGGACCCCGAACTCGCCGCCGCCCACCAGCGCGCGCACGAGGACTACCTCGCGCGCCGGGCGGAGCTGGGCGACGTGCCGGAGATCGCCGGCATCTCGGCCGGCGGGATGCCGAACCGGGTCAAGTGCCTGCACGTCCTGGTGGGGCACGCGCTGGCCGCCGGCCCCGGCGTCAACCCGCTCGGCGACGAGGCGCTGGACTTGGTCCGCGACACCTGGCGCCCCGACCGCTGCACCTGCTGAGCGTCCCCGCTGCACCTGCTGAGCCTCACCCCTGCACCTGCTGAGCGTCACCGCTGCCCCTGCTGAGCCTCACCTGCCCGCTCCCTGCTTTCCCGGTCGGCTTCCTCGGTCCGCGCGGAGCCAGTGACTGGTGGTGCTGGAGTGGCCAGAGTGACGTCACTCCAGCACAACCAGCCCCTCACGCACCAGGCTCCGCGCGAACCGAGGTGCACACGCGTCGTCGGACGTGCCGACAGCTCGACGTCTCGACGGCTCGGCCCGCCGACGGCTCGGCCCGCCGACGGCTCGGCCCGCCGACGGCTCGGCGCGGCGACGGTGGACGTGTGGGCCGCTGGACACGTCGACGGCCGGACGCCACGCGGTGGCAGGCTTGGGCGCATGACACGCGTGGCGGCGATCGACTGCGGCACGAACTCGATCCGGCTCCTGGTGGCGGACGTCGACCCGGCGGCGGGCGGCCTGACCGACGTCGACCGCCGGATGGAGATCGTGCGGCTGGGCCAGGGGGTGGACCGCACCGGCCGCCTGGCACCCGAGGCACTGGCCCGCACGCTCGACGCGACGCGCCGCTACGCCAAGGTCTGCGCGGACCTCGGCGTCGAGCGGATCCGGTTCGTCGCGACGTCGGCCACCCGGGACGCTGAGAACCGGGCGGAGTTCGTCGACGGCGTGCGGGCGATCCTCGGCGTCCACCCCGAGGTGGTGGACGGGCGCGAGGAGGCCAGGCTGTCCTTCCGGGGAGCCACCGGGACGCTAACCGGCCATCCGGAGCCGTTCCTGGTCGTCGACCTGGGCGGAGGCTCGACGGAGCTGGTCTTCGGCGGGTCGGAGCCGGAGGCGGTGCAGTCGATGGACGTGGGCTGCGTCCGGATGACCGAGCGGCACCTGCACGACGACCCGCCGACGGCGGACCAGGTGGCGGTGGCCGCCGCGGACGTCGACGCGGCGCTGGACCTGGCCGCGGCCGAGGTGCCGCTGGGACGGACCGGCACGCTCGTGGGGCTGGCCGGCTCGGTCACCACCGTCACCGCCCACGCCCTCGGGCTGGAGCGCTACGACCCGGCGCGGATCGACGGCACCCTCCTCCCGGTGGAGCAGGTGCTGGCCTCCTGCGCGGCGATCGTGGCGGCACCGCGCGCCGAGCGCGAGGCGATGGGGTTCATGCACCCGGGCCGGGTCGACGTCATCGCGGCCGGTGCCCTGGTCTGGTCCCGGGTGGTGAGCCGCGTCCGCGCCGAGGTCGCCGCGGCCGGCGGTGCGCTCGACGCCACCGTCACCTCCGAGCACGACATCCTCGACGGCATCGCCTGGAGCGTCGCGGACTGAGCCCGGGCCCGCGACCTGTCCGGACCCGCGACCTGTCCGGACGAATCGACGGGCACCCCTTCCGGGGGTGCATGATCGACGGGTGACCGATCTCCTGCCGCACCCGCGCACCGGTGACCTGTTCGCCTCCCCGGTCCCGCCGGGCTCGGGGTGGCCGGGGGACACCGCGGAGCCGACGACGCCGGTCGCCACCACCGGTGCCGACGTCGCGCGGGTCGCGGCGCGGGCGCCCGACCTGGCGACGATGGACGAGGCCTCGACGGTCTGCCGGGCCTGTCCCCGGCTGGTGGCCTGGCGCGAGGACGTGGCGGTGCTCAAGCGCCGGGCGTTCCGGGACCAGCCGTACTGGGGGCGTCCGGCGGCCGGGTTCGGTGACCCGGCCGCGGGGGTGCTCATCGTCGGCCTCGCACCGGCGGCGCACGGCGCCAACCGCACCGGACGACTGTTCACCGGCGACCGGTCGGGGGACTGGATCTTCGCGGCGCTGCACCGGGTCGGTGCGGCGAACCAGGCGCTCAGCGTGGACGCCGGCGACGGGCTTTCGCTGAGCGGCGTGCGCATGACCGCCGCGGTCCGGTGCGCCCCGCCGCAGAACAGGCCGTCGCCGGCCGAGCGGGACACCTGCTCCCCGTGGCTGCGGCGGGAGGTCGAGCTCACGTCGCCCACGGTGCGGGTGGTCATGGCGCTCGGCGGGTTCGGCTGGCAGGCGGTGCTCGGCGTCGTGCGGTCGATGGGCTGGCAGGTGCCGCGGCCGGCTCCGCCGTTCGGCCACGGGGTGAGGGCCGTGCTGACCCGGCCGGACGGCGTCGTCGTGCACCTGGTGGGGTGCTACCACGTCTCCCAGCAGAACACCCAGACCGGGCGGCTCACCGAACCCATGCTCGACGACGTCCTGCGCACCTGCCTGTCCCTCGCCGGCCCATCACCCGATCCTTTGTGAACAGTTTCACAAGAAGGTAGGCTGGTCGCATGAGCCAGGGGACGCCGGTACCGGAAAGCACCGACGCCGCCACGCGTGGTGACGACCGACGGGACGCACGCCCGCCGCGGAGCCGCAAGGTCCCGCGGATCGTGATCCTCGGTGGTGGGTACGTCGGGTTCTACACCGCGTTGCGGCTGCGCCGACGGATGGGAAGGCGCGAGGCGGCGATCGTCGTGGTGGACCCGCGCTCGTACATGACCTACCAGCCGTTCCTGCCGGAGGCCGCCGCCGGATCGCTCGAGCCGCGGCACGTGGTCGTCTCGCACCGGCGCCACCTGCGCGGTGTGGACACGCTGACCGGCCGGGTGACCGAGATCCGGCACGGTGAGCGCACCGTGCGGATCGCGCCGGACGAGGGTGAGGAGTACGAGATCACCTACGACCACCTGGTGGTCGCCCTCGGGTCGATCGCGCGGACCCTGCCGATCCCCGGGCTGGCCGAGCAGGGGATCGGGTTCAAGCAGGTCGAGGAGGCCATCGCCCTGCGCAACCACGTGCTCAACCGGCTCGACGCCGCCGCCTCCACCTGGGACCAGGACCTGCGCAGGCGGATGCTCACCTTCACCTTCGTGGGCGGAGGGTTCGCCGGCATCGAGGCGCTCGGTGAGGTCGAGGACATGGCCAGGGGCGCGCTGCGCTACTACGACGCGATCGACCGCGAGGACATGCGCTTCGTGCTGATCGAGGGGTCGCGGCGCATCCTGCCCGAGGTCGGTGAGGAGATGGGCGGCTACGCGCTGGAGCAGCTCCGCGAGCGGGACATCGAGATCCACCTGTCGACGTTCCTGGAGTCGTGCGTGGACGGGCACGTGGTGACCTCGACCGGCACCGAGTTCGACTCCGCCACCATCGTGTGGACCGCCGGCGTCAAGGCCAACCCCGTGGTCCAGAGCTCCGACCTGCCGCTGGACGACGGCGGCCGCGTGCGGGCGCTGCCCACCCTCCAGGTCGCGCACGAGGACGGCACGGTGGTCGACGGCGCGTGGACCGCGGGTGACAACGCCGCGGTACCGGACCTGGCCAACCCGGGGCAGCTCTGCTCCCCCAGTGCCCAGCACGCCGTTCGGCAGGCCCGTCACCTGGGCGACAACCTGGCCCGCCACCTGCGTGGGGCACGGATCCACGAGTACAAGCACAAGCACGTCGGGACCGTGGCCTCGCTCGGTCTGGGCAAGGGCGTGGCGCAGGTCTACGGGATCAAGCTGCGCGGTTGGCTCGCCTGGTTCATGCACCGGACGTACCACATGGCGCAGATGCCGACCTTCAACCGCAAGGTGCGCATCGTCCTGGACTGGACGCTGGCACTGTTCTTCCGGCGCGAGCTCGTGGCGCTGGGCCGGCTGCAGGACCCGCGGGCCGAGTTCCGCGCGGCCTCGACGCCGGACGGGTAGCGCCCGGCGTCGGCGGACCGCTACGCGTGGCCGGTGGCGTCGGCTCGGTGGCGGGGCCGGTGACCGGGGCCCCGCCCCAGGGTCCGGACCTGCGAGGATGAGCCTGCCCCCGTAGCCCAACCGGTAGAGGCAACCGGCTTAAACCCGGTCCAGTACGGGTTCGATCCCCGTCGGGGGCACCGACCCTTCGTCCCGAGCACTCGGGGCGGCCGCAGCGCACACGGGCACCTTGCCAGAAACTTTCGCTCTCAGGGCCGGATCAGGCGCATCTCTTGCGCCCCTCACGAAGTGCCAATAGTGTCCGCCGTGCCGGTTGGTTGCCCTCAGGAACGCAAGGGAGCGTCGGATGAGACGGCTGAAGGTCACCGAAACTGTCGGAATCGGAGTGCTGGCGCTTGCGGTCGTCGCCGCCCCCGTGGCCGGTCCCGACCCGGCCGGGACCGCCGAGGCGGCCGACGTCACGGTCCTGGCCAGCGACTTCGAGGACGGTACGGCCGGCCCCTGGGTCGGGCGCGGTGCGGCCGGTGTCGAGGTCGTCGACACCGATGCGCACGGCGGGTCGTACAGTCTCGCGGTCACCGGGCGCACGGCGAACTGGCACGGCACCGAGGCGACGATCCTCGATCTGGTGGAGCCGGGCGGGACCTACACGGTCAGCGGCTGGGTCAAGCTCAGTGAACCGGGTGAGACGACCCTCAAGTTCTCGGTCGCCGAGACCCCCGAGGCGTACACCCAGGTCACCGACCCGGCCACGGTCTCCGACACCGAGTGGGTCGAGCTCACCGGCACCTACACCGTGCCGTCCGGTCTGACCGGCGCGGCCCTGTACGTGGAGGCGGCCGACGAGACGGCGAGCTTCCTGCTCGACGACGTGACCGTCGTCGGCCCGGCCCCAGGTGATGGCGACGGTGGCGGCGACGGTGACGGCGACGGCGGCCCCGGCGGCACCACGATCGCCTCGCTCGACTTCGACGACGAGACGATCGACCCGTGGACCGCCAGTGGCGCCCCGACGCTGGTCTACGTGGACGCCGACGGCGGCAAGGCGCTCAGCATCACCCGCGCCGCC
Source organism: uncultured Actinotalea sp. (assembly GCA_964416715.1). Lineage (GTDB taxonomy): Bacteria > Actinomycetota > Actinomycetes > Actinomycetales > Cellulomonadaceae > Actinotalea. The sequence goes on along the minus strand of CAYQFJ010000099.1, from coordinate 4,489 downwards.
GACTACGAGGGCATCCAGTCCCCGGTCGGGCTGCTGGAGGCCGGCACCGTCTACACCTTCTCCATGCGCGCGCGGCTGCCCGAGGGCGCGACCGGCAGCGCGGACGTCCGCTTCGTCGTCAAGCCCGCCTACAACTGGGTCGCCAACACGACGATCACGGCCGACGGGTGGACCGAGATCAGCGGTGAGTTCACCCTGCCCGGTGACGTGGAACCGGCCGAGACGCAGGTGTACCTGGGCAGCACGGACCTCGACGGGCCCTACACCTTCCTGGTCGACGACCTGCTGATCGCCGCGGCCGGTGGCGGCGGTGGTGACGTCGTGGACCTCACGTTCGACTTCGAGGACGGGCTGCAGGGCTGGGTGCCCCGCGGCGACGAGGAGGGTGACCCGACCGTCGCGGTCACGACCACCGAGGCGCACGGAGGCGCCCAGGCCGCGCTGGTCAGCGACCGTACCTCGCAGGGCGACGGGATCGCCTACGACGTGACCGGCGTCTTCGAGACCGGGGTCACGTACGACATCTCCGCCTGGGTCAAGATGGCCACCGGCGAGGACGCCGACGACATCTGGCTGAGCATGCAGCGCGTCAACGACGGGGCGAACAGCTTCGACACCGTCGGGCAGTTCTCCGGCATCACCAGCGGCCAGTGGCACGAGGTCACCGCGAGCTACACCATGGCCTCGGCCGACACCGCGTTGCTCTACTTCGAGACCAGCTACAACACCGGCGGACCCGGTTCGTTCCTGGTCGACGACGTCACGATCCGCTCGCAGGACCCGCGCGAGATCGAGGACCTCACCCCGCTGAAGGACACGGTGGACTTCCCGCTCGGGGTGGCGATCGACAGCCGCGAGACCATCGGTGCACCCGCCGAGCTCACGCTGCGGCACTTCGACCAGATCACGGCCGAGAACCACATGAAGGTCGAGGCCTGGTACGACGACGAGCAGAACTTCGGCATCCACCCGGAGGCCGTGGAGCTGATGAACTTCGCCCAGGCCAACGACCTGCGCGTGTACGGGCACGTCCTGGTGTGGCACAGCCAGACGCCGGCCTGGTTCTTCACCGACGACGCCGGTGAGCCGCTCACCACGAGCGAGGCGGACCAGCAGATCATGCGTGACCGGCTGCGCACGCACATCTTCGCCGTGGCCGAGGTGCTCGCCGACGGCTGGGGTGAGTTCGGCAGCGACACGAACCCGCTCGTGGCGTGGGACGTGGTGAACGAGGTGGTCTCGGACAGCGGCGAGTTCGCCGACGGTCTGCGCCGCAGCGAGTGGTACCGGATCCTCGGCGAGGAGTACATCGACCTCGCCTTCCAGTACGCGGACGAGGCGTTCAACGACGTCTACGCCGCACCGGGGTCCGACCGGCCGGTCGACCTGTTCATCAACGACTACAACACCGAGCAGAGCGGCAAGCAGGCCCGCTACCACGACCTGGTCGAGCGGCTGATCGATCGCGGCGTGCCGGTCGACGGGGTCGGGCACCAGTTCCACACCAGCCTGTCGACGCCGGTCGCCGCGCTGGACGCCGCGATCGTCGCCTTCCAGGACCTCGGCCTGCCGCAGGCCGTGACCGAGCTGGACGTCACGGTCGGGACGCCGGTGACCGAGGCCAACCTGATCGAGCAGGGCTACTACTACCGCGACGCCTTCCGGGTGTTCCGCGAGCACGCGGCGGACATCTACTCGGTCACGGTGTGGGGCCTGACGGACAACCGCAGCTGGCGCAGCGAGCAGGCTCCGCTGCTGTTCGACGGTCGGCTCCAGGCCAAGCCGGCCTACTACGGGGCGGCCGACGCCGAGCTCGACCCGCGGCTGCTGGCTGAGCTCACCTTCGCCGGGTCGGTCCCGCTGGACGGCGACGCGACGTCGTCGCCGGTGTGGCAGCGGCTGCCGCTGCACACCGTCGGTGAGGTGGCCGCGTTCCAGACCCGCTGGGCAGCGGACCACCTGACCGTCTACGTCACGGTGACCGACCCGAGCGACGAGGCGACCGACGGGATCGAGCTGGTCCTCGGCGACCAGACGTGCACGTTCGGACGCGACGGGACCGGCGACGTCGACGGGGTGGTGACCGAGACGTCCGACGGATGGGACGCCGTCGTGCACCTGCCGTTGACCGACGCCGCGCAGGGCCAGACGCTGTCCTTCGACCTGCGGGTCACCGACGGCGGCACCACGACCGGGTGGAACGACCCGGGGGCGATGGGCACTCTGGCCCTCGTCGAGGCGCTGTCCTTCCTCGAGGTCGCCGAGGCGCCCGAGGCCCCGACGATCGACGGCGTCGTGGACGAGGCGTGGTCCCTGTCCGAGCCGGTGCGCACCGAGAAGCGCGTCGAGGGTGACGACACGGCCGCGACGGCCGAGGTGCGCACGCTGTGGAGCGACGACGGGTCGGTTCTGTACGTGCTCGCCGAGGTGACCGACCCGCAGCTGGACGCCTCCGCGTCCGACCCGTGGGTGCAGGACTCGGTGGAGATCTTCGTCGACGCCGGCAACTACCGGAACGGGCCGTACCGGTACGACGACACGCAGATCCGGATCAGCTTCGAGAACGTCACCTCGTTCGGCACCGGTGACGAGGCGTACCAGGCGAACCGGCTGACCAGCGCGACCGCGGTCACCGACACCGGCTACGTCGTCGAGGCGGCGATCAGCCTGCTGGAGTACGGCGGCCCGGGGACGTTCCACGGCCTGGACTTCCAGGTCAACGACGCCACCGACGGCGTGCGCACCGGCGTGAGCATGTGGGCCGACCCGACCGGGCTGAGCTACCAGAGCACGGCCCGCTGGGGGGTCGGTCAGCTCGTCGAGGCCGACGAGCCGGAGCCGCCGGTCATCGATCCGCGGGTCGAGCTGGGCAGCCACGTGGTGGAGGCCGGCAAGAGCGTGCGGGTCACGCTGAGCGGCTACGCACCGGGCAGCGACGTCCAGCTCCGGCTCGAGGACCCGCTGTGGCGGTTGCTGCGCTCGATCTTCCCGTGGCTGGGTCACGGTCACGACCGTTCGGTGCTCCTGACCACGGTCGCGGTGGACGACCAGGGTGCGGCGGACCTCTCGGTCACGGTGCCCCGCCGGACCTCCCTGGGTGTGTACGAGCTGGTCGCGACCAGCGGCGAGGTGAGCGCCGCGCAGACGCTGCTCGTCACACCGCCCCGCCCGCCGAGGCCACCGTGGTGGCCGTTCGGCTGGCTGTGGTGACCGCGCGCGGCTGAGCTCCGCAGCCGGGTGCGGCAACCGGGACGGGGGCGTGACGGGAACGTCGCGCCCCCGTCCGGCGTTCTTCCAGGAGCACAACGCATAGGATGAGAACCGGCCAGCGACACCTGTGCCCGTTCCTCGACCGACGAGGGGCCGGGCGCCGCTACCAGGAGGAACCGTGAGCAACCCCGTCTTCAGCAACAACGCCGTCTTCGGTGAGCCCCGACGAGGCCGCGGGGGAGTCGCTCAGCGCAGCCCGTACGGCGCCGGGACGGCCGCCACCGGCGCGACCGCCGGGATGAGCGCGAGCACGCTGGAGCAGATGTACGGCGCGCCGTCCGCGACCACCCGCGACACCGGGCGGCTGACCTACGACGACGTGATCATGAAGACCGGCGGGCTGTTCGCCATCATCCTGGTCACCGGTGCGCTGACCTGGACGCTGGCGCCGCAGCTCTTCTGGATCGGCATGATCGTCGGGCTGGTCCTCGGCCTGGTCAACGCGTTCAAGAAGAACCCGAGCCCCGGGCTGATCATGGCGTACGCCGCGGCGCAGGGGGTGTTCCTCGGCGGGATCAGCTTCCTGTTCGAGTCGCAGTGGCAGGGCATCGTGATGCAGGCCGTGCTGGCCACCGCGGCGACCTTCCTCGCGTGCCTGGTGCTGTACCGGTCCGGCAAGGTGCGCGTCACCGCCAAGTTCACCCGCTGGCTGCTGATCGCCATGGGCGGCTACCTGCTGTTCTCGCTGGTCAACTTCGGCCTGCTGATGTTCGGCGTGATGGATGGCTGGGGCATGCGCTCCGGTCCGCTCGGCATCCTGATCAGCGTGGTCGCCGTGGGTCTGGCCTCGGCGATGCTGATCGTCGACTTCGACTCGATCAAGCGCGGCGTCGAGCAGGGCGTGCCCGCGAAGTTCGCCTGGACCGCCGCCTTCGGCCTGGTCGTCACCCTCGTCTGGATGTACCTGGAGTTCCTGCGGCTGATCGCGATCCTGCGCGGCGACGGCTGACACCGGCGCAGCTGTGAAGTACGCCGAGCACATCTCGGACCTGGTCGGCGGGACGCCGCTGGTCCGGCTGTCATCGGTCACCGGCGGGCTGTCCGCGACGATCCTGGCCAAGGTGGAGTACCTCAACCCCGGTGGTTCGGTGAAGGACCGGATCGCCCAGCGGATGATCGAGTCCGCCGAGGCGTCCGGGGAGCTGCGTCCCGGCGGCACGATCGTCGAGCCGACCAGTGGGAACACCGGCGTCGGGCTGGCCCTGGTGGCGCAGCGCAA
>CAYQFJ010000098.1:0-11531 GCA_964416715.1 uncultured Actinotalea sp. | reverse complement strand
AGTCCTCCCCCGAGGCGTACGAGCGGTTGATCCTCGACGTCCTGCTCGGCGACCCCCCGCTCTTCCCGCGACACGAGGAGGTCGAGCTCTCCTGGAAGATCCTCGACCCGATCACCACGTACTGGGCTCGGCACGGCCACCCGGAGGGGTACCGGTCCGGCACCTGGGGCCCGGCGTCCGCGGACCGGATGATGGCCCGTGACGGCCGAGAGTGGAGGCGACCGTGATCATCCACCTCCCGGACACCACCACCCGGGCGATCAACAAGCGGCTCGTCAAGGAGCGGGACGACGGCGGCGCGGTCGCGCTGGGCAGGGTGCTCACCCTGGTCATCGACCTGGGTGCGCACGACCCGGAGGTCGCCATCGCCGCGGCGAACGACGCGAGCCGCGAGCACCCCTGCCGGGTCATCGTGCTCACCCGCCCCGAGGGGGCCGGCCCGGGGCTGGACGCCGAGATCCGGCTCGGCGGGGATGCCGGGGCCAGCGAGGTCGTCCTGCTGCGCGCGCCCCAGGAGCTCGCCGCGCACTCCGACACCCTCGTGATGCCGCTCCTGCTGCCCGACGCACCGATCGTCGTGTGGTGGCCGGGTGAGCTGCCGGACCACCCCTCGCAGCACCCGCTGGGACGGATGGCACAGCGTCGGATCACCGACACCACCGAGTGCGCCGACCCGGCCGGTGCGCTGCGCCGCCTGGCGGAGGTCTACGAGGACGGGACCACGGATCTGGCCTGGACCAGGACCACGCTGTGGCGCGGTCTGATCGCCGCCACGCTCGACCAGCCGCCGTTCGAGCCGGTCACCCGTGCCGTCGTCGCCGGTCAGAGCACTCACCCCTCGGTCGACCTGATGGCCGCCTGGCTCGCCCACGCGCTGCGTTGCCCGGTCGAGGTGGAACGCCTCCCGGACGCCCCGGCGATCACCCGCGTCCAGCTCGAGCGCGCCTCCGGCCCGATCGTGCTCGCCCGTCCCGACGGCGAGACCGCCACGTTGTCCCAACCCGACCAGCCCGAGCACCACATCGCCCTGCCGATCCGCCAGCTCCGCGAGTGCCTCGCGGAGGAGCTACGCCGCCTGGACGCGGACGAGGTCTACGGCGAGGTGCTGCGGGAGGGCCTTCCGAAGATCGGAGCAGCATGACCCGCACCCGTACCGTCACCGTCCACCCGGACGGCACCCTCGTCGCCCAGGCCACTGCGGCCCGGCTGCTCCTGCGGCTGGTCGACACCCAGTCCACCCACCGGCCGGTGCACGTGGCGCTCACCGGCGGGACCGTGGGCATCCGAACCCTGGCCGAGGTCGCGACGTCGCCGCTGCGTGCGGCGGTCGACTGGTCCGGCGTCCACCTGTGGTGGGGGGACGAGCGGTTCCTGCCCACCGGCGACCCGGACCGCAACGAGACCCAGGCGCGCGAGGCGCTGATCGACTCCCTCGACATCCCCGACGAGAACGTGCACCCGATGCCGCCGCCCGGCGCGGACGGGATCGAGACCCCGGAACAGTCCGCGGAGGCGTACGCCGCGGACCTCGCCCGCTTCGCCGGGGCGAACGGCACCGACGACGCCGGGCCGGCGGTGCCGCGCTTCGACGTCGTGCTGCTGGGCATGGGGCCGGACGGGCACGTCGCCTCGCTGTTCCCGGGGCACGAGGCGCTCGACGTCGCCGACCGCTCCGTGGTCGGCGTGCACGGCTCCCCCAAGCCGCCGCCGGAGCGGGTGAGCCTCACCTTCCCCGCGATCGAGGCCGCCGAGGAGGTGTGGGTGATCGTCGCCGGCGCCGAGAAGGCCGACGCCGTCGCCCGGGCCCTGGCCGGCGAGGACCGGCACCAGATCCCCGCGTCGGCCGCGCTGGGCCGGTCCCGGACGCTGTGGCTGCTGGACGCGGCCGCCGCGGGATGAACGGTGGACCGGTGACCGGGACGCAACAGACCGGGACGCGACGGACGCGGACCGCCGGCACGGACGGGGCCGGCGCCGACCAGGCACGGTGGTCGGCCGTGGACCGGTACGTCGAGTCCCTGCTGCCCGACGACGACGTCCTGGTGCAGGTCAACGCGGCGGCCGAGCAGGCCGGGCTGCCCCCGATCCACGTCTCGGCCTCCCAGGGCGCGTTCCTGCAGCTCCTGGCGGGCATCCAGGGCGCCCGCCGCGCACTGGAATTCGGCACCCTCGGTGGCTACAGCGCGATCTGCATCGCCCGTGGGCTGGTGGGCCCGGACCCGCACCTCACCACGCTCGAGCTGGAACCGCGCCACGCCGACGTCGCGCGGCGCAACATCGCGGCGGCGGGTCTGTCCGAGGTGATCGAGGTCCGGGTCGGCCCGGCTGCCCGCACGGCCGCCGCGCTCGTCGAGGACGGCGTCGAGCCGTTCGACCTCGTCTTCATCGACGCGGACAAGCCCTCGAACGCCGCGTACCTCGAGCTGGCGCTCGAGCTCACCGGTCCGGGCGCGGTGATCGTGATCGACAACGTGATACGGCGCGGTGCGGTCGCCGACGCGTCGAGCGGGGATCCCCAGGTCCTGGGCTCGCGCGCGGTGATCGACCTGGTCGCCACGCACCCGTCGCTGCAGGGCACGGCCATCCAGACGGTCGGCTCGAAGGGCTACGACGGCTTCCTGCTGGCGCGCGTCGTCGGCTGAGGTCGGCTGCGTCCTCGGCCGGGCTCGCCGGCGCGTGGTCAGCCTCAGCGGGTGGTCAGCCTCAGCGGGTGGTCAGCCGCCGCGGCGGGCGCGCAGCGCGGCCAGCGCCTCGTCCAGGATCGCGGCCCCGTCCTCGTCGGAGCGCCGCTCCTTCACGTAGGCCAGGTGGGTCTTGTACGGCTCGTTCCGGCTCGGCGAGGGGGGGTTGTCGCGCTCCTGCCCCGCGGGGAACCCGCAGCGCGGGCAGTCCCAGGTCTCCGGCGCCTCGGCGCCGGTCTCCTCGGCGAAGCTGGGCCGGGTCTCGTGGCCGTTGGCGCACCAGTAGGAGACCCAGAACCGCGGTGCGGCCTCCCCCCGTTCCGCCTCGCCCATCGGACCGGCACCCACCCGGGAGCCACGGATCGCACTACCACTGGCCACGACGAACCTCCGGACTCAGACGCTGACGCGCTGGATCAGGCCCAGCAGGACGATGATGAGGGTCCACAGCAGTGCGAGCCCGATCGTGATCCGGTTGAGGTTGCGCTCGGCGACGCCCGAGCTACCGGCGCCGCTGGACACCCCGCCGCCGAACATGTCGGACACTCCGCCGCCCTTGCCCTTGTGCAGCAGGACCAGGAGTACGACCAGGATGCTGCTGATGACCAGCAGCACCTCCAGGGTGATGCGCAGCGCGTCCACGTGCTCCCTCGCTCACTCTTCGAAGACAACCCCACCAGGATAACCCCCGCCCACCATGGTCGTGATCATGCAATTCGTCGACGGGAGCGTCGACGAATTGCATGATCACGATCGGTGGGGGTGGTGCGACTTGTACCGAACGATGCTGGCGAACTCCTCGGGGTCGAGGCTGGCACCGCCGACGAGTGCACCGTCGACGTCCGGCTCGGCCATGATCGAGGCGATGTTCCCGGACTTCACCGAGCCGCCGTACAGGATCCGCACACCGTCGGCCACCTCCGGCGAGTACAGCTCCGCGAGCCTGCCGCGGATCGCCGAGCAGACTTCCTGTGCGTCCTGCGGCGTCGCGACCTCTCCGGTCCCGATCGCCCACACCGGCTCGTAGGCGATGACGACCTGCGCCGCCTGCTCCGCGGGCAGGCCCTCGAGCCCCCCGGCGACCTGCCCCAGCGTGTGCGCCACGTGCTCGCCCGCCTGACGGATCTCGAGGCCCTCCCCCACGCACAGGATGGGCACGATCCCCTGGCCGAAGGCCGACCGCACCTTCGCCGCGCACAGCGCGTCGTCCTCCGCGTGGTACTGGCGGCGCTCGGAGTGGCCGACGGTCACGTAGCTGACCCCGAGCTTGGCGAGCATGACCGGCGAGATCTCACCGGTGTAGGCCCCCTCGGTGTGCGCGGACACGTCCTGGGCGCCGTAGGTCAGCTCCAGCTTGTCGGCGTCGACGAGGGTCTGCACGGAGCGCAGGTCGGTGAACGGCACGAGCACGCACACCTCCACGTCGGTGTAGTCGTGCTTGGCGTCCTGGAGCGTCCACGCCAGCTTCTGCACCAGGTGCGTGGCCTGGTGGTGGTCCAGGTTCATCTTCCAGTTGCCCGCGATGAGCGGGGTACGGGTCGTCGCCATGATCAGTCCTCTCGGTCCAGCACGTCGATACCGGGCAGGGTCTTGCCCTCCAGGAACTCCAGGCTCGCCCCGCCGCCGGTGGAGATGTGGCCGAACCCGGCCTCGTCGAAGCCGAGGCGCCGGACGGCGGCCGCGGAGTCCCCGCCACCGACGATGGTGAACGCGCCGCGCTCCCCGGCGTCGACCAGCGCCTGGGCCACCGCGCGGGTGCCGGCCGCGAACGGCTCGAGCTCGAACACGCCCGCGGGCCCGTTCCACACCACCGTCCGGGCGTCCAGGATCTTCTCCCGGAACAGCGCGCCCGACGCCGGACCGATGTCCAGGCCGATCCGACCGTCCGGCATCGCGTCGGCCGGCACGACGTCGTGCGGCGAGTCCGCGGCGAAGGCGTCGGCGACCACGATGTCGGTGGGCAGCACGATCTCGACGCCCGCCTCCGCAGCGCGGTCCAGGTAGCCCCGCACGGTGTCGATCTGGTCCTCCTCCAGCAGCGAGGTACCGACCGACCAGCCCTTGGCGGCCAGGAAGGTGAAGACCATCCCGCCACCGATCAGCAGACGGTCCGCCTTTGCGATCAGGTTGTCGATCACGCCCAGCTTGTCGGAGACCTTCGAGCCCCCGAGCACGACGACGTAGGGACGCTCCGGGTCCTCCGTCGCCCGGCGCAGGGCGTCCACCTCGCGCAGCACGAGCGAGCCGACGGCGGCCGGGAGCTTCTTCGCGACGTCGTAGACCGAGGCCTGCTTGCGGTGCACCACCCCGAAGCCGTCCGAGACGTAGACGTCCGCCAGGGCGGCGAGCTCCTCGGCCAGCCCGGCCCGCTCGGCGTCGTCCTTGGAGGTCTCCCGGGGGTCGAAGCGGATGTTCTCCAGCATGGCGACCTCACCGTCGCCCAGCCCGGCGACGGTCTCCCGCGCCGAGTCGCCGACCACGTCCCCGGCCAACCGCACGGGACGGTCGAGCAGCTCACCGAGGCGGGCGGCCACAGGTGCCAGCGAGTACTTCTCGTCCGGGACGCCCTTGGGCCGTCCCAGGTGCGCGACCACGATCACGCGCGCCCCGGCGTCGGCCAGGGTGGTCAGGGTGGGCAGCGCCGCGCGGACGCGGCCTTCGTCGGTGATGGTCGTGCCGTCGAGCGGGACGTTGAGGTCCGACCGGACGAGCACGCGCTTGCCGCGCAGGTCGCCGAGGTCCGCGATGGTCTTCATGGTCTCCTACCTGTACCTGCGTCGGCCGGGCCGGTCCGTGGTTGCACCGGCCCCTGATCGGTCGTGACGGCGGTCCGGGACCGCCCGGACGTGGCTGCGTCCGCGTGCGCGGTCCCGGCGGACCGGGGCGCACGCGGACGCATCACGTGCTCGGTGGCGTCAGAGACGCTCGCCCACGTACTGGGTCAGCGAGACGAGGCTGTTGGAGTAGCCCCACTCGTTGTCGTACCAGGAGACGACCTTCACCTGGTCGCCGATCACCTTCGTGAGCTTCGCGTCGAAGATGCTCTGGTGCGGGTTGGCGATGATGTCCGCGGAGACGATGTCGTCCTCCACGTACTCCAGCACGCCCTTCAGCGGGCCCTCGGAGGCCGCCTTCATCGCGGCGTTGACCTCCTCGACGCTGGTCTCCCGCGAGGCGGTGATGGTCAGGTCCGTCGCCGAACCGGTGATCACCGGGACCCGGAACGCGAAGCCGTCGAGCTTGCCCTTGAGCTCGGGGAGCACCAGGGACACCGCCTTGGCCGCACCGGTCGAGGTCGGCACGATGTTCTGCGCGGCGGCGCGCGCCCGCCGAAGGTCCTTGTGCGGGCCGTCCTGCAGGTTCTGGTCGCCGGTGTAGGCGTGGATGGTGGTCATCAGACCGCGCTCGATGCCGATGCTGTCGTTGAGCGCCTTGGCCAGCGGGGCCAGGCAGTTCGTCGTGCACGAGGCGTTGGAGATGATGTTGTGCGCGGCCGGGTCGTACTGGGTGTGGTTGACGCCCATGACGAAGGTCGCGTCCTCGTTCTTGGCCGGCGCCGAGACGATCACCTTGCGCGCGCCACCGTCGATGTGCGCCTGCGCCTTGGTGGCGTCGGTGAAGAACCCGGTCGACTCGATGACGATGTCCGCACCGAGCTCCTTCCACGGCAGCGCGGCGGGGTCGCGCTCGGCCATGGCACGCATCTTCTTGCCGTCGATGATGATGTTCTCGTCGTCGTAGGAGACGCTCAGCGGGAAGCGCCCGAACGCGGTGTCGTACTTCAGCAGGTGGGCCAGCGTCCGGTTGTCCGTGAGGTCGTTCACGCCCACGACCTCGATGTCTGTCCCGGCCGCCACGACAGCCCGGTAGAAGCTACGTCCGATACGGCCGAAGCCGTTGATTCCGACGCGGATGGTCACAGTGCCCTCCTCGGGCGCGCCGGGTACGCCGACACGCAGTGTTGGTATCTACGGGGTACGTACGGCGTCGTACGCCTGGAACCTGCTCGGCGCGCGCACGACTCGCGCCGCGGCGGCCGCCATTCCCAGATGTGCCCAGGTTACACGTCCAGGCGCGTCTCGTCGGGCGGGACCAGGCCGTTCATACGTCCAGCATGTCCGGGCTCAGCCCCGCCTCGGTGTCCGGGATCCCGAGCTCCGCGGCGCGCTTGTCCGCCGTGGCGAGCAGCCGCCGGATCCGCCCCGCGACCGCGTCCTTCGTCAGCGGCGGCACGGCGAGCTGGCCCAGCTCCTCGAGCGAGGCCTGTTTGTGCGCGAGCCGGAGCTCTCCGGCCTGGCGCAGGTGGTCCGGGAGGTCCTCGCCGAGGATCTCGAAGGCACGCTCGACCCGCGCCCCGGCAGCCACCGCGGCACGGGCGGAGCGCCGCAGGTTCGCGTCGTCGAAGTTCGCCAGCCGGTTCGCCGTGCCGCGTACCTCCCGGCGCATCCGGCGCTCCTCCCAGACCAGGACGGCGTCGTGCGCACCGAGCCGGACCAGCATCGCGCTGATCGCGTCCCCGTCACGGATCACCACGCGGTCCACGCCGCGCACCTCGCGCGCCTTCGCCCCGATGCCCAGCCGTCGGGCGGCACCCACCAGCGCCAGGGCGGCCTCGGGCCCCGGGCACGTCACCTCCAGCGCGGACGAGCGTCCCGGCTCGGTCAGCGACCCGTGCGCCAGGAAGGCTCCGCGCCAGGCGGCCTCGGCCTCACCCAGGCCCGCCGAGACCACCTGTGGCGGCAGTCCGCGCACCGGCCGCCCGCGGTTGTCCAGCAGACCGGTCTGCCGGGCCAGCGACTCGCCGTCCTTGACCACGCGCACCACGTACCTGGACCCGCGCTTGAGGCCGCTCCCGCTGACGACGACGACGTCGCTCTCGTGCCCGTACACCTCCGAGATCGTCTGACGCAGGCGCCGGGCCGCGATCCCCGTGTCCAGCTCGGCCTCGATGACGATCCGGCCGGAGATGATGTGCAGCCCCCCGGCGAACCGGAGGGTCGCGGCGACCTCGGCCTTGCGGCACGAGGTCTTGTCCACCGTGAGCCGGGCGAGCTCGTCCTTCACCTGTGCCGTCAACGCCATGACCGTCATCCTGCCATCACCCGGGGACCGGTCCCACGTCCCCGAGAGAACCCTCGAAGGCGTCACGGTAGGCGGCGGCGAGGCGCAACGAGTCGTGCCGGGCCGTCCCGTCGCCCACCCCCACCTGCCGCAGCAGGAGCTGGGCCCCCAGAGTGGACGCCTCGTCCTGGAGCGCCCCGAGGTCGTCCACCGCCGTCGGGTCGGCGACCACGACGTCGATGCGCAGGTCGGGTGCGTGGTCGTGGAGCGCGTGCAGGTGCTGGACCACGCTCATCGCGTTGGCGTCGGTGGCCTCGGGCAGGTTGAGCGTCACGCAGCGCCGTGCCGTCGTCTCGTGCAGCGCGACGGCGAGCTCGGGCACGAGCAGGTGCGGCATCACCGAGGTGAACCAGGAGCCCGGGCCGAGCACGACCCAGTCCGCCTGACGCACCGCGGCGACCGCCTCGGCGCACGCCGGCGGGTCGTCCGGGACGAGCCGCACCCGCTCGATCCGTCCCGGGGTCACGGCCACCTGGCTCTGCCCGCGCACCAGGTGCACCGGCGCGCCGGGCCGGTCCGGCCCGGTGGACTCGCAGACGTCGGCCTCGATCGTCAGCGGCACGGACGCCATCGGCAGCACCCGGCCGCGCGAGCCGAGCAGCCTGCCGACCCAGTCCAGCCCCTGCACCGGGTCCCCGAGCAGCTCCCACAGCGCGACGATCAGCAGGTTGCCGACGGCGTGCTGGTCCAGCTCCCCGTCGGTGTGGAACCGGTGCTGGAGCAGGTCGCGCCAGGTCCGGCCCCAGTCCGACTCGTCACACAGCGCGGCCAGCGCCATCCGCAGGTCCCCCGGCGGCAGCACGCCCATCTCCGCGCGCAGCCGGCCCGAGGACCCGCCGTCGTCGGCCACGGTGACGACGGCGGTGAGCCGGTCGGACATCAGGCGTAGCGCGGACAGGCTCGCGGACAGGCCGTGCCCCCCGCCCAGGGCGACCACGGCGGGGGCAGACGCCGCCCCGCCGTGCCGGGCTCGTCCGGACCCGGCACGCCCCGGCGCGGAGCGCCTGCTCACGACGCGACCCCCCGGATCACCCACCGGACCTCGTCGAGCACGTCACTCCCGTCCCAGGTCACGGTGCTTGACCACGACCCGTTGACCACGTTCCCGCAACGCACCGGCGATCGCCTCCGAGATGGCGACCGAACGGTGTTTGCCCCCGGTGCAGCCGACAGCGATGGTGGCGTAGCGCTTCTCCTCGTGCACGTACCCGGCCAGCACCGGCTCCAGCGCCTCGACGTACCTGTCCACGAAGAGCCTCGCCCCCTCCAGACCCAGGACGTAGTCGCGCACCGGCTCGTCCCGCCCGGTCAGCCGACGCAGCTCGGTGATCCAGTACGGGTTGGTCAGGAAGCGCACGTCTACCACGTGGTCGGCGTCCAGCGGCAGCCCGTACTTGAACCCGAACGAGAGCACGGTGATCTGCACCGGGCCCTCCTCGCCACCGGTGACCGCGCGACGCACCTCGCGCGCCAGGTCGTGCACGTTCAGCTCGGAGGTGTCGATCACGACGTCGGCGCGCTCGCGCACGCCGGCCAGCAGCGCGCGTTCCTCGGTGATCCCGTCCAGCAGCCGCCCGTCCCCCTGCAACGGGTGCGGACGGCGGACCGCCTCGAACCGCTGCACCAGGACGGCGTCGGAGGCGTCCAGGAAGAGCACCCGGTAGTCGAACCCGACCTCCCGCAGCGAGTCGACGACGTGCACCAGGTCCGCGAAGAACTCGCGCCCGCGCACGTCGACCACTGCCGCCAGGCGGTGCACGCCGCCGGGCCCGGAGGACATCATCCCGGCGAGCTGGGTGAGCAGCTGGGCCGGCAGGTTGTCGACGACGTACCAGTCGAGATCCTCGAGCACCGCGGCAGCGCGGGTCCGTCCGGCGCCGGACATACCGGTGATCACGAGCAGCTCCGGCAGGTCGCCTGTGGGCACGGGCGTCGCGGCCTCGAGCGCCGGGATGCCGGTCGGGACGGTCACGGGAGGTGGCTCGTCGGTCATGGTGCCAGCATGCCAGGGCTCGTCACCGCTCGTCGGTGCCCGGCCGGTCCGCGGATCGGCCGTCCCGGTCCACGGGTCGTCCGTCCTTCAGTGGCGGCCGTGCGTCCGCCTCCGCGGGTGGTTCGTCCGGGTGCAGGGCGGCCCGGACCACCCGCGCCGTGCCCGGCCCGACTCCGGGGGCCTCCGCGATCTCATCCACCGTCGCGGCCTTCAGCCTGGCGACCGAGCCGAAGTGCTTGAGCAGCGCGGTCGTCCTGGTCGGCCCGAGCCCGGGCACGGCATCGAGCACCGACCTCGTCATCGCCTTGCCGCGGCGCTTGCGGTGGTGACGGATCGCGAACCGGTGCGCCTCGTCCCGTACCCGCTGCAGCAGGTACAGCCCGGCCGAGCTGCGCCGCAGGATCACCGGGTGGTCCTCCCCGGGCAGCCACACCTCCTCCAGCCGCTTGGCCAGGCCGCACAGCGCGACGTCGTCGACGCCCAGGTCCGACAGCGCGCGGGCCGCAGCGGCGACCTGGGGCGGACCGCCGTCGACCACGACCAGGTTGGGCGGGTAGGCGAACCGTCGCCCGCCGGCCGACGGCGCCGTCGCCTCGGGATCGACCGGACCGCTCGCGCCCGTGACGGGCGGGTTCGCGGCCTCAGGACCGTCGCCCGGGCCGACGGTGCTCGGCCCGCGACCGTCCGGCCCCTCGCCGAGGTCGACGTCCGCGTGCCGGTCGCGGTCCTGCAGGTACCGCTTGAACCGCCGGGTGATCACCTCGTACATCGCCGCCGTGTCGTCCGCGGCGCCCTGGCCGTCCGGCCCCCGCACGACGAAGTGCCGGTACTCGGACTTGCGCGGCAGACCGTCCTCGAAGACCACCATCGAGCCGACCTGGTGGGTGCCCTGCGTGGTGGAGATGTCGTAGCACTCGATGCGCAGCGGGGCGGAACCCAGCCCCAGCGCCTCCTGGATCTCCCGCAGCGCCTGGCTGCGGGTGGTCAGGTCACCGGCACGCCGGGTGCGGTGCAGGGCCAGCGCCTGCTCGGCGTTGCGCCGCACCGTCTGCGCCAACGCCTTCTTGTCCCCACGTTGCGGGACCCGCACGGTCACCCGCGCCCCGCGCAGGGTGCTCAGCCAGTCCGTCACCTGGTCCACGTCGGCCGGCAGCACCGGCACCAGCACCTCGCGTGGGACGGCGCTCGTCGCCGCCGCGACCCGCTCGGGGCGCGCCGCGCCGCCGGAGGCGCGCTCCGGCTCGGCGAGCACCGCACCACCCTCCTCGCCGTAGACCTGCTGCAGCAACCGTTCCACGAGCTCGGCGTCGGTGACGTCCTCGACCTTCTCCACCACCCAGCCGCGCTGCCCGCGGATACGTCCCCCGCGCACGTGGAACACCTGGACGGCCGCCTCGAGCTCGTCGCCCACCAGGGCGAACACGTCGGCGTCGGTCCCGTCGGGCAGGACCACCGCGTTCTTCTCGGTGGCCTGCTCGAGCGCCGCCACGTCGTCCCGGAGCCGCGCGGCGCGCTCGTAGTCGAGCTCCGCCGCGGCCTCGGCCATCTCCCGCTCCAGCCGGCGCACGAACTTCGCCGTGTCCCCGGCCATGAAGTCGCAGAAGTCCTCCGCCAGCGCCCGGTGGTCCTCCGGGGAGATCCGCCCGACGCAGGGTGCGGCGCACTTGTCGATGTAGCCGAGCAGGCACGGCCGGCCGGCGCGTTCCGCCCGTCGGTAGACCCCGGCCGAACAGCTG
>CAYQFJ010000097.1:0-11603 GCA_964416715.1 uncultured Actinotalea sp. | reverse complement strand
TGCCGCTGCAGTCCGGTTCGGATCGGGTGCTGCGGGCGATGCGCCGCTCCTACCGGTCCGCGAAGTTCCTCGGGATCCTCTCGCGGGTGCGTGCGGCGATGCCCGACGCCGCGATCACCACTGACGTCATCGTCGGGTTCCCGGGGGAGACCGAGCAGGACTTCGCCGAGACGTTGCGGGTGGTCGAGGAGGCGCGGTTCGCCTCGGCGTTCACGTTCCAGTACTCGCCACGCCCGGGGACCGAGGCGGCCGACCTGCCCGACCAGCTCCCGAAGGACGTGGTCCAGGACAGGTACGAGCGGCTCACGGCCCTGCAGGACCGGATCAGCGCCGAGGAGAACCTCGCCCAGGTGGGGCGGACCGTCGAGGTCCTGGTGGCCGAGGGCCGGGGGCGCAAGGACGGCACCAGCCACCGGGTCAGCGGGCGAGCCGCCGACAACCGGCTGGTCCACCTGGCGGTCCCCGAGCACGTGCGCGACCTGCTCGACGCGGTCGACGGGCCCACCGGCGGGACGACGCTGGTCGGGGTGGACGGCGTCGGCCCCGACCCGCGCAGCGCCGCTGACCTGCCCGACGACGTCCCGCGGCCGGGTGATCTGGTCACCGTCGAGGTCACGGGCGCGGCGCCGTACCACCTGATCGCGGACTCGGCGCTGCCCGCGACCGCTCCCTCCGGCAGGGCGGGTGTGCCCGGTCGGCCCGGGTGGTACGAGGTGCGTCGGACCCGGGCGGGCGACGCCTGGGCGGCGCGCGAGCGTGCCACCCACGACGGCGACGACGGGCACCACCACGGTCCGCCGGGGGGCCCGGTGGTTCTCGGGATGCCGTCGCTGCGGAGCTGATCCGCCGCAGCCCCACGTGGTCGCCGGCCGTGGTGCGCACCCGACGAGGTAGCGTCGGCGCGTGCTCGTCGCTGCCGCCCTGGTCCCCGAGACCGCCCTGCTCGTGCCCGGCGTCTCGGGAGCGGACGACGTCCTGCCCGGGCTGCGCAGCATCGTGCTCGCTGCCGTCGGGGATCTCGTCGCGGCGCGGCCGGACCGGGTGGTCGTGGTGGCCGCCGCGCACCCGAGCCGCCCGGACGCCGTCGGGCACGGGCACCGCCGGGGCGGCCGACACGACTCGGAGGTGGTCCGTCCACCGGAGGCCGTCCGTGAACCGGAGGTCGTGCACCGGACCGGGCCGCTGCACCCGACGCTCGGTGCGGCCGGGCTCGACGACGCGCGGCTGGGCTGGTCGTTCCCGGCCCGGTCCGGTTCGGCGGAGGTCCGGGACGTGGCGCCCGCGGTGGGACTGCACCTGCTGGCGCGGGGCGGCTGGGACGGGGCGACGGAGGTCGTCGTGGTACCGCCGGACGCGCGGCTGGCCCGACGGGTGGGCGGCGACCTCACCGCCGGGCGCACGGCGCTGCTGCTGGTCGGCTCGCTCAGTGCCCGGAGGGGCCCGGACGGTCCCCTGCCCGACGACGAGCGGGCAGCCGAGGTGGACGAGCGGGTGCTGGCGGACCTGAGCGCACTCGGTGGCCCCGACGACGCGGCCGACGCAGCCGCGCGGCGTCGGCTGACGCAGCTGACCGCGGCGACCGCGTCGGAGCTGGCGATCAGCGCCTGGGCACCGTGGCAGGTGCTCTGCGCGGCGACCGACGGCAGGCGGTGGCGGTCGACGCAGCACTGGGTGGGTGCGCCGTTCGGCGCCACCTACGCGGTCGTCTCCTGGGAGCCGCTGTGACCGCCCCTCCGGCACCGGCTTCGACCTCCGGTTCGACCGGTCCTTCGAACGGACCGCTGGTGGTCGCCGTGGTGGGCCCGACAGCGACCGGCAAGTCCGAGCTGGGCCTGGCACTGGCCGAGCGGCTGGGTGGTGAGGTGGTCAACGCCGACGCCATGCAGCTGTACCGCGGGATGGACATCGGCACCGCCAAGCTCACGGTCGCCGAGCGGCGGGGCGTGCCGCACCACCAGCTCGACGTGCTCGACGTCGGCCAGGACGCGACCGTCGCCGCCTACCAGCGGCACGCGCGGGCGGACGTCGCGGCGATCACCGCGCGCGGGGCGCGGCCGGTCGCCGTCGGCGGTTCGGGACTGTACGTGCGCGCCCTGCTGGACCGGATGGAGCTCGCGCCCACCGATCCGGAGGTGCGTGACCGGCTCGAGCGGCGTGCCCGGACCGAGGGCCCGGGGCTGCTGCACGACGAGCTCGCCGCACGGGACCCGCGGGCGGCCGCCGGCATCGGCAGGGCCAACGTCCGCCGGGTGGTGCGTGCCCTGGAGGTCATCGAGCTGACCGGGCGGCCGTACACCGCCCGGCTGCCCGAGCACGTGTACGAGCTGCCGGCGGTGCAGATCGGGCTGGACTGCGCGCGGGAGGTGCTCGACGAGCGTATCGGGCGGCGAGCGGACCGGATGTGGCGCCGCGGGCTGGTGCAGGAGGTCCGTGACCTCGCCGGACCCGGGTTGGGCGGGATGGGCCGCACCGCGGCGCGGGCCGTCGGCTACGCCCAGGTCCTGTCGATGCTGCGGGGGGAGCTCGACGAGCCGGCCGCCCGCGCTGCCGTGGTGTCCGGCACCCGCCGGCTGGCGCGCAAGCAGATGGGCTGGTTCGGGCGGGACCCGCGGGTGCACTGGCTCGATGCCCGGGACCCGGACCTGGTCGACCGGGCGCTGGAGCTGGTCGCGGCCGCCGATGCGGGACGGCTCGACCCGCCCGGCGGGCGGAGCCGTACCCTCGGGTCATGAGCACCGCGAGGCGTCGGCTGTCGGCCACCAAGGGGCACGGGACCCAGAACGACTTCGTGCTGCTCGACGACCGGGACGGCGCGGTGGACCTGAGCCCGGAGCTGGTGCGGGGCCTGGCCGACCGGCACGCCGGGGTCGGCGGCGACGGCGTCATCCGGCTGGTGTCCTCCGAGCGGCTCCCGGCCGGGGAGGACTGCCTGGGCCAGGACCCGACCGCGCGGTGGTTCATGGACTACCGCAACGCCGACGGCAGCGTGGCGGAGATGTGCGGCAACGGGGTGCGGGTGGTCGCCCGGTACGCCGAGCGCCTGGGGCTGTGGGACGGAGCCGGGGAGCTGGTGCTGGGCACGCGCGCCGGGGTGCGGCGTATCCGCCGGACCGACCGGCCCGGGACCGCCACCCCGAGCGGTGATGTCTGGTACGCGGTGGACATGGGCCCGTGGGCGTTCACCGGGGGGAGGGCGGCCGCGGACCGCGGGATCGATGCCGAGGTGGAGGTCGCGGGTCTGCCGGTGGCACGCCCCGCGCTGCGCATCGACGTCGGAAACCCGCACACGGTGCTCGCCCTGGCCGGCCTGGACGAGCTGGCCGCCGCGGACCTCTCGCGTGCGCCGACCGTCTCACCCGTTCCCCCGCAGGGCACCAACGTCGAGCTGATCGTCCCGCTCGGGGAGATCGCCGGCGACGGCGGGCGCCCGACGGGACGGCTCCGCATGCGGGTGCACGAGCGTGGTGTCGGAGAGACCCGGTCCTGCGGCACCGGTGCCTGTGCGGCGGCGCTGGCGGCGCGGCACTGGGGCGGCGCCGGGTCGCCGGACACGTGGTTGGTGCAGGTCCCCGGCGGGGAGCTACGGGTCAGGGTCCTCGACGGCGGTCACGTCGAGCTCGCGGGGCCGGCGACGCTGGTCGCCGAGGCCGACGTCGACCTCGACGCGTTGGCCGGCTGACCTGTCCCGGCGGCCGGCTCATCGCCTCGGCAGCACCACGCGCAGCACGCGGTAGCCCTTGGAGCTCGCCACCCGGTCGACCGGCAGCCCGAGCCCCTCGTCGATCCAGCGGTGCAGGCTGTCCGCACCGAGGTTGCGCTGCACCACCAGGTACGCCGCCCCGTCCGGGGTGAGCCGCGGCAGCCAGGTCCGCAGCAGCTCGTGCAGCGCCGCCTTTCCGACCCGGATCGGCGGGTTCGACCAGATGGCGGCGAACCGGACGTCGTCGGGCACCCGGTCCGGGGTGGTGGGGGTGACCCCCCGCAGACCGGCACGCTCCGCGGTGCGGCTCAGCAGGCCCAGGGCGCGCTCGTTGACGTCCACCGCCCACACCCGGGCGGCCGGGGAACGCAGTGCCAGGGTCAGCGCGATCGGGCCCCAGCCGCACCCCAGGTCGAGCAGGTCGCCGGACGCCGGCGGGCCGTCCGCGTGGCGCAGCAGCACCCGCGTCCCGGGGTCCACCCGGCCCGGGGAGAAGACGCCACGGGCGGTCTCGACGACCAGCTCCCGGCCCGCCAGCTCCACGGTGACGGTGCGACGCTCGTCCGCCGAGGCCGGCTCGGCGGTGAAGTAGTGGTCCTCGGCGTCGGGCACGCGCGCACCCTACCGGGCGACGGAGCCGGCCGGCGTCGTCCCCCCGACGTAATCCCTCGCCCGCGAGCACCCCGCGTGACACCCTGGAACCAGTGGCGACCCTTGTGCCCGAGGAACACCGGCCGCTCGCGGAGTGTTCTGGGACCAAGAGGAGAGGACTTGATGACGGAACCTGACGTGACGCGCGACCAGCGGACCGAGCGGGAGCTCGCCGACGCCCTGGTGGCGCGGGTGCTGGCACGCGCCGGTACGGCGCTCGACGACGTGGAGTCGAGCACCGACGCGCGGGACGGCGACCAGCTCGACCGCGAGGAGCGCGCCGCCCTGCGCCGGGTGGCCGGGTTGTCGACCGAGCTCGGCGACGTCTCCGAGGTCGAGTACCGGCGGCTGCGCCTGGAGCGGGTGGTGCTGACCGGGACGTGGAGCCACGGCACCTCGGAGCAGGCCGAGACGTCCCTGCGTGAGCTCGCGGCACTGGCCGAGACCGCGGGGTCCGTCGTGCTCGACGGCGTCCTGCAGCGCCGGGCGCACCCGGACCCGGGCACCTACCTGGGCTCGGGCAAGGCGGCCGAGCTCGCCGAGATCGTCGCCTCGCTGGGTGCCGACACCGTGATCGTCGACGCGGACCTGGCCCCCTCCCAGCGCCGTGGGCTGGAGGACGTGGTCCGGGTCAAGGTGATCGACCGGACCGCGTTGATCCTGGACATCTTCGCCCAGCACGCCAAGTCCCGGGAGGGCAAGGCGCAGGTCGAGCTGGCCCAGCTCGAGTACCTGCTGCCCCGGCTGCGCGGTTGGGGCGAGTCGATGTCCCGGCAGGCCGGTGGCCGGGTCGCGGCCGGTGCGGGCATCGGTTCGCGCGGACCGGGTGAGACGAAGATCGAGCTGGACCGACGGCGCATCCGGACGAGGATGGGCCGGCTGCGCCGGGAGATCGCCGCGATGGCGCCCTCCCGGCGCACCAAGCGCGCCGCCCGCAAGCGCAACCGCATCCCTTCGGTGGCGATCGCCGGCTACACCAACGCCGGGAAGTCGAGCCTGCTGAACCGGCTCACCGGCGCGGGTGTGCTGGTCGAGAACGTGCTGTTCGCGACGCTGGACCCGACGGTGCGCCGCGCGCACACCCCGGACGGGCGCCTCTACACCCTCTCCGACACGGTGGGGTTCGTGCGGGCGCTGCCGACGCAGCTCGTCGAGGCGTTCCGGTCGACGCTCGAGGAGGTCGGGGACGCGGACCTGGTGCTGCACGTGGTCGACGCCTCCCACCCGGATCCGGAGGGCCAGATCAGCGCGGTCCGCGGGGTGCTCGGCGAGATCGACGGCGTGGACGAGGTGCCCGAGCTGGTCGTGCTGAACAAGGCCGACCTCGCCGACGCCGACGTCGTGGCCCGGCTGCTGCGGCGCGAGCCCGGGGCGGTGGTCGTCTCGGCGCACACCGGCGAGGGGATCGAACGGCTCCGGGAGCGGGTGGCGCAGTTGCTGCCGCGCCCACGCGAGGCCATCCGGGTGGTCGTCCCGTACGGCCGCGGGGACCTGGTCAGCCGGACCCACGTCGAGGGTGAGATCGACAGCGAGGAGCACACCGAGCACGGCACGGTGCTGCACGCCCGGGTCGACGCGGGTCTCGCGGCCGAGCTGCGCGCGGTCTCGGTCCGCTGAGCCCGGCGGCCCGATCGGTCGACCGGTCGAGCCCCGGCGTGCCGGAGCGGCGGGGGGGGCGGTCCGGACAGACCTCCCGGCGTCGGCGCCTCGCCGTAGTCTGCTGCGGTGACCGCCGTCGAAGAACCCACCGACCCCGACGCGCCCGGTACCGACGAGCCCGACGGCGACGCGATCGTTGGCGGACGCGACGCCGGGAACGACGTGGAGCCCGCCGATCGCGCGGCCGCACCCTCGCCGCTCGAGCTGCTGGACGCCGCTGTGGCGGCGCTCGGCGGTGCGCAGCGGGAGGGTCAGCGGGCGATGGCCGAGGCGGTGGCCGACGCGATCGAGTCCGGGGAGCACCTGCTGGTCCAGGCCGGCACCGGGACCGGCAAGTCGCTGGCGTACCTGGTCCCCGCGGTCCGGCACGCGGTCCTGGCCGACGAACGTGTCGTGGTCTCCACGGCGACCCTCGCGCTGCAGCGACAGGTGATGACCCGTGACCTCCCGCTCGTGTCCTCCGCGATCGCCCCGCAGTTGCCCCGCGCGCCGCGGATCGCGCTGCTCAAGGGCTGGCACAACTACGTGTGCGTGCACAAGGTCGCCGGCGGCTACCCCGCGGACGAGCCCGGCACGCTGTTCGACGCCACGGGCGAGTCACCGGGTGCGGCCGACCACCCGGTCCCCGACCCGGCGGCCGACCCGGCCACCGCCGGCGGTACCGAGGACCGGTCCACCGCGAGGAGCCTCGGTCAGGAGATCGTGCGGCTGCGCGAGTGGGCGGACCAGACCAGTACCGGAGACCGGGACGACCTGGTGCCCGGGGTCTCGGACCGCGCGTGGCGCCAGGTCTCGGTGACCTCGCTGGAGTGCCTGGGACAGAAGTGCCCGATGCTCGCCGAGTGCTTCCCGGAACGTGCCCGTCAGCGGGCCCGCGAGGCCGATGTCGTGGTCACCAACCACGCGATGCTCGGCATCGCCGCCAGCGGTGCGGGATCCGTGCTCCCCGAGCACGAGGTGCTGGTCGTGGACGAGGCCCACGAGCTGGCCGACCGGGTCACCGCACAGGCCACGGTGGAGCTGTCCGCTGCGGCCGTGGCGCACGCCGCCCGCCTGGCACGACGGCACGGTGGCTTGGGAACCGACGACCTCGACGACGCCGGCCAGGCCCTCGGGACGGTGCTCGCGGAGCTGCCCGAGGGGCGCCTGCGCGACGGGCCGCCGCCGGCGGTCTCCGCGGCCGTGGGGATGGTCCGGGACGCGGCCCGTGCACTGCTCACGGCGCTGAAGCCGGACGCCTCCACCACGCGTGAGCAGCCCGACGGGGGAGTGCAGCTCGCGACGTCGGCCGTGCTCTCGTTGTTCGAGATCGCCGAGCGGATGGACGGGGACGCCGCGCGGGACGGGCGCGACGTGCTGTGGTGCGCCCGCGGCGAGGGCTGGGGGCGCGGCGCGGGTACGAGCCGGCTGCACGCCGCCCCGCTGGTGGTCTCCGGTCTGGTCCGTACCCACCTGCTCTCCGGACGGACCGCCGTGATGACGTCGGCCACGCTCGCCCTGGGCGGTACCTTCACCCCGCTGGCGACCTCCTGGGGCCTGGACGCCGACGCCGACGCCGCCGCGACGCCGTGGCGCGCCGTCGACGTCGGCAGCCCGTTCGACTACCGGCGCAGCGCCATCCTCTACGTGGCGCGACATCTGCCGGCGCCGGGGCGGGAGTCGGCCACCGAGGCCCAGCTCGACGAGATCGCCGAGCTGATCACCGCGGCCGGCGGAGCGACGCTGGGACTGTTCTCCTCACGCCGCGCCGCCGTCCTCGCCGCCGAGGCGATGCGGGAGCGCCTGGACGTCCCCGTGCTGTGCCAGGGGGACGACCAGCTCCCGACGTTGGTGCGGCGGTTCGCCGAGGAGGAGTCGACCTGCCTGTTCGGCACGCTCTCGCTGTGGCAGGGCGTGGACGTGCCCGGTACCGCCTGCCGTCTCGTCCTGATCGACCGCATCCCCTTCCCGCGCCCGGACGACCCCGTGCGGTCGGCACGCACCGAGGCGGTCGAGGCCGCGGGTGGCAACGGCTTCATGGCCGTGTCGGCGACCCACGCGGCCCTGATGCTCGCCCAGGGCTCGGGGCGGCTCATCCGCTCCGGGACGGATCGCGGCGTCGTCGCGGTGCTGGACCCACGGCTCGCGACGGCGCGCTACGGCACCTTCCTGAGCAGGTCGATGCCGCCGTTCTGGCGCACGTCGGACCCTGCCGTGGTCCGTGCGGCGCTCGGCCGCCTCAACGGCGCCGAGCCCGTGGCAGAGCCGGCTACAGGCTCCGCAGCACGCTGACGACCCGTCCGAGCACGACGGCGTCGTCACCGGGGATCGGTGCGTACGACGAGTTCTGCGGCAGCAGCCAGAGGTGCCCGTCCATCTGCTTGAACGTCTTGACCGTGGCCTCACCGTCGATCATCGCGGCGACGATCTCGCCGTTCTCGGCAACCGGCTGGCGACGTACCACCACCCAGTCCCCGTCGCAGATCGCCGCGTCCACCATCGAGTCACCGGTGACCCTCAGCAGGAACAGGTCACCCTCGCCGACGAGCTGGCGAGGCAGGGGGAAGACGTCCTCGACGACCTGGTCGGCGAGGATCGGGCCACCGGCCGCGATGCGTCCGACGACGGGCACGTAGGACGGGGTCGGCGCGGAGTCGCCCTCGGCCATGGACTCCTCACCGAGCGTGGGGCCGGCCAGGGAACCGATGCTGCGCGAGTCATCGGGCTGGACGACCTCGATGGCACGCGGTCGGTTGGGGTCGCGTCGCAGGTAGCCCTTGCGCTCCAGAGCCGTGAGCTGGTGCTTGACCGAGGACGGGCTGGTCAGTCCGACCGCCTCGCCGATCTCGCGCATGCTCGGCGGGTAGCCCCGCCGCTCGACGCTGGACCGGATCGTCTCGAGCACGAGGCGCTGGCGCCTGGTCAGGCCGTCGCCTCCGTCGGGGCCGTCCGGCAGCGCGTGCACCGAGGCCAGGACGGGATCGGGCCCGGACGGTGGGGTGTCTTTCGGTGCCACGGTGACCTCCTGGTCGTGCTGCCTGTGCGCTGTGTGTCAGTGGTGCGTGATGGTCTGTCCCGCGTGACGAGCCTAGGGCGACACGGACCACAGATCAAACACTTGTTCGAGCGTGTCTCGACATTCGTCGGCGGTCCGTGCTAGACATCGTACAGGCGTTCGACGTACAAGTGTTCGATCCGGAGCTCCCCGTTCGGGGCGGCGATCGTCCGGTTCGAGAGGTTCGACGACAGCGGGCCACGACGGGAGGAGAGACCATGAGCGTCATCACGTGGGAGACCGGAGTCGTAGCCGTTCCCGGCCGTTCGACCGGCGGCCGGCCCGTGCCGGCCACTGCCCGGCGCGCAACGGCTGCCCGCTCGGCGCGTGCCCACACGCAGAGTCCTCCGACGGGCTTGCGGCTGACCCGTCGCGGACGTCTGGTCGTGGCCGTGCTCGCCCTCCTGGTGGCCGGCGGGGTCACGTTCTCCACGCAGAACGCCACCGCCGGGTCCGGGCAGGAGGCGTCGGAGGTCGTCACCTACACGGTCGCCGCGGGGGACACGCTGTGGGCGATCGCCGGTTCGGTGGCAGAACCGGGTCAGGACCGCCGCGAGGTGGTGGACCGGATCATCGAGATCAACGGTCTGGCCGGGGGTGACCTGAGGGCGGGTCAGCTCCTGATCGTCCCCGCACCGTGACCGGCTGAGCCGCTCGCGCCCACCGCCCGGACCGGCCGGCGCCCGTCCGCCCGGGTACGGCGGACCGGTCGGTGCTTTGCGCCGCCGTCGCCCACGCACGTACCGTGTCACCCGCCGACCTGCGACGATCGTGCGGGCGGTGGTTCATCGCAGCGGTCGTGTGGAGGCAGCCCCGTGCACTGTCCGTTCTGTCGACACGGCGACTCGAGGGTCGTCGACTCGCGCACGTCCGACGACGGCACGTCGATCCGGCGCCGCCGCCAGTGCCCCGAGTGCCAGCGACGGTTCACCACGGTCGAGACTGCGAGCCTGTCGGTGGTGAAGCGCTCGGGCATCACCGAGCCCTTCAGCCGGGAGAAGATCGTCAACGGCGTCCGGAAGGCGTGCCAGGGGCGCCCGGTCGGGGAGGACGACCTGGCTCTGCTGGCGCAGCGGGTGGAGGAGACATTGCGGGCGACCGGCAGCGCCGAGCTGGACGCGCACGAGATCGGCCTGGCCATCCTGGGGCCCCTGCGCGAGCTGGACGAGGTCGCGTACCTGCGGTTCGCCAGCGTCTACCAGGCGTTCGAGTCCCTCGAGGACTTCGAGGCGGCGATCACCACGTTGCGTACCGAGCACCGCGGCTCGCAGGACGCGGACGGCGCCGACGACACCCACGACGGCTCGTACTGACCCCCCGCACGCCCCCGGGGGTGGGGCGAGCGGGAAACCATGTGGCGCCCGCGACGCCGGACCGGCAGGCTGGCCCGTAGCGTCCGCTAGGGCGAGGTCAGCACGACGCACCCGGGAGGTCGCCATGGCGGACGAGAACGAGCCCACGAGCACTCGGGGCGGGGACGACCCTGCAAGCACAGCGGACGACGCAGCGGACGACACAGCGAGCACAGCACCCCCGGCCGATGCCATGGCCAAGTTCCGCGAGGCCCTCGAGCGCAAGCAGGGGACCGCGCACCGCAATGCGCAGACCCGCCGCAACACCGGTGCCGTGCACGGGTCCGAGGTCACCGGGCCCGGCAAGCGGACCTTCCGTCGCAAGTCGGGCTGACCGCCCGCCGCGTGCCGGTGGGCCGGCAGCGTCAGTCTCTTGCGGTCAGTCCTGCGGCGTCAGTCCTGCGGGACCGGCGGGATCACCCGCAGGTTGATCGTCTGCGGCATCGAACGCAGCCTCTCGACCACCCCGTCCGGCAGGTCCGTGGCGATGTCGGTCACCACGTACCCGAGCTCGCCGCGGGTCGCCAGGACCTGTCCCTCGATGTTCACGCCGTGCTCGGCGAGCGTCTGGTTGATCCCGGCGAGCACTCCCGGCGTGTTCCGGTGCAGGTGCGCCAGCCGGTACGAGCCGTTCAGCGGCTCCAGGGCCAGCGTGGGGAAGTTGACGCTCAGCGTCGTCGACCCGTGCTGCAGGTAGTCGCGCACCTTGTTGGAGACGAACTGCCCGATCGACTCCTGGGCCTCCTCGGTCGACCCGCCGATGTGCGGGGTGAGGATGACGTTCGGCAGCCCGCGCAGCTCCGACTCGAACGGGTCGCCACGGCGCTTCGGCTCGACGGGGAAGACGTCGACGGCCGCGCCGGCGATGTGGCCGGACAGGATGTGCTCGCGCAGCGCGCCGTAGTCCACGACGAAGCCGCGTGAGAGGTTCAGGAAGATCGACCCGGGCCGCATCCGGGCGAACTGCGCGGCGCCGAACAACCCCGCGTTCCCGCTCCGGCCGTCCACGTGCAGCGTGACGACGTCGGCGACGTCGAGCAGGTCGGCCAGGCTGTTCATCCGGCGCGCGTTGCCCAGTGCGAGCTTCTCCGCCGAGTCGTAGAACACGACCGACATGCCGAGCGCCTCGGCGAGCACCGAGAGCTGGGTGCCGATGTTGCCGTAGCCCACGATGCCCAGCGTGCGGCCGCGGACCTCGTGCGCACCC
>CAYQFJ010000096.1:0-11609 GCA_964416715.1 uncultured Actinotalea sp. | reverse complement strand
GAACCGCTCCTGGAACTCCAGGATCGACCGAGGGAACGCTGGCCTGGGCACGCACCAAACCTACCGG
This sequence comes from uncultured Actinotalea sp., assembly GCA_964416715.1. GTDB lineage: Bacteria > Actinomycetota > Actinomycetes > Actinomycetales > Cellulomonadaceae > Actinotalea. The sequence goes on along the minus strand of CAYQFJ010000096.1, from coordinate 11,542 downwards.
AGTTAAACGGATACCCACTGCATGATCAACGCTGGGGTGGGGTGGTGGTGCGGAGGAGGGTGGCGGCGGCTTGGGCGCGGGTGCGGACGTCGTCGAGATCGGTTCCGGTGACGGTGACGTGGCCCAGCTTGCGGCCGGGGCGGATCTCCTTGCCGTAGAGGTGCACCCGGACGGCGTCGTCGGCCAGCACCTGGGGCAGGGCGTCCGCGAGGTCGGTCAGCGAGCTGCCGAGCACGTTCGCCATCACCGACCAGGTCGCCCGGGGGGACGTGTCGCCGAGCGGCAGGTCCAGCACGGCGCGCAGGTGCTGCTCGAACTGGCTCGTCACCGCACCGTCGATGGTCCAGTGACCGGAGTTGTGCGGGCGCATCGCCAGCTCGTTGACCAGCACACCCCGCCGGCCGTCGCGGTCCACCTCGAACATCTCGACGGCGAGAACCCCGGTCACGTCGAGCCCCTCGGCGACCCTCAGCGCCGCGTCGACGGCGGCCCGCTCCACCTCCGGGTCCAGCCCGGGCGCCGGGGCGATCACCTCCGCGCACACGCCGTCGGCCTGGACGGTCTCGGCCACCGGCCACACCCGGACCTCGCCGGACGGCCGGCGCGCCAACAGCACCGCCAGCTCCCGGACGAACGGCACGCGCTCCTCGGCCAGCAGCGCCGGACCGCCGATCTCCGCGGCGGCGAACCACTCGGACACGTCGACGGGCGCGCCGACCACCCGCACCCCCTTGCCGTCGTAGCCCCCGCGCGCGGTCTTGACCACCGCCGTCCCGTCGTTGTCCGCCAGGAACTCGCTCAGCGCCGCCTGGTCCGGCAGCGGCGCCCAGCGCGGGCACGGGACGCCGAGCTCGGTGAGCCGACGCCGCATCGCCAGCTTGTCCTGCGCGTGCAGGAGGGCCTCGGGTGCCGGACGGACCGGGACACCGGACGCCTCGACCTGCGCCAGCACGTCGGCCGGGATGTGCTCGTGCTCGAAGGTGAGCACGTCCGCACCGTCGACCAGGTCCAGCACCGCGGCGACGTCCCGCGGCCGGCCCACCCGGGCGTCGGCGACCACCTGGGCGGCCGACGTCGTCGGCCCCTCCACCAGCACCCGCAGCCCGACGCCGAGTGCCGTGGCCGCCGGGGCGGTCATCCGTGCGAGCTGACCGCCGCCGATCACCGCCACCTGGAACGTCACGGTCGTCGAGCCTAACAACGGCGCCCGGCGCGTCGACCGGCCGTCCGGGACCGGGCCGTCCCACCGCCGCCGAACCGACCGCGCGGGTCACTCAGCGGCCAGACGAACCGAGCCTCCTGACGACGGACTCGGGGAGCCGCTGGCGCAGCCGGGACCGCAGCCGGACCCGGTCATTCAGCGTCGGGCGCGGCAGGTTGTCCGGGTGCTGGCCGATCCGGCCCGGCTCACCACTATCCAGCCCGTCGAGCACCGCCATGTCATCGGGCCCGAGCCAGAAGTCGAAGACCCGGATGTTCTGCTCCAGCTCGGCCCGCACGGTGGACTTCGGTATGACGATCCGCCCGTGCTGCAGGTGCCACCGCAGCACCACCTGCGCCGGGGACCGGCCGACCCGTCGGGCGACCGCGCGCACGTCCGGGTCCCGCACCGCCTGGCCGAGGGCGAGCGGCGACCACGCGACGGTCCGCACCCCACGCTGCTCGCCGTAACCGGCCGTCACCGTGTTCGCCAGATACGGGTGCACCTCGATCTGGTTCACCGCGGGCCAGACCTCGCACCGCTCGGCGAGCAGCTCCATGCGCCAGGGCTCGAAGTTCGAGACACCGACGGACCGCACCCTCCCGTCCGCGACGACGTCCTCGAGGGCACGCCAGGTGTCGACGAACTCCTCGCCGGCCTGCAGGTGGGAGGGGCTGTGGATCAGGAACAGGTCGATGTAGTCCAGGTCCAACCGGTGCAGGGACGCCCGGACCGCCTGTCGACAAGCTCGCGGCTTGTGGTGGGCGGTGTGCAGCTTGGTGCACACGAAGAGCTCCTCGCGCGGGACCCCGGACGCCCGCAGGGCCCGGCCGAGCTCCTCTTCGTTGGCGTACTTCTGCGCGGTGTCGAAGTGCCGGTACCCGGCCTCGACCGCCGCCGACACACACCCGGCGACCTCGTCGCGCGGCACGCGCGCGAGCCCGGCCCCCACCGACGGGATCTCCCGTCCGGTGTTGAGCAGGAACCCCGAGGGTGCGTCGTCCGTCGTCCGTACACCGAAGTCGACCTCGACGTCCGGTACGGATCGGGCGCGCGTGCACACCATCACTCCTCCCCCGTAACCACCCGTCCAAGGTACGTCGGCCGTCCGGATGTCGCATTCGTCCGGATCGACCCGGGCGCAGCCCGGCTCGGCGCCCGCCGGGCTACGCTGCTGCGATGCGGGACCGACTCCATGAGCTGCTGCGCTTCGGCTCGGTGGGTGCCGTGGCGTTCGTCGTCGACGTCGGGTTGTTCAACCTGCTGCGCTTCGGCCCCGGTGAGCTGCTCGTGGACAAGCCGCTGACGGCGAAGGTGCTCTCGGTCACGGTCGCGACGGTGGTCGCCTGGATCGGGAACCGGCACTGGACGTTCGCCGCCCGGCGCACCGCCGCCCCCGCACGCGAGCTGTTCGTCTTCGCGGCGGTGAACGCCGTCACGATGGCGACGAACGTCGCCTGCCTCGCCGCGTCGCACTACGTGCTGGGGCTGACGTCGCCGCTGGCGGACAACGTCTCGGCCAACCTGGTCGGGCCGGCGCTCGGCGCGGTCGTGCGGTACGTCGCCTACCGGAAGCTGGTCTTCACCGGCAGCGGCGAGGTGCCGTCGGCAGTTGCGCTGGCACCGGCGGCCGTGCCGGTCGACGACGTCGCTCCGGCCGGTTCGGCCGGGACGAACGCCGTGGCCACCACGCCGGTCCCGCGTACCTGAACCGCGCCGTCGGCGTCGCCGACCAGGACGACGTCGCCCCTGGACAGCTCCAGCGGCTCGGCGGCGCCGACCAGCTCCAGCTCACCCTCCAGGCACAGGAGGATGCGCGGGCCGGCGTCGGGCAGCGGGACCAGGCCGTCCTTCCCGACGACGGTGGTCAGCGCGAGGGCGAACTCCTCGACCGGGGCGAGGTAGTGGACCGTGGTGCCGTCCACCCGCTCGGCGGGCCGGTACGCGGGCGGGCCGGGAAGGTAGTCGGTGCACTCCAGCAGCGCCGCGACGTCGATGTGCTTGGAGGTCAGACCCGCGCGGAGCACGTTGTCCGAGCTGGCCATGATCTCCAGCGCCTGGCCCTCCAGGTAGGCGTGCACGGCCCCGGCCGGGACGAAGATCGCCTCACCCGGCTCGAGGGTGATGCGGTTCAGGAACAGCGACGCGACGACGCCGGGATCCCCCGGGTACCACTGCGCCAGGGTCGCGACGGTCTGGTAGGCGCGCACCCGCCACGACTCGTCGGTCGGTGAACCGCCCCGGGCGGGCGCGGACGTCTCCAGGAGGCGGCGGCAGGCCTCGACCGCCTCGGCGACCTCGTGGTCCGGCGTCGGGGCAAGCAGGTGCTCGAACGCGGCCCGCAGGTCGTCCGCCGCCGGTGCCGGGCCGAGCAACCCGCGCAGCCGGGAGACGAGCGCGCCGTCGAGGCCGGCGAGCAGCTCGCGGACCTGTGCGGGCTCGCGGAAACCGCACAGCGCCTCGAACCGGCTGAGCGCGACGGTGAGCTCGGGCTTGTGCGCTGCGTCGCGGAAGCACCGGTGCGGGGCGTCGACCGGGACGCCGGCGGCCTCCTCACGCGCGAAGCCGGCCCGTGCCTGGTCGACGTGCGGGTGCACCTGCAGGGAGAGCGGCCGGCCCACCGACAGCACCTTGAACAGGTACGGCAGCCGGGGCCCGAACGTCTCGAGGACCTCCTGGCCGAGGACCACGGCCGGCTGGTCGGACACCAGGTCGAGCACCGACCGGCCGGGCTCGGACCCGCGCACGGCCGACGGAGCCGCCGGGTGCGCCCCCATCCACAGCTCGGCGAAGGGTCGGCCGTCCGCCTCCACCCCGAGCAGCTCGGGCAGATGCGTCGCCGATCCCCACGCGTAGTGCTGGACGGCGCTGTCGAGGCGCAACATGCGGTTCCCTGGTCTCCTCCCCCGGAACCGGAGAGTCTATGCCAGCGCCCGCCACCCTCCGCCCACCCAGGCCCGCCCCGGGAGTGGAGCGTTCCGCACGCCAAGTGGAGCGTTCGGCTCGCGAGTGGAGCGTTCGCGCCATCAAGTGGAGCGTTGATCTCGACTGTGGAGCGCTCGCGCTGCGACACGCGGGCGTGTCGCGCCGAACCGCTCCACTTGAGGGGTGAAAAGGGGGTCCAGCGGCAAAGGGCCAACGGGAGACTCTCAGCGGGGCGGGCCGCGGCGGCGGCGACGTCGTCGGGCACGGGTGGAGACGAGCGAGCCGTGCGGGAGCACCAGGTCCGGGTCCAGCGTCTTGGGCAGCCCGGCCAGGAACACGGCGAACACCGGTGGACGACGCTGTGCCAGCTCCAGCCGGCCGCCGTCGGCCGCGACCAGGTCCCGGGCCAGGGACAGCCCGAGCCCGGTGCCGGCGCCAGAGGTGACCTCCCGCTCGAAGATGCGCGGTGCGAGGTCGTCCGGCACGCCCGGCCCTTCGTCGGACACCTCGATCACCATCGCCCCGCTGGACCCGGACGACCGCGAGCGCACCGTCGTCGTCCCGCCACCGTGCTTGAGCGAGTTCTCGATCAGCGTGGCCAGCACCTGAGCCAGCGCTCCCGGGGTCGCCAGGACCGCCACACCGGCGGGCACCTCGACAACCAGGCGCCGCCCGGCCGCGGCGAACGAGGGTGCCCACTCCTCCTCCTGCTGCTCGACGACGTCGGCCAGGTGCACCGCCTCCGTCGTGCCGCCCTGGGCACGGCGCGACTGGGCGAGCAGGTCGTCGACCACCGTGACCAGCCGCTCCACCTGCTCCAGGGAGATCCGGGCCTCCTCGCGCACCTCGTCCTCGTCGGTCGCCTCGGCGATCTCCTCCAGCCGCATGCTCAGCGCGGTCAGCGGGGTGCGGAGCTGGTGCGAGGCGTCGGCGGCGAACTGCCGTTCGGCCGCGAGCCGCCCCGCCATGCGGTCCGCGCTGCGTGCCAGCTCGGCGGCGACCAGGTCGATCTCCTCGACGCCGGACGGCTCCAGCCGCGGACGCACCTGCCCGGACCCGAGCTGCTCCGCGCTGGCCGCCAGGTACACCAGCGGTGCCGCGAGCCGCCGCGCCTGCCACAGCGCCATGGCGATCCCCGCAGCGAACGCGACGACCGCCGCGATGATCACCAGTCCCACCGCGCGGGCCTGCTGCCAGAAGACGTCCCAGAAGGACATGGACAGCAGCACGAAGGCGCCGGAGTCGGTCAGCGCCGACGAGGAGAACGAGCGTCCCTCCTGGGGCTCTCCCGCCCGCACCACGGTGCCGTCCGGCCCGACCACGGACACCGAGGCGGGCAGACTGCCCTCGCCACCGCCGACGTAGATCTGCAGCAGGTCCTCGGTGAGCTCACGGTCGGCGACGAGCCGGGTCTCCACCTGCCGTGCGAGTGCCTGGGTGCGGTCGTCCAGGTCGCGCATCTCGGCATCGCGCACGAGCTGGGCCGAGAAGAAGCCCAGCGGGATGCCGAGCAGCACGACCGCGACGACGAGGGCCGCGATCGTGGACTGCAGGACCCGACGGCGCACGGCTGGCTCGATCCCCGGCTGGTCGCCGGCTCAGCCGGTGCCGGTCTCGAACCGGAAGCCCATGCCCCGGACCGTCGAGATGTACCGGGGGGCGTTCGCGTCGTCGCCGAGCTTGCGGCGCAACCACGACACGTGCATGTCCAGCGTCTTGGTCGACCCGTTGGGGTCGGAGTCCCAGACCTCGCGCATCAGCATCTCGCGCGCGACCACGGAGCCGGCGTCGCGCACCAGCACCCGCAGCAGGTCGAACTCCTTGGCGGTCAGGTGCAGCTCCCGGTCGCCCTGGAAGGCGCGGTGCGCGGACAGGTCCATGCGGACGTTCTGCGCGGTCAGCTCGTCCGTCTCGGCGTCGTCCCCGTGGCTGCGGCGCAGCAGCGCACGCACGCGGGCGAGCAGCTCGGCGAGGCGGAACGGCTTGGTCACGTAGTCGTCCGCGCCCGCGTCCAGGCCGACGACGAGGTCCACCTCGTCCGCGCGCGCGGTGAGCACGAGCACCGGTGTGGTCAGACCGTGGCTGCGGATCCAGCGGGCGACGTCCAGGCCGTCCATGTCCGGCAGACCGAGGTCGAGGATGACCATGTCCGCACTGGGGGCGGCCTCGATCGCCCCTTGACCGGTTCCTTGCACGACGACGTCGTAGCCCTCGCGGCTCAGTGCCCGCGCCAACGGCTCGGCAATGGCCGGGTCATCCTCCGCCAAGAGCACCTGGGTCATGCGCCCATGCTGCCATACGCGTGCACCGGCTCACCGCACCTCTGCACGCACGGTTCGGGACGACGTCGGGCGTCCTCCCACGGTCGCAGGACGACGGCGGTCGGTTCGGCCCGGGGGACGACGTCGGACGTCGCCACGCGCCCGTACGCTGGGCCGATGCGGTGGTGGGAGCGCGTCGGCGCGTGGGACGAGACCCACCGGTTCGCCGTCGACGCGGTGGGTGCGGCGCTGCTCGGCCTGCTCGTCGTCCCGGTCGCGACCCTGGCGCTCGGCACGTTCGACTCCGGTGGCTCCGGCTGGTGGGCGGTCGCGATGGTCGTCCCGCTCGCCTGGCGGCGGATCCGGCCCGCCCCGTCGGCCGCCGCGGTGTTCGGCGTCGCGCTGCTGCACGTGCTGGTCGGGGTCGCGGTGATCCTGCCCAGCGACCTGCTGGTGCTCGTGTCCCTGTACTCGGTGACCGTCTACGGTCCGGTGTGGGCCTACCGCACCGCCATCACCGGCACTCTCGTGGGCTCGGCCGCGCTGGCCGCGGTCCTCGGCGCCCAGGGCATGGACCCGGCCGGATCGTCGGCGACCGGCGTCGTCGCCGGCCTGCTGGGACTGAGCGTGTTCGCGTTCGCGCTGGTGCGCCGGTCCCGGCGGGAGGCGATCGACTCGCTGGTGGACCGCGCGCGACGGCTCGAGATCGAGCGTGACCAGCAGGCGCAGATCGCCACCGCGGCCGAGCGCGCGCGCATCGCCCGGGAGATGCACGACATCGTCGCCCACTCGCTCTCGGTGATCATCGCGCAGGCCGACGGCGGGCGGTACGCGGCCGGGCAGGACCCGGAGTCGGCCGGACGCGCGCTGACCACGATCGCCGAGACCGGGCGCAACGCACTGACGGACATGCGGCGGTTGCTCGGGGTGCTGCGGCCGGCTGCCGGGGACGGGGAGGGTGACGAGGGTGCCGGGGAGGCTGCCGTCGTCGCGGACCTCACGCCGCAGCCGGCCGCGGACGACGTCGAGAGGCTGGTCGAGCAGGTGCGGGACAGCGGGCTGCGTGTCTCGCTGGTGCGGATGGGCACCCCGCGCACGTTGCCGCCGGGGACCGGGCTGACGCTGTACCGGATCTGCCAGGAATCGCTCACCAACGTGCTCAAGCACGCCGGGCCGACGCCGAGCGTCACCGTGCTGCTGCAGTGGACCGCGTCGTCGGTGGTCCTGGAGGTCACCGACGACGGGCGGGGGGCGGCCGCGGTCGACGACGGTGGCGGGCAGGGTCTGGTCGGCATGCGCGAGCGGGCCGCGATGCTGGGCGGCACGCTGAGCGTCGGTCCCCGGCCGGGCGGAGGCTACCGGGTGCGGGCGCAGATCCCGTTGCCGCCGGTGGTGGGCGGCGGGTCGGTGGGGGCCGGGGCGAGTGCCGGGTCGGTGAGCTCGGCGGCGTCGGCGGGATCGGGATCGGCAGGATCGCCGGGATCGGGATCGGCAGGGTCGGGGTCGCCGGGATCGGTTGGATCCGTTGCGGGCGCCGCGGCCGCAACGCGGGGCGAGGCAGCGCAGGGCGAGAGGAAGACGCATGAGTGATCGGACGGCGCCGGGTGAGGACTGCGGCGGGGTGATCCGGGTGGCCCTGGTCGACGACCAGCAGCTCGTGCGCGCAGGGTTCCGGATGGTGATCGACTCTCAGCCGGACCTGGAGGTCGTGGTCGAGGCCGGGGACGGTCTCGAGGCGCTGCGTCGGATCACGGCGGTGCCCGTCGACGTCGTGCTCATGGACGTGCGGATGCCCCACCTGGACGGGTTGGCCGCGACCGAGCGGCTCACCCGGGCGGATGCCGCGATGCGCGGACCGGTACCGCGCGTCGTCGTGCTGACGACGTTCGACCTGGACGAGTACGTGCTCGCCGCGATCAGGGCCGGCGCCAGCGGGTTCCTGCTCAAGGATGCCCCGCCGGAGGAGATGCTCGCCGCTATCCGCACCGTGCACGCCGGCGATGCGGTCATCGCGCCGTCCAGCACCCGGCGGCTGATGGAGCACCTGGTGGTCGCGCTTCCCGCCTCCACGTCCGAGACCGTCCCGGGCATCGCCGACCTCACCGAACGTGAGCGTGAGGTCCTCGTGCTGATGGCGCGAGGAAGGTCGAACACGGAGATCGCCGGCGACCTGTTCGTGGCCGAGGCGACCGTTAAGACGCACGTCGGGCGGGTGCTGGCAAAGCTCGGCGCCCGGGATCGGGTGCAGGCGGTCGTGTCCGCGTACGAGGCCGGGCTGGTGCGGCCGGGCGGCTGACTGTCCGATTTGTCCGTGTTCTGGACCGCCTCTGGTGCAATGTCAGTCGCTCGCCATAGTCTTCGAACAGACGTTCGATAGATGCGTAGGGACTTGACGACCGGGAGGGGGCGGCGTGGTGATGGAGGTGTCGGCCGGCGCTGCTGCGCCCCCGGTCGTCGGTGAGAGCCGCGAGGTCTCGGCATCGGAGCCCGGCAGTGGTGAGTCCCCGACGACGGTGCTGGTGGCCGCGGTGCAAAGAGCCGTCGGTTGGGTACCTGGTGACTGGGACCCGGCGGTGCGGCATGGGGTGCTGGCAGATCTGGACCGGGTGATCGGCGTGCTGGAGCTGGTCCGGGGCCGGGTGCTTGTGGCAGAGCAGGCCGCGGGGACGTGGCGGGCGTCGGGGGACCCGAGCGTGGCGGCGTGGCGGGCCAGGACCGGACGGACCGGGAAACGCGCCGCGACGGCCCAGGTGCGTCGGGCCGAGGGGTTGGCGGTGGTGCCGCAGGCGGGGGCGGCGGTGACCGGTGGACAGATCGGGGTCGAGCACGCTGCGGTGATCGCCCGGCTGGTTTCGACCGGGACCGACGCCCAGCAGGCGATCGTGACCTCGGACGAGGGGCAGCGGGCGTTGGTGGGTATGGCGCGCCGTTTGGACGCGGACACGTTCGCCACCGCAGCTGCGCGGTTCGTGGCCGAGCGGGACCCTGGGGCGTTGCAACGTGATCATGATGCTCAGCGGGCCGCGCGGTTCTTCCACCTGGCGACCTCTCCGTCGGGGACGGTGGTCAAGGGGCGGTTGGACAACATGGCCGGACACCGGCTGCGCCTGGCATTGGAGGCGGTGACGCCCCGCCCCGGCGTCGACGATGACCGGGACGCGGGGCAGCGGGCCGCGGACGGGTTGGACACCCTCGCCCGCACGATCCTGGCCGACACCGACACCAAGCGCGGCGGACACGTACCACCGCAGATCACGATGATCTTGACCGCCCAGGACTGGGCTGCAGCCCGGGCCGAACGCGACCGCCGACGCAGCGCGTCCAACCCCGGCGCACCGGGCGGCACCGGCGCCGGCGACGAGCACGCGTCCTCCGGTGCGTTTCCCTCCGGTGAGCACCCTGTCTCCGTCGAGCACGTCCGCCGCGGTGCAGCCGAACACTCGCCGGTGGGGCCGGCGACGTTGGAGGACGGGACCCCGGTGCCTGGGGTGGAGCTGGCCCAGACGATGTGCGACGCCGCGATCACCCGCCTTGTGGTCGGCGCGGAGGGTGCACCGTTGGACGTGGGCCGGGCGCGACGGTTGTTCACCGGGGCTCAACGCCGGGCGGTGGTGGCCCGGGACCGACACTGCGCCTGGCCCGACTGCCGGATGCCTGCCCGGTGGTGCGAGATCCATCACCTGGACTGGTGGGACAGGGACCACGGGCGCACCGACGTGCACCGCGGGGTCCTGCTGTGCTCCTACCACCACCACCAGATCCATCGCCGAGACCTTCAGCTCCACGCCACAGGACCGGCGACCCCCGGCGACGTGGCCCTGGTCGCCTACGAAGTACGCGATCGCTCCGGGCGGCTCGTCCACGGGCATGGTGCTGGTGGTGCGGCGCGGTCCCGAGGACCCGATCGACTGGCAGGGCGCGGAGTGCCTGGGGAGTTCGATCGGCCATCCGACTCGCCCCGACCATCCGATTCCTCCCGACCATCGGAGTGGGAGCAGCCATCCGGATCGCCTCCACCGGGGTCCGAAGCGGCGGATCCATCGAGGTCCCCGCGACCATCGGGGTTGGCGCGACCATCGGGGTTGGCGCGACCATCCGGGTCGACAGAACCACGCCGGTCGGGACCATCTGGGTCCCCGCCACGATCCGAGTCGACGCAACCGCTGGGATCGGGGGCAGGCGGCGTGCCCGGAGGTCGCCGAGGCAGGCCGGACGGTCACGGCGACGGTCCTGAGAGCGGGGCCGAGCAAGGCGAGCTCGACATCACCGAGGCCGACTCAGGTGGCGAGGGTAGCGGCCGGCCACCCCTGGTGGCCTGAGTGCGCCCATGGGCGCAGGTGGTGGACACGGTGCGACGGCCTGGACGCGGTGGCAACGCCGCGGACATGGTGGACGTGGCGAACCACGAACGGACTGGGGGTCCGACCATGGAATGACTCGGCGTCGGGCGGGACCATCCTGGGGCGCGACGACAGACGCAGTGCGGGCCGCCTAGCGTCGAGACCATGACATCCAGCTCAGCGAGACCCCACACACCGACGTCTGACGGTGCGGCATCCGACACGGCGGGATCCGACGACGCGGCGGGAGGCGACACCGCGGGAGGCGACACCGCGGGAGGCGACACCGCGGGAGGCGGAACCGCGGGACCCGACATCCTGAGACCCGACACCGTGATGCTCGACGGGGCAGCAACCAGTGCACGGGCGACCACCGCGGTACGAGCACGCGGACTGACCAAGGTCTACGGGAAGGACGCGACCGCCGTGCACGCGCTGCGCGGGGTGGACGTGGACTTCGCCGCGGGTGCGTTCACCGCCATCATGGGCCCTTCAGGCTCTGGCAAGTCGACGCTCATGCACCTGCTCGCCGGGCTCGACTCGGCGACCTCCGGGCACGCCTACCTCGGCGACCTCGACCTGACCGGCCTGGGCGACACCGAGCTCACCCTGCTACGGCGCGACCGGATCGGCTTCGTCTTCCAGTCCTTCAACCTGCTGCCGATGTTCACCGCAGCACAGAACATCACCCTGCCCCTCGAGCTCGCCGGCGCGAAGGTCGACGAGGTCTGGCTCGGCACGCTGGTGGACACCCTCGGGCTGACCGACCGCCTGACCCACCGGCCGGGTCAGCTCTCCGGCGGTCAGCAGCAGCG
>CAYQFJ010000095.1:0-11626 GCA_964416715.1 uncultured Actinotalea sp. | reverse complement strand
TCGTCTCCGGCGGTGTCGCCGCGGCGGACATCGTCATCGCGAGCGGGGCGACGGCCGTCCTCGCCTACAACGACCTGCTCGCACTCGGGGTCCTGGAGCGGGCGCGCCAGCGCGGCGTGCGCATCCCGGAGGCCCTCTCGGTGATCGGGGTGGACAACGTCCCGGTCGCCGGTCTCACATCACCGTCCCTGACCAGCGTGGAGATCCCACGTGTGGCATGCGGTCGGGCAGGCGTGGAGCTCTTGCTCGAGCTCGTCCGGGACCCATCGGCCCAGGTCGTGGACTCCCGGGACCTCGCCGTCCAGCTCGTCGTCCGTGACTCCACCGGTGCGCCCGGTGCGAGTCGTCAGCTCGAAGGGACCGGCTGACCGCCGGGAACCACCACAAGCCTCCCGAGGCACCAGTCCGGGCGCACGTCCGGACGTGACAAGAGAGAAGGATGTTCGATGCGCACTGCCAAGCCCTTGCACCTCGTGGCCTCGATGGCGGCCCTCGGGATGCTCCTCGCCGCGTGCTCCGCACCCGACAGCGGCGACGACTCGCCGCCCGCGGACGACGGCGGCTCCGAGAGTCCCGCGGACGACGGGTCCGACTCGGGAGAGGTTCCCGAGACGCCGTCCTCACCGGTCACGCTGAACATCCTCGACGTCGCCGGAAACCAGAAGCTCACCGGTCCGATGGTGGACGCCTTCGTCGCCGAGCACCCGGACATCATCTCCTCGGTGACCTGGGAGAGCGCCGGTGCGCCCGACCTGGTGGGCACGATCAAGCCGCAGGTCGACAGCGGCAGCCTGTCCGTCGACCTGGTGATGACCGGCAACGACGGTCTGTCCGCGGGGATCGAGCAGGACCTGTGGGTCCCGATCGCCGCCGACTTCGGTGACCGGATCCCCAACATGGACAACTACATCGAGCCCGCCGCGGCCATGCAGGGGCTGGCCGGCGACTTCGGCGTGGTGACCACGTACTACCCGTCCGGCCCGCTGATCCAGTACGACCCGGAGGTCGTCAGCGATCCGCCGAGCACCCCCGAGGAGCTGATGGAGTGGGCGAAGGCGAACCCCGGCAAGTTCGGCTACGCCCGCCCGGCCAACTCCGGCCCCGGCCGCACCTGGCTGATGGGCCTGCCGTACCTGCTCGGCGACGAGGACCCGAGCGACCCGATCGACGGCTGGGACAAGACCTGGGAGTACCTGAAGGAGATCGGCACCACGATCGACACCTACCCGACGGGCACCGGTCAGACCATCACCAACATCGGTGACGGGACCTGGAACATCATCCCGATCACCACCGGGTGGGACATCGAGTCGCGTGCCACCAACAAGCAGCCCGCTCGCATCGAGGCGGCGGCGTTCGACTCCTTCACCTGGGTGACCGACGCGCACTACGCTGTGGTCCCCAAGGGTCAGTCGGCAGACAAGCTGTCGGCGATCATCAACCTGCTCCAGTACATCCTGGAGCCGGAGACGAACGCCATGGCCTACGACCACGGGTACTTCTACCCGGGTCCGGCGGTCGAGGGCGCAACGCTGGACCTCGCACCCCAGGAGAGCCAGGACGTCATGGCCGAGTTCGGTCGTGACTGGTACGACGCACTCATCGACGAGATGCCGAAGACGACCCCGCTGCCGCCCGCGGACATGGTTGCCGCGTTCGACAAGTGGGACCGCGAGGTCGGCTCCGGAAAGTTCGAGGCCAACTGATCATGCCCATCGCTGCCAGCAAGTTCGAGTCGCTCCAGCTCCAGGGGGTAGGTAGGAGCTTCGGGGGGCACGACGCGCTGGTGGACCTCAACCTGACGGTCCGGGCGGGCGAGTTCATCGCCCTGCTCGGGCCGTCAGGGTGCGGGAAGTCCACCGCGCTCAACTGCCTCGCAGGACTTCTCCCGCTCACCCACGGCCAGATCCTGATCGACGGCGGCCGGGTGGACACCGTCGCCGCGGAGCACCGGGGATTCGGCATGGTGTTCCAGAACTACGCGCTCTTCCCGCACCTGAGCGTCGAGAAGAACGTCGCCTTCGGTCTGCAGATGCGCAAGGTCCCACGCGCAGAGCTGAAGCGCCGCGTCGCCGAGGCCATCTCGCTGGTCAAGCTCGAGCAGCACGCCAAGAAGCTGCCCGGCCAGCTCTCGGGCGGCCAGCAGCAGCGCGTCGCGATCGCGCGGGCCGTCGTCGTCGAGCCGCGGCTGGTCCTGATGGACGAGCCACTGTCCAACCTCGACGCGAAGCTCCGGCTGGAGATGCGCACCGAGATCCGGCGGCTGCACCAGTCGCTCGGGCTGACCACCATCTACGTGACCCACGACCAGGAGGAGGCGCTGTCCTTGGCGGACCGGCTCGTCGTCCTGCGAGAGGGGCGCGTGCAGCAGGTCGGCACGCCCGAGGAGCTGCACAACAACCCGGTGAACTGGCACGTCGCCGACTTCATGGGATATCGCAACCTGGTGGACCTCGACGTGACAGCGGCCGACGGGTCGGCGGTCCGGCTCGAGGGGCAGGGCCTGGTGCTCAACGGCACCGCCGTCGGCCCGGCCGCGGTGGGGGACCGGATGCGGGTCGCCATCCGGCCGGAGGACCTGAACGTCGTCTCCCCTGCCCACCCGAACCGGTCCGGCAACGTCGTCGAGGGCACGGTCGCGGTGGTCGAGTACCACGGCCGGGAGTTCGCAGTCGGGGTGACCACCGCCCAGGGCCAGGTGCTGCACGTGCGCTCCGACCACTACCCGGTGATCGGCAGCACCGTCGAGCTCACCGCCGTCCGCTCCAGGGTCCTGGCGTACCCGTACGAGCTCTCCGGTGGCGGCAGGGTCGGCGCCCACCAGGAACGTGATCTGGACGAGGTGCGGGGATGAGCACCCAGGACGCCGGGGCGACGACGGGGCGCACCAGGAGCACGGCGAGCCTGCGCCACCGGCTCGCGGAGCGGGGGGTGGACAGCTCGCTGCTGATGCTGCTCCCGGCGATCGTGTTCACCGTCGCACTGTTCATCTACCCGTTCTCCTACGGCATCGGCCTGACCTTCCAGCCGACCTCGGTCATCACCGACCAGTGGGACGGCGGCATCTGGGCGAACTACGTCGCGTTCTTCTCCGACCCGTTCATCTTTGACTCGGTGTGGATCACGATGCGGCTGGCGCTGCCGGTCGCGCTGTTCAACGTGCTCGCCTCGATCCCGGTGGCGTTCAAGCTGCGGCACAAGTTCCGTGGCAAGCGCACGCTGACGATCCTGCTGGTCCTGCCGATCACGCTGGGCACCGTGTTGACCGCCCAGGGGCTGCTCATCTTCGCCGGACGGCAGGGCTGGCTCAACCGGTTCCTGCTGGACGTCGGGCTGATCGACCAGCCGCTGCAGCTCGTCAACAACTACTGGGGCGTCGTCTTCTCCCTGGTCATCTCCGGCTTCCCGTTCGCCTTCCTGCTCATCACCTCGTACCTGTCGGGCATCGACCCGTCGATCGACGCGGCGGCCAAGACCATGGGCGCCGGATGGAGCCAGCGGTTCCGGCGGATCACCCTGCCGCTGCTGGCACCCGGTCTCGCGACGACGTTCATCCTCACCTTCGTGCTGGCCTTCAGCGTGTTCCCGTCGGCACGGCTCGTCGGTGACGCGATGGGTGAGACGCGCGTGATGGCGCTGATGGCGTACCGCTCGTTCGGTGAGCAGATCAACTACTCGATGGCCTCGACCATCGCCATCATGATGGGCGTCGTCGAGCTCATCGTGATCGCCATCGTCCTGCTGTGGCGATCGTTCCTGTACAAGGGCTCGACCGGAGGCAAGGGCTGATGGCCACACCGACCGCACACCTCCCCCCGCCCGTCGTCGAGCCGGCACCGCCGGTCCGGCGCCGCAACGCCCACCGGGCCCCGGGGGAGAAGGCGCTGGTCGCGTCCCCCAGCACGTGGTTCGTGTGGGCCGCCGTCGCAGCGTTCTTCATCTTCCTCATCGGGATCCTGGTCAGCGTCGTCGTCGACTCGTTCGGCCGGTCGTGGTTCGAGGGCTGGCTGCCGCCGGAGTTCTCGATCTCGCAGTACGCCAGCGCCTGGGAGCGCTTCGGGATGGCGCACGTCATCGGCGTGACGCTGCTGGTCGCCGCCGTGGTGATCATCGCCTCGGTGCTGATCGGCGTGCCCGCGGCGTACCTGCTCGCCCGGCGCTCGTTCCCGCTCAAGCGGACGGTCTACGCGATGTTCCTGCTGCCGGTGCTGATGCCCCCGATCACCTACGGCATCCCGCTGGCGACCGTCATGTACAACGTCGGGCTGGGCCGGACGCTGACCGCGGTGATCCTGGTCAACATGGTGCCGTCGGTGCCGTTCGTGATCATGACGATGACGCCGTTCATCGAGCAGATCAACCCGTCCATCGAGAACGCGGCCCGGATGTCCGGCGCCACCATGAAGACCGTGTTCACCCGGATCCTCGGACCGCTGCTGGTCCCGGGCATCCTGGCGGCGTCGGTGCTCGTGCTCGTCCGGACGGTCGGGATGTTCGAGCTGACCTTCCTGGTCTCCGGCCCGCAGTCGGACACGCTGGTCGTGGCGATCTACCGGGCGATGACGGCGGCCGGCGGCGGGGAGGCGCGTCAGCTCATCTCCGCGATGGCCGTGGTCTACACGGTGACGATGATGGTGATCCTGATCGTCGCGCTGCGCTTCGTCAGCCCGACCCAGCTCGTCGCCCAGGTCCGCGAGTCCCGGGACGACTGACCTCGCGCCCTCACCGGCCACCCTCACCGGCCCCAACCGATCCCGTGAGGAATCGGGCGCGATTCACGCCCGAAAGCTCACCCGATCGGGCGGCGGCGCGGATGTCGGCCGGCCCGGCGGCCGGGACACACCGGCAGGTCAGGGGTTGGTGCGTAGCAGGTCGGCCACCTCGGTACGCAGGGCGCGACGGAAGCCGTCGTGCTCGCGGACCGGCTCGGCGAAGACCTCGGTGAGCCCGAGCATCCGGTCGGCGAGCCCGGCGTCGTCGCCGGCGGCGGTGGCGTGCAGCCGGTCGGCGAGCGGGTCGTCCAGCACCAGTTCCCGCCCGCTCGCGTCCCGGCCGCGGGCGACGTAGACGATCCAGGCGGCCACCGCCCTGGTCGCGGCCGGTGGTACGACGTCGGCGGCCAGGCGGTCGGCCACCGTGCCCAGCAGGCGGATCGGCAGCTTCTGCGAGCCGTCGCCGGCCACCTGCGCCGTGGTGTACCCGGTGGACGGGTTCGCGAAGCGCTCGAGGATCTGCTCGCCGTAGCGCCTCAGGTCCATGCCTTGGGGGGCGGTCAGCGTGGGCACGACCTCGTCGGCCATCAGCATGCGGACCACGGAAGCGATCTCCGGATCGGTCACGGCCTCGTCGATCATCCGGTGCCCGGCGAGCGCACCCAGGTACGCCACCGCCGAGTGGGCGCCGTTGAGCATCCGCAGCTTCGCGCGCTCGTACGGCGCGACGTCGTCGGTCACCGTCGCCCCGGCCAGCTCCCAGCGCGGCCGCGGCCCGGCGAACAGGTCCTCGATGACCCACTGGCTGAACGGCTCGGCCACCACGAGCGCCTCGTCCCGCAGCCCGAGCAGCGCCCCGGCCTCGGCGCGGTGGGCGTCGGTGGTGCGCGGTGTGATCCGGTCGACCATCGTCATCGGGAAGCGGACCGACTCCTCGATCCAGGAACGGAGCTCCTGTGCGCGCGGGCCGGTCACCGCCTCGACGATGCCGTGCACCAGGCGCTCGACGGCGCGTCCGTTGTCGGTCATGTTGTCGCAGCACAGCACGGTCAGGGGTGCGCCGCTCCCGGCGTGGCGCCGGGCGAGCCCGCGGACCAGCGCTCCCATCGGGGTGCGCGCCGGGTCGTCGGCCCGGCCGACGCCGGTCGCCTCCGGTCCGATCACGCCGCCACCGAGCTCGGCGGCCAGGGCGGCGACGTCGGCCGCGAGGTCCGGGTCGGCGAGGTCGGGGTCCCCGGACGGGAGCCGGCGGTAGCCCTTCTCGGAGACCGTCGAGGACACGACGTGCGTCGTCGGCGCGGCGATCGCCTCGAGCACCAGCGCGGAGTCGCCGGCGAGGAAGGCCGCGCCGCGCATGGACCCGATGACGCGCAGCGAGGTGGACTCGCGGCCCTTGGTCAGCACGCCGTACAAGCCGTCCTGCGGGGCGAGCTGCTCGGCGACGCGGGCGCTGCGCTGCGTCACCCCGAGAATGCCCCAACCCGACTCGCCGGTCGCCGCGGCGGCGTCCTCGGTGAAGACCGCCTGGTGCGCCCGGTGGAAGGCGCCGACGCCGAGGTGGACGATGCCGACGGTGGTGGCGGCCGGGTCGACCGCCGGTCCCCGGACCTCGCCGTCATGACCGGGTGCCGCTGTGCGGGCCACCGCGGTGCGAGCCGCCGGCCCGCGCGAGCCGCGGCGCGCCAGTGCGGGGCCGAGCGTGCTCAGGGAGAGGCGGTCGACGCCGGCCGGTCCCGCGGCACTGGACGTGCGGGTCATGCGGAGACTCCCTGCCGGCGGGCAGCGTTCGGTGCCGGACCGGTGGATCCCCGGACCACGAGCGAGACCGGCAGCAGGAGGCTGCGGTGGGCGGGGTCGAGCGCGCTCGAGGCGTCGTCGACACCCGGTGCCGTGGCCCCCGGGAGCGAGGGTTCGAGCAGCATGTCGACGGCCGTGCGGGCCACCTGTGCCAGCGGCGTGGCGACGGTGGTGAGCGTCGGTGAGACCTGCGTCGCGGCCGGGATGTCGTCGAACCCGACCACGGACATCTGCTCCGGCACGGCGATCGCGCGGGTACGCAGCCGGTTGAGCACACCGAGGGCGATCAGGTCGTTGTGCGCGATCACGGCGGTGGCACCCCCGGCGACGGCGAGGTCGGCCGCGGCCACCCCGCCGGCGTACACCGGGGGGAACTGGCCGAGCGGGAGGATCTCGACGTCGGGCAGCTCGGCTGCGGCGACCTGGAGGCCGTGCCGGCGCTCGGCGTCGGACCAGGAGCCGGCCTGCCCGCCGGCGTAGGCGATCCGGCGGTGGCCCAGCGCGTCGAGGTGGCGCAGCGCCTGGCGGATGCCGTCCTGGTTGTCGATCACCACGGACCTCAGGTGCTCCGAGACCCGGTTGACCAGGATGATCTCCGGCGTGCGGGCCAGCGACTCCAGCGCCGCGGTGGACATCCGCGGCGAGCACAGCACGAACCCGTCGACGAGCGGTCCCATCTGGGCGATCGGGTCCGCCTCGAGCTGGGCGTCCTCCTCGGTGTCCGCGATCAGCACCGCGAGCCCGGCGGCCCGCGCCCTGCGCTGGATGGTCTTGGCGATGCTCGCGAAGAACGGGTTCTCCATGTCCGGCACGATCAGGCCCAGGCACCGGCGGGTCTCGTCGTCCTCGTGCCGGGGGCCGCGGTACCCGAGCTCGGCAGCGGCACGCCGGACGCTCTCGCGCCGGGCGGGTGAGACCTTCGCCGGCTGGGCGAGCGCACGCGAGGCCGTGGCCGGTGAGACACCGGCCGCGCGGGCGACGTCGCGCAAGGTGACCATCGGGGCTCCGTCCGGGTGAGCGGTGATCTGTCGCGGGGGAGCGCGAGAAGCGCGGATGAATGCGATTGGATCATGTTTCAAACGTCTCGGCAAGTTTCGGCGGCACGTCGCGTCGCCGTCGGCGCGATCACGGCGTCACGGTGCTGTACGTGCGCCTGAGTGCGTAGACTTGTGCCTCGTACGCCCGTCCAGGGATGATTGCTGTGAATTGCGTTTCACATCGTGTTGGAGGTTCTGTGTCCGTCCCCACCCGCGCCGTCGCCCGCTGGACGCTGCACGAGGACCGCGCGCTGCCGGCCGATCCGACCACGCGGGAGATCGCCCGGGACCTGTACGGACACACCCGCGACCTGCCGATCGTGTCGATGCACGGGCACGTCGATGTCTCCGTCCTCAATGCCGACGAGCACTTCGGCAACCCGGCGGAGGTCTTCGTCATCCCGGACCACTACCTCACCCGCATGCTCGTGTCCCAGGGCGTGCCGCTGGACGCGCTCGGGGTCCCGCGCCGTGACGGCGGCCCGGTCGAGACCGACCCGCGCGCCATCTGGCGCACGTTCAGCGCGCACTGGCATCTCTTCCGCGGCACCCCGACGCGCTACTGGCTCGAGCACGTCTTCGCCGAGGTCCTCGGCCTGAGCGCGGCACCGTCCGTCGAGACCGCCGACCTCCTCTACGACGAGATCGCCGAGCGACTGGCGGCCGACTCCTACCGACCGCTCGCCCTGGTGGAGCGGTTCAACCTGGAGATCCTCGCCACCACCGACTCGGCGACGGCGAGTCTCGCCGACCACGCCGCGCTCGCCGGCCGCGGCTGGGGCGGTCGCATCGTCCCGACCTTCCGCCCCGACGCCCTGCTGCACGTCGCGCACGCGAGCTGGGCCGACGACGTCGCCCTGCTGGCCGAGCGGGCCGACGTCCCGGTGGACGGGTACCGCTCGTTCCTGCGTGCCCTGGAGGCTCGGCGCCGGACCTTCATCGAGGCGGGAGCGCGCGCGTCGGACCACGGCCACCTCGCCGCGGACACCACGCCGCTGGACGAGGCCGAGGCCGAGCGGATCTTCGCCGACGCACTGCGCGGGGAGGCCACCGAGGCGCAGTCGGCGGCGTTCGCCGCGCACATGCTGTTCCAGATGGCGCGGATGTCCGCCGACGACGGCCTGACCCTGCAGCTCCACCCCGGGGTGCTGCGCAACCACGACGGTGGGGTGTTCGCCGCGCGCGGGTCCGACGTCGGCTACGACATCCCGGTGGTCACGGAGTACACGCGTGGGCTGCGGCCGGTGCTCGAGGCCTTCGGTCACCACCCCAACTTCCGGATGATCGCCTTCACGGTCGACGAGGACACCTACTCCCGCGAGCTCGCGCCGCTGGCAGGCGTCTACCCGGCGCTCAGGCTCGGTGCACCCTGGTGGTTCCTGGACACCTCCGACGGCATGCGCCGGTTCCGTGAGCTGGTCACCGACACGGCGGGCTTCTACAACACGACGGGGTTCGTCGACGACACCCGGGCCTTCTTCTCCATCCCCGCACGGCACGACCTGGCCCGCCGGGTCGACGCCGGGTTCCTCGCCCGCCTGGTCGCCGAGCACCGGCTCGACCTCGACGAGGCCGCGGAGGTCGCGGTCGACCTCACCTACAACCTGCCGAAGACCGCCTACCCGGTCCCGGCGTCGGCGTCGGCGTGAAAAGAACTCGCGTGCGCACGGAGTGCCGGTGACCACCGGGACAGCGCGACCTCGGCCGGGCACCGCGCGCCTGGCCGATGTGGCGCTGCTGCTGCGCCCGGACGACGACGTCGCGGTGGCGACCTCGGACCTGCAGTCCGGCACGGTGCTCGACCGGGCCGAGGGCGAGCCGCTCACCGTCACCCAGAGCGTGCCGCGGGGCCACAAGCTCGCGGTGCGCGACGTCGCGGCCGGGGCGGAGGTGCACAAGTACGGGCAGTCGATCGGCCGGGCGACCGTACCGATCGCCGTCGGCGACCACGTGCACACGCACAACCTGGGCATGGCCGAGGTGCACCAGGAGTACGAGTTCGGCACCGCGCGTCACAACCCCGTGGCGCCGGACGGTCCGCGACCGACCTTCCGGGGCTACCGGCGGGCCGACGGGCGCGTCGGGACCCGGAACTACGTGGCCATCCTGACCTCGGTCAACTGCTCGGCGAGCACCGCGAAGCTCATCGCGGACCAGTTCCGCGGGCCGGTGCTGGACGCCTACCCGCACGTGGACGGCGTCGTCGCGCTCACCCACACCAGCGGGTGCGGCATGGTGCCGGCGAGCGAGGGCGGCCAGATGCTGCTGCGAACCCTGCGCGGCTACGCCGACCACCCGAACGTCGTCGGGCTGCTGGTGCTCGGGCTCGGCTGCGAGATGATCCAGGTCGACCAGCTCACCGTCGGGGTGGACCTGCCGGAGGACAAGATCGTCACGCAGATGACGATCCAGGAGATCGGCGGCATCCGGCGCACGGTGCGTGCCGGCGTCGAGGCGATCGAGAAGATGCTCCCGCAGATCGACGCACTGCGCCGGGTCGAGTGCGACGTCTCCGAGCTGGTGCTCGGGCTCAACTGCGGCGGCTCGGACGGGTACTCGGGGATCACCGCGAACCCCGCGCTCGGGCTGGCCTCGGACCGGCTGGTCGCGTACGGCGGGCGATCGGTGCTGGCCGAGACGCCGGAGGTGTTCGGAGCCGAGCACCTGCTGACCCGCCGGGCGGTGAGCCGCGAGGTGGGGCGGCTGCTGCTGGACCGGATCGACTGGTGGCGCGGGTACGCCGAGTCCGGCGGCGGGACGCTGGACAACAACCCCTCGCCGGGGAACAAGGCGGGTGGGCTGACCACCATCCTCGAGAAGTCTCTGGGCGCGGTGGCCAAGGGCGGCAGCGCCGAGCTGCGGGCGGTGTACCAGTACGCCGAGCGGATCTCCGAGCCCGGCTTCGGGTTCATGGACACCCCCGGCTACGACCCGGTGTCGGTGACCGGCCTGATCGCCGGCGGCGCGAACGTCGTGGTGTTCACCACCGGACGCGGCTCGGTGCTCGGCGGCAAGCCGACGCCGGTGGTCAAGGTCGCCACGAACACCGAGACGTACCTGCGGATGGCCGAGGACATGGATCTCAACGCCGGCCGCGTCGTCGACGGGACCGCGACCCTGGAGCAGGTCGGTGAGGAGATCTTCGCCAAGATCCTCGCCGTGGCCTCCGGTGAGCTGACCGTCAGCGAGGAGCTCGACCTGGGCCAGGACGAGTTCATCCCCTGGCAGCTCGGCACGGTCACCTGAAGTGGCCACGATCCGGTGAGGTTCCGGTTGTGAATCACTGCCAATACCTCACCGGATCGGTACGGAGGTACAAGTGGTGGGGGCTGGTGGGCGTGGGAGGGTTGGGCGCATGGTGGAGACGTCGCCGGTCGAGAGCGTGGACCGGGCGCTGCGGATGCTCACGACGCTGGCCGACGCCGGTGCGCGCGGCATGACCCTCGCCGAGCTGGCGAGCGCGCTGGACCTCAACAAGACGACCGTGCACCGCGGGCTGGCCGCGCTGCGGCACCGGGACTTCGTGACCCAGCACCCGGCGTCGGGTGCCTACCTGCTCGGTGCCGCGGCGACGGACCTGGCCCGCACCTACTTCGGCGAGGAGAACCTCCCGGGTCTGCTGCACCCGGCGCTGGTCGCGCTGTGCGCCGCGACGGACGAGCTGGTGCACCTGGGCACGCTCAGCGGCAGCCATGTGGTCTACCTGGACAAGGTCGAGCCGGAGCGTCCGGTGCGGGTGTGGTCGGCCGTCGGCCGGCGCCGGCCCGCGGTCACCACGGCGCTGGGCCGGGCGCTGCTCGCCCACCGCGCGGTCGGTGCCGCACTGGACGACGCCGCGCTCGCCGGGTACGCGCGGGCCGCCGGTGCCGAGGTCGACGTCGCGCACGTGCAGTCGGTCCTGGAGCTCGCGCGGGCCGCCGGGTACGCCACCGAGGAGCAGGAGAACGAGCCGGGCATCAGCTGTGTCGCCGTCCCGCTGCTGCGCGCCGGTGCCGCGATCGCCGCCGTCAGCATCACCGCACCGGCCGAGCGGATGACCCCCGACCGCATCACCGAGCTCCACACCACCATGCGCCAGAC
>CAYQFJ010000094.1:0-11711 GCA_964416715.1 uncultured Actinotalea sp. | reverse complement strand
CAGGACACGTTCTTCGTGGAGGGCCCTCCCGGTGCACAGGGGCCGCAGCCGTCCGGGCTGGTGCTGCGGACGCACACGTCGCCGGTGCAGGCGCGCGCGCTGCTCGAACGGGAGCTCCCGGTGTACATCGCGTGCCCCGGCAAGACGTTCCGCACCGACGAGCTCGACGCGACCCACACACCGGTCTTCCACCAGGTCGAGGGGCTCGCGGTGGACAAGGGCCTGACCATGGCGCACCTCAAGGGCACCCTGGACCACTTCGCCCAGGCGGTGTTCGGCCCGGAGGCCCGCACCCGGTTGCGCCCCTCCTTCTTCCCGTTCACCGAGCCCAGCGCGGAGATGGACCTGTGGTTCCCGCAGAAGAAGGGCGGCGCCGGCTGGATCGAGTGGGGAGGGTGCGGGATGGTCAACCCCAACGTGCTGCTCGCCTGCGGGATCGACCCGGACGTCTACTCGGGTTTCGCCTTCGGCATGGGGATCGAGCGGACGCTGATGCTGCGCCACGGCATCGCCGACATGCACGACATGGTCGAGGGCGACGTGCGCTTCTCGCTCCGGCTCGGGGGTCTGTGATGCCGCGCGTACCGCTGTCCTGGCTGGCCGACCACGTCGACCTGCCCGAGGGCACGACCCCGGAGCAGCTCGCCGCCGACCTGGTCCGGGTCGGGCTGGAGGAGGAGGAGATCCACCCCGCGCCGGTGACCGGGCCGCTGGTCGTCGGTGAGCTGGTGGAGGTCACGCCCGAGCCGCAGTCCAACGGCAAGACGATCCGGTGGTGCCAGGTCGACGTCGGCCCCGAGCACAACGGGTCGCTGCCCGACGGCGGGCGCGCGCCCCGCGGGATCGTGTGCGGCGCGCCGAACATCACGGTGGGGGACCGCGTCGTGGTGGCGCTGCCCGGTGCGGTGCTGCCCGGGCCGTTCCCGATCACCTCGCGCAAGACGTACGGACACGTCTCGGACGGGATGATCTGCTCGGCCCGGGAGCTGGGCCTCGGTCAGGACCACACCGGCGTGATCGTGCTGGCCGACCTGGGCCTGGACGCGGCGCCGGGCACCGACGCCTGTGACCTGCTCGGTCTGGGCGAGGGCGTCCTGGAGATCAACGTCACCCCGGACCGCGGCTACTGCTTCTCGATGCGCGGGGTGGCCCGCGAGTACGGCCACTCGACCGGGGCGGCGTTCACCGACCCGGGCCTGCCCGAGGCCCGCGACGAGCGCCCGGCGACCGGTGGGTTCGGGATCGAGCTGTCCGACGACGCGCCGATCGGTGGCGTCCAGGGCTGCGACAGGTTCGTGGCACAGGTGGTGCGCGGGGTCGCGGCGGCCGGTCCGTCGCCGGCCTGGATGCAGCGACGGCTGGTGCAGGCCGGTATGCGACCGATCTCGCTGGCCGTGGACGTGACGAACTACGTGATGCTCGACCTCGGTCAGCCGCTGCACGCCTACGACCTCGGCACGCTCAGCGCGCCGATCGTGGTGCGACGCGCGGCCGTGGGGGAGCAGCTGACCACCCTGGACGACGTCGAGCGACGGCTCGACCCCGAGGACCTGCTCATCACCGACTCGCCGGACGGACCGGGCAGCCGGGTGCTCGGTCTCGCCGGGGTGATGGGCGGTGCCGAGAGCGAGGTCGGCCCGGCGACGACCGACCTGCTGATCGAGGCGGCGCACTTCGACCCGGTGACCGTGGCCCGGACGGCGCGACGGCACAAGGTGCCCAGCGAGGCGGCCAAGCGGTTCGAGCGCGGCGTCGACCCACGGCTCCCGCGGGTGGCCGTGCGGCGCGTGGTCGAGTTGCTCCTGACCCACGGTGGGGGCACCGCGGACGACGCGCTGACCGACGTCGGACGGCCGGCCGATCCACCGACCGTCGAGCTCGCCCTGGACCTCCCCGGCCGCCTCGTGGGGGTCGACTACACCGAGACCCAGGTGCGCGAGACGCTGGAGCAGATCGGCTGCACCCTCGCTGAGACCCGGACCGAGGCATCCCGCGGACGACACGCGGTGGGGACGGTCGCGGTCACGCCGCCGAGCTGGCGACCGGACCTGCAGGTCCCGGTCGACCTGGTCGAGGAGGTCGCCCGGCTGCGCGGCTACGACGAGATCCCCTCGGTGCTGCCCACCGCGCCGGCCGGCCGCGGCCTGACCACCGCCCAGCGTGCCCGGCGGGCGGTCGCCGACGCGCTCGCCGCCGCCGGCCTGGTGGAGACCCTCAGCTATCCGTTCGTCGGGCCGCACCAGCACGACGAGCTCACGCTGCCCGACGACGACCCGCGCCGGCGGGCGGTGCGTCTGGTCAACCCGTTGTCCGACGAGCAGCCCGAGATGCGTACGAACCTCCTGGTGACGCTGCTGGCCACGGCCCGCCGCAACGTCGCCCGCGGGACGAGCGACCTGGCGGTGTTCGAGATCGGGCTGGTCACCCGGCCGAGGCCGGGGGCTCCGTCGGCGCCCCTGCTGCCCGGCGCACGCCGCCCGTCGGACGCGGAGCTGGCAAGGCTCGCCGCAGCCGTCCCGCCCCAGCCACGTCGGGTGGCCGGCGTGCTGACCGGCCTGCGCGAGCCGGCCGGCTGGTGGGGTCCGGGCCGACGGGCCGACCACACCGACGCGCTGGCGGCGGCCCTGCTGGTGGCCCGTACCGTCGGCGTCGAGGTGGTCGTCGTGGCGGAGGCCGACCACCGCCCCTGGCACCCGGGCCGCACGGCGCGCCTGGAGACCACGGACGGCGAGCTGGCCGGCCACGCCGGTGAGCTGCACCCCAAGGTGGTCGCCGCACTCGGGCTGCCCGAGCGTGCGGCGGCCTTCGAGGTGGACCTGGACCTGCTGCTCGCCGTCGCGCCGACCGAACCGGCCCAGGCCCGACCCGTCTCGACGTTCCCGGTGGCCAAGGAGGACATCGCGCTCGTGGTCGACGAAGCGGTGCCCGCCGGTGAGCTGCTCGAGGCGGTGCGGGTCGGCGCGTCGTCCTCCTCGGCCGGCGAGGTGCTCGAGGAGCTCCACCTCTTCGACGTCTACACCGGGGAGCAGGTGCCGGACGGCCATAAGTCGCTGGCGTTCTCGTTGCGGCTGCGCGCCGCCGACCGCACGCTGACGTCCGCCGAGGCGGCGGCCGTGCGGGAATCCGCGGTGGCGGAGGCCGCGCGGCGGCACGGTGCGGTGCTCCGGAGCTGACCGGTCCCCGGTCACCGTGAGCGTCCGGGCTACAGCTCGCGGAGCATGAGCGCGACGCGCACCGTGCCGTTCTTGGTGACCTGCTCGGCGACCTGCTCGAACCCGATCCGCCGGTGGAACTCGATCGACCGCGGGTTCGGCGGGTCGAGGTTGACCTCGCAGCCCACGGCGGCAAGGCCGCTCCTGGCGGCGTGCGCGGCGGCGGCCTCGTGCAGTGCCGCGCCGACGCCACGGCCCCGCGCACGCGGTGCGACCACGATGCGGTCGACGTAGAACGCGTCGGGTCGGTTGTCGGTGAACCACCGGTAGTTCTCGCTGTCGTAGGCCGACCCGGGCACCATCCCCAGCAGGAAGCCGACAGGTGGCTCACCGGCCTCGTCGAGCTCGATGGCCACCGCGGCGAGGTCGCAGTGCGGCAGCAGCTTCCGCAGCCCGTCCACCCCGAGCGGGTTGACCGCGGGCACCGCGGCGTCGTTGAGGACCGCGAGCGTCTGCAGGTCCGCCGCCTCGATGTTGCGCAGTCCGATCCTCACGCGGCGATCCTAGGGGGACGGAGCCACCGACGGCAGGCCCCGCGGCGGCGGTCGTCGCCGGGGCCCGAAGTGGCCGTCGGTGGGTCTCAGGGCAGCAGGAGGACCTTTCCGGTGGTCGCCCGTCCCTCCAGCGCCCGGTGTGCCTGCGCGGCGTCGGCGAGCGGGAACCTCGCCCCCACCCGCACGTCCAGCTCCCCGGCGGCCACGGCGTGGAGCACCTCACCCGCCCGGGTGCGCAGCTCCTCGGGCGTCGCGACGTAGTGCGCCAGGAAGGGCCGGGTGAGGTAGACCGAGCCGCCGTCCATCAGCCGCAGCGGGTCGACCGGTGGGACGGCGCCGGACGCGCCGCCGAAGAGCGCGAGCCCACCGCGCGGGCGCAGCGAGGCCAGGGAGGCGTCGAAGGTCGCCCTGCCCACGCCGTCGTACACCGTGTGCACGCCCGCACCGCCGGTCAGGCCCCGGACGAGCTCGGGCAGGTCCCTGGTCAGGTCGGGCAGCTCGTCGTAGCGGATGACCTCGCTCGCGCCCGCCCCGCGCGACAGGTCCACCTTCTCCGGGGCACCGACGGTGGACAGGACCCGCGCGCCCCGGCCGACGGCGAGCTGGGTGAGCAGCAGACCCACGCCACCGGCGCCGGCGTGCACCAGCACGTCCTGACCCGGGATCACCGGGAAGGTCGAGGTGACCAGGTAGTGCGCCGTCATCCCTTGCAGCAGCACGGCCGCCGCGGTGGGGAGGTCGACGCCCTCGGGAACCGACACGACGTCGTCGTCCCGTAGCAGGACGCGCTCGGCGTAGGAGCCGGTGACCGAGGCCACCCAGCCGACCCGGTCACCGACCGCGACCCGGTCCACCCCTGGTCCGACGGCCCGCACGGTCCCGGCGCCCTCGGAGCCCACCACGTGCGGGAACGGCATCGGGTACCGGCCCTCGCGGCGGTAGGTGTCGACGAAGTTCACCCCGGCGGCCGCCACGTCCACGACGACCTGCCCCTCGCCCGGCGTCGGGTCCGGCTCCTCGGTGAGCCGCAGGACGTCGAGTCCGCCGGCCTCGGTCGCGCTGATCGCTCGCATACCTTGTCCTAACGTGGGAGGCGGCGCCGTCGCTCCGTGCGGGGCCTGAGGGGTCACATGGCGGTCGGTCACCGTCTCACCATGTGTCCGCCACCACTGATGGGATGACTTCGGGGAGACTATCGATCCATGACCCTCGATCGCGACACCTCCTCCGCCAAGATCGCCGACTACGCCCACCCCGAGCGACTGGTCACCACCGGTTGGCTCGCCGAACGGCTGGGCACCGAGGGCCTGGTGGTGGTCGAGTCCGACGAGGACGTGCTGCTGTACGAGACCGGGCACATCCCGGGTGCGGTGAAGATCGACTGGCACACCGACCTGAACGACGCCGACGTGCGCGACTACGTCGACGGTGAGCGGTTCGCCGCGCTGCTGGGCGCGAAGGGCATCGCCCGGGACACGACGGTGGTGGTCTACGGGGACAAGAGCAACTGGTGGGCCGCCTACACGCTGTGGGTCTTCTCGCTGTTCGGACACCCGGACGTGCGGCTGCTCGACGGGGGCCGCGACCTGTGGATCGCCGAGGGCCGGGAGATCACCCGGGAGGTGCCGACGCCGACGCCGGTCGAGTACCCGGTGGTCGAGCGGGACGACACCACCTTGCGCGCGTTCAAGGACGACGTGCTCGCACACCTGGGCAAGCCGCTGATCGACATCCGGTCCCCGCGGGAGTACTCGGGCGAGCTGGCCCACATGCCCGACTACCCGAACGAGGGCGCGCTGCGCACGGGCCACATCCCCACGGCGCGCAACGTCCCGTGGGCGACCGCGGTCGCCGAGGACGGCACGTTCAAGCCGCGCGCCGAGCTCGAGGAGATCTACCAGAAGGGCCTGGACATCGTGCCCGACGACGAGGTCGTCACCTACTGCCGGATCGGCGAGCGGTCCAGTCACACCTGGTTCGCGCTGACCCACCTGCTGGGCATGGAGCGGGTGCGCAACTACGACGGCTCCTGGACCGAGTGGGGCAACGCCGTGCGTG
Organism: uncultured Actinotalea sp.; assembly: GCA_964416715.1. Classification (GTDB taxonomy): domain Bacteria; phylum Actinomycetota; class Actinomycetes; order Actinomycetales; family Cellulomonadaceae; genus Actinotalea. The sequence goes on along the minus strand of CAYQFJ010000094.1, from coordinate 5,947 downwards.
TCCCGGTGGTCAAGGGGTCCGAACCGGGGGAGCTGCCGTCCTGACGGCGTCCGACCGTCGTCGGCGGCACGCGCCGGCGGGTGCGAGGATCGACCCATGAACGACACGACCGCCGGATCCGTCCCGCCCGCGCTGGAGAGCATCCGCGAGGACTTCCTGGAGCTGTCCGAGGCCGACCGCCTCCAGCTCCTGCTCGAGCTGTCCGAGGAGCTCCCGGACCTGCCGGAGCGGTACGCGGACCACCCCGAGCTGCTCGAGCGCGTCGAGGAGTGCCAGTCCCCGGTGCACGCCTTCACCGAGGTCGGCCCGGACGGGTTGGTGCACTTCTACGCGAGCGCACCGAAGGAGTCACCGACCACGCGCGGCTTCGCCGCGATCCTGGCCGAGGGGTTGGACGGCGTCCCTGCGGACGTCGCGCTGGCCGTCCCCGAGGACTACCCGTTCACCCTCGGGCTGACCGAGGCCGTGAGCCCGCTGAGGCTGCGCGGGATGACCGGCATGCTCGCGCGGGCCAAGCGCCAGATCCGGGCCCAGCTGGCCGCCTGAGGCCGCCACCCGAGCTCTGCTGCGTCTGGCCCGCGGAACCTCTGCGACCTGGGCTTTGTATAGATCTGCTTGACGGTGTATGTTCATGCGCATGACCATCCGGGTGGCGGTGTCGGGCGCGAGCGGGTACGCCGGTGGCGAGGTGCTGCGTCTGCTCGCCACGCACCCCGAGGTCGAGATCGGCGCCGTCACGGCGCACAGCTCGGCAGGCAACCGGCTCGGTGAGCACCAGCCCCACCTGCGGTCCCTCGCGGACCGGGTGATCGCCCCCACCGGACCGGAGACGCTCGCCGGGCACGACGTCGTCGTCCTCGCGCTACCGCACGGCGCCTCCGGGGCGGTCGCGGACGCGCTGGCCCAGGTGGACCCGGACGTGCTGGTCCTCGACTGCGCCGCGGACCACCGCCTGGTCGACGCCGCGGACTGGACCGACTTCTACGGCTCGAAGCACTCCGCGGCCTGGCCCTACGGCCTGCCCGAGCTCATCGTCGACGGCGGCGCGGCGCGGCAGCGGGACGCACTGGCCGGCGTACGGCGGGTCGCGGTCCCCGGCTGCAACGTCACCGCCGCGACCCTGGCGATCCAGCCTGGAGTAGCCGCAGGCGTGGTCCGGGCCGACGACCTGGTCGCCGTCCTGTCGGTCGGCTACTCGGGCGCGGGCAGGTCCGCCAAGACGCACCTGCTGGCCGCGGAGGGACTGGGTTCCGCGGCGCCGTACGCCGTGGGCGGGAAGCACCGGCACGTCCCCGAGATCGAGCAGAACCTGCGGCTCGCCGGCGCGGACGAGGTGCGGATCTCCTTCACCCCCGTGCTGGTCCCCATGTCCCGCGGGATCCTGGCCACCGTGACCGCGCCGCTGGCCCCCGGGGCCGACGCCGCCTCGGTGCGCTCGGCCTGGGCGCGGGCCTACGCCGAGGAGCCGTTCGTGCGGCTGCTTCCCCCGGGCCCGGACGGATCGCTGCCCTGGCCGGCGACCGCGTCGACCGTCGGTGCGAACACCGCGCTCGTACAGGTCGCCGTGGACGAGCGCGCCCGCCGGGTGGTCGCCGTGTGCGCGCTGGACAACTTGACCAAGGGGACCGCGGGAGCCGCCGTGCAGTCGATGAACCTCGCCCTGGGCCTGCCGGAGACCACCGGCCTGAGCGTGGACGGAGTCGCGCCGTGAGCGTCACCGGCCCGGCCGGGTTCCGGGCCGCCGGGGTCGCGGCCGGCCTGAAGTCCGCCGGCGCCCGCGACGTCGCCCTGGTGGTCAACGACGGCCCGCTGCACGTGGGCGCCGCGGTGTTCACCACCAACCGTGTCGTCGGGGCACCGGTGACCTGGTCCCGGCAGGTGGTCGGCGACGGCGTCGTGCACGCAGTGGTCCTCAACTCCGGCGGGGCGAACGTGTGCACCGGTGCGGAGGGTTTCGCGGACACGCACGCCACCGCCGAGCACGTGGGCGCGCTGCTGGGGATCTCCTCCGCGGACGTGCTGGTCTGCTCCACCGGGCTGATCGGTGAGCGGCTGCCCCGCGAGCGGCTGCTGGCGGGGGTGACCGAGGCGTCCTCCGGGCTCAGCGCCACCGGCGGCCCGGACGCGGCCGAGGCGATCATGACGACCGACTCGGTCCCGAAGAACGTGCACGTGGCCCGGGACGGCTGGTCGATCGGCGGGATGGCCAAGGGCGCGGGCATGCTCGCCCCGTCGCTGGCGACCATGCTGTGCGTGCTGACCACGGACGCCGTCGTCGACGCCGCGACCGCGGACGCCGCCCTGCGGGCAGCGACCCGGGTCACCTTCGACCGGATCGACTCCGACGGGTGCACCTCGACCTCGGACACCGTGGCCCTGCTCGCCTCGGGCGCCTCCGGGGTCGAGGTCGACGGGCCCACGCTCACCGAGGCGCTCGTCGCCGCGTGCGCCGAGCTGGCCCGGGCGCTGGTTGCGGACGCGGAGGGGGCGAGCCACGACATCGCGGTCCGGGTGGTGGGGGCCGGGTCCGAGGACGCGGCGGTCGCCGTCGCGCGGGCGGTCACGCGGTCCAACCTGGTCAAGGCGGCCGTCTTCGGCAACGACCCGAACTGGGGCCGGATCGTCGCCCAGGTGGGGACCGTGCCCGAGGAGGTCGCCGCCTTCGACCCCGACCTGCTCGACGTCTCGGTCAACGGGGTGCAGGTGTGCCGCGCCGGTGGCCCGGGGGAGCCCCGGGAGAGCGTCGACCTGGCCGCCGCCCGCGACGTGCACATCGAGATCGACCTGCACGCCGGCGATGAGTCCGCGACGGTGTGGACCAACGACCTGACGCACGCCTACGTCCACGAGAACAGCGCGTACTCGACATGACCGACGACATCGAGCTGGACGCGATCCCGGCCGACCGCAAGGCCGAGGTGCTGATCGAGGCGCTGCCCTGGCTGGAACGGTTCCGCGGCGCCCTGTTCGTGATCAAGTACGGCGGCAACGCCATGGTGGACGAGGACCTCAAGCGCGCGTTCGCGCAGGACATGGTCTTCCTGCGGATGGTCGGGCTGCACCCGGTCGTGGTGCACGGCGGCGGTCCGCAGATCTCCTCGATGCTCGGCCGGCTCGGGATCGACAGCGAGTTCCGGGGCGGGCTGCGGGTCACCACGCCCGAGAGCATGGACGTGGTCCGCATGGTGCTGACCGGCCAGGTGTCCCGGGACCTGGTCGGCCTGCTCAACGCGCACGGCCCGCACGCGGTCGGGATGTCCGGCGAGGACGGCGGCCTGCTCCGGGCACGCCGGCGCACCGCCGTGGTGGACGGGAACGAGGTCGACGTCGGCCAGGTGGGTGACGTGGTCGAGGTCGACCCGCGGGCGGTGCAGGACCTGGTGGACGCCGGGCGGATCCCGGTCGTGTCCACGGTCGCTCCGGACATCGACGACCCGACGCAGGTGCTCAACGTCAACGCGGACACCGCCGCCGCGGCGCTCGCGGTGGCCCTCGGCGCGACCAAGCTCATCATGCTCACCGACGTCGAGGGCCTGTACACCGACTGGCCGGACCGGTCGTCGCTGGTGAGCACGATCCACACCTCCGAGCTGGCCGCCCTGCTGCCGGCCCTGGAGTCCGGCATGGTGCCCAAGATGGAGGCGTGCCTGCGGGCCGTGCGCGGCGGGGTCTCCCAGGCGCACGTCGTCGACGGACGCCGGCCGCACGCGGTGCTCGCGGAGGTCTTCACCACCGAGGGACTGGGAACCATGGTCCTGCCCGACGACCTGACGGAGGCGCGCACGTGAACGCCGAGACGAAGGAGCCGGTGCTCCGGGAGACCGGCTCCGTCCAGGAGTGGACCGAGCGCTACTCGCACGCCCTGATGAACACGTTCGGCACGCCCAAGAGGGTGCTGGTGCGTGGTGAGGGCCCGTACGTGTGGGACGCCGACGGCCGGCGGTACCTGGACCTGCTCGGCGGGATCGCCGTCAACGTGCTGGGACACGCCCACCCGACCCTGACCGCGGCGGTGAGCGCGCAGCTGGGAACCCTCGGGCACGTCTCGAACTTCTTCACCACCCCGGCGCAGGTCGGCCTCGCCGAGACGCTGATCTCGCTGCTGGAGGCCGGACCGCACGCCCGGGTGTTCTTCACCAACTCGGGGACCGAGTCGAACGAGGCGCTGTTCAAGATGGCCCGGCGCACCGGACGGCCCCGCATCCTGGCGCTCGAGGGCGGGTTCCACGGCCGGAGCATGGGTGCGCTGGCCATGACCCACAAGCCCGGGTTCCGCGAGCCGTTCGAGCCGCTGCCCGGCGGCGTGGAGTTCCTGCCGTTCGGTGACACCGCCGCGCTCGAGGCGGCGATGTCCGACGACGTCGCGGCCCTGGTGGTCGAGGTCGTCCAGGGAGAGGCGGGGGTCCGCCCGCTGCCCCCCGGGTACCTGGCGCACGCCCGCACGCTGGCCGACCGGCACGGCGCGCTGCTGGCGATCGACGAGGTGCAGACCGGCGTCGGCCGCACCGGTGCATGGTTCGCCCACCAGAACCCCGAGCTCGGCTCCGGGGTGCGGCCCGACGTCGTCACGCTCGCCAAGGGGCTCGCCGGCGGGCTGCCGATCGGGGCCGTCGTCGCGATGACCGAGAGTGCAGCGACGCTGCTGGGGCCGGGGCAGCACGGCTCGACCTTCGGCGGCAACCCGGTGTGCTGCGCCGCCGCGCTGGCGACCCTCGGCGTGATCGAGCGGGACGGCGTGCTGGGGCACGTGCGTGAGCTCGGCGCACGGCTGAGCACGGCGCTGGCGGACCTCCCGGTGGTCGAGGAGGTGCGCGGGTACGGGTTGCTGATCGCCACCGAGCTGGTCGCCCCGGTCGCCGCGACCGTCGCCGACCGGGCGCTCGAGGCGGGCTTCGTGGTGAACGCGGTGACACCCGGCTCGCTGCGCCTGGCCCCGTCGCTGCTGCTCACCTGGGAGCAGGTGAGCCCGTTCGTCGACTTCCTCGCCGGGCTGTCCGTGGACGCCGGGGGAACCGTCGACACGAAGGAGGTGCAGTCGTGACCCGGCACCTGCTGCGCGACGACGACCTGAGCCCGGCCGAGCAGGCCGAGGTGCTGCACCTGGCCACCCGGCTCAAGACCGACCGCTACTCGGCCCGGCCGCTGGCGGGGCCGCAGGCGGTCGCGGTGCTGTTCGACAAGCCCACGCTGCGCACCCAGCTCTCGTTCACCGTCGGGATCACCGAGCTCGGCGGGCACCCCGTGGTGATCGACGGGCGGCTCGCGCAGATCGGCGTGCGGGAGTCGGTCGCGGACACCGCGCGGGTGATCGGCCGGCAGGTCGCGGCCATCGTCTGGCGCACCTACGAGCAGTCCCGGCTGGAGGAGATGGCCGCGTACGTGGACGTCCCGGTCGTGAACGCGCTGACCGACCAGCTCCACCCGTGCCAGGTGCTCGCCGACCTGCTGACGATCGCCGAGCACCGGGCGGGCCTCGACGCGCTGCCGGGGACCACGCTGGCCTACCTCGGCGACGGCTCGAACAACATGGCGCACTCCTACCTGCTCGGCGGGGCCACCGCGGGGCTGCACGTCCGGATCGGCACGCCCGGCGAGCGCCCGCCCGACCCGGAGATCGTCGCCCGCGCCGAGCGGATCGCCGCCGGGACCGGGGGCTCGGTGCTGGTCACCGACTCACCGGCGCAGGCGGCCTCGGGTGCGCACGCCCTGGCGACGGACACCTGGGTGTCCATGGGGGACCAGACGGCCGCGGACCGCGCCGAGGCGCTCCTCGGCGGGTACCGCGTGGACGGCGACCTGCTCGCCCTGGCCGCGCCGGACGCCGTCGTGCTGCACTGCCTGCCCGCCTACCGGGGCAAGGAGATCACCGCCGAGGTGATCGACGGGCCCAGGTCGGTGGTGTTCGACGAGGCCGAGAACCGGCTGCACGCCCAGAAGGCCGTGCTCG
>CAYQFJ010000093.1:0-11847 GCA_964416715.1 uncultured Actinotalea sp. | reverse complement strand
CGCTTGACGGTCGCGGTGGCCTCGTCGACCGAGTCCGCGGCGGGCGGCAGGTCCTCGGGTCGCTGGTTGGTCAGTGCGCCGTAGTCCGGGTACGAGCGCACGTCGAACCACACGTCACCGTCCCCGGTGACGTAGGCGTGACCGGCGTCGACCAGACGGGTCATCAGCTCGATCATCTCCGGGACGTGGCCGGTGGCACGCGGCTCGTACGTCGGCGGGAGGCAACCGACGGCGTCGTACGCTGCGGTGAAGTCCCGCTCGTACCGCTGCGCCCACGCCCACCACGGGACGCCGGCCTCGACCGATCGGGTGAGGATCTTGTCGTCGATGTCGGTGACGTTGCGGATCATCGTGACGTCGAGCCCGGACCGCCGCAGCCAGCGCACCAGGATGTCGAAGGCCACGGCCATCCGCAGGTGGCCGATGTGCGGCGGGCCCTGGACGGTCGCCCCGCACACGTACATCCCGATCCGTCCCGGACGCAGCGGGACCAGCTCACGCGTGGTGCGGGTGGCGGAGTCGAAGAGGCGCAGGCTCACCGCGCAAGGGTACCGGGGCCCCCTCCCCGCCCGGCACGCCCCGCCCACCGCTCACGCCCCCCAGGTGTGGAGCGCTCCGTCCCACAACTGGAGCGTTCACCCCTCAAGTGGAGCGTTCCGTCCCGCAACTGGAGCGTTCACCCCTCGAGTGGAGCGCTCCGCCCCGCAACTGGAGCGCTCCGCCCCGCAACTGGAGCGTTCACCCCTCGAGTGGAGCGCTCCGCCCCGCAACTGGAGCGTTCACCCCTCGAGTGGAGCGCTTGGAGCCGACACGCCCGGCGTGTCGCGCCGGAACGCTCCACACTCCGGTCGGGAAGCGCCCGAACGCTCGCACTCCGGTCGGGTACTCGGGAGCAGGCGTGCGGGGGGAGGGCACTCCGGGGAGTCCGAGGTTGGTCGGAGGGGGACCTGGGGCGGGGCGACCGGCTCAGCCGAGGGGGGTGGTCGAGGCGCGGACGACGACGCGGCACGGGTGCACCTCGACGCCGGCACCCGGGTCGCCCTCGATCGCGTCGAAGAGTCGCTGGGCGGCAAGCCGTCCCAGGTCCTCCAACCGGATGTCGACGCTGGACAACGGCGGTCGGCTGTTGGCGGCCAGCACCTCCCAGTTGTCGTAGCCGATGACGGCGATGCCCTCCGGCACCTCCTTGCCCAGCTCGTGCAGGGCGTCGAGCACACCGCGGGCGATCTGGTCCGATCCGGCGAAGATGGCGTCGATGTCCGGTTCGCGGTCCAGCAGCAGCCGGGTGGCCCCGCGCCCCCACGCCTCGGACCACTCGCCGAACATCACGTCCCCGCCGGCCAGCGGGAGCCCCGCGTCCTCCAGGGCGGCCCGGGCACCGGCCGCGCGGGCGGTGGTCGCGCCGTAGGTGATGTCACCGGTGATGTGCGCGATCCGGCGCCGGCCACGGGCGACGAGGTGCTCGACGGCGAGCCGGCCCCCGCCGGTGTTGTCGCTGACCAGGGAGAGGTCGGCCGGGTCGTCGGAGGGGGCGTAGGCGTACACCACCGGGACCGGCAGGTCGCGGCCGAGGGACGGGCGCGGGTCCGGCCGGGCGCCGACGACGATCAGTCCGTCCACCCGCCGTGACAGCAGCGCCCGCACGTGGTGCTGCTCGCGGATGGCGTCACCGCGTGCATCGCACAGGAACACCGATGCGCGTCCGGCCCCGAACGCGTCCTCGGCGCCCATCAGGATCGGGATGGAGAAGCGCCCGTCGAGGTCCGAGGTCAGCAGCCCGACCGTGCCGGTGCGTCCGGCGAGCAGTCCTTGGGCCAGCGCGTTGGGTGAGAACGACAGCCGCTCGGCCGCCGCGATCACCCGGGCGCGCGTCTCGGCCCGTACCTGGGTGCGGCCGTTGAGCGCCTTGGACGCCGTGGCCACGGACACACCGGCGAGCCGGGCGACGTCGGTCAGGGTGACCGCGCGGCCGGACGTACCGCCGTTGCGTGCCGCCATCGCGCCCCTCCCAACGTCCGCTCCACAGCCCACGTCGGCCACGCTCCGGGGCGCGGCCTTGACCGAACTGTAACCGGTCCGACGCTTGACGCGCAGCATCCGTCCGAACTACGTTCAGAAAACCTTTTCGGCCCGGTTCTCCTGGTTGAAGGGTGCACGACAGAAACCTGATCCGACAATGTATTCGGAAGTTACTCGGACTCCGCGCCTCCCCGGCACAAGGTCCGGACCACCACCCGCCGAGCGAGCACGGCGCTCAACGAAGAGCACGAGGAGATCAGATGAGAACCACGCGCACCACGGGCCGACGGCGCGCACTCGCGGGCGTGGCGACCGCGAGCCTGCTGGTTGCCGGCCTGGTGGCCTGCTCCAGCGACACCCCCGAGGAGAGCCCGGACGACGGCGCCTCCCCGGGCGACGACGGTGGCGACTCCCCCGACGGTGAGGCCTGGGAGGGCGTCGACGACGGGACCACCCTGACGCTGTGGACCCGCGCACCCCTGGAGAAGCAGGCGAACCTGCTCGTCGAGGCCTACAACGCCAGCCACGAGAACCAGGTCGAGCTCACCATCACGCCGAACGACGACTACGTCGCACGGGTCGGCGCGGCGGCCGGCTCCGGTGACCTGCCCGACCTGTTCGCCGCGGACATCGTCTACGTGCCGAACTGGACCGAGGCCGGCCTGTTCAGCGACATCACCGACCGGATCGAGTCCCTCCCGTTCGCGGACACGCTCAACCGCGGTCACATCGACGCCGGCACCTACGACGGCGTCGAGTACGTGCTGCCGTTCGTGCTCGACCTGTCGATGATGTTCTGGAACAAGGACCTGTACCGCGAGGCGGGCCTGGACCCCGAGCAGGGACCGACGACGCTCGCCGAGTTCAAGGAGCAGGCGCTGGCCGTCCAGGCCCTGGACAAGGACGGGGTCTACGGGACGTACTTCGGCGGCAACTGCGGTGGCTGCGGGGTCTTCACCTGGTTCCCGATGATCTGGGCCTCCGGTGAGGACGTGATGAACGCCGAGGGCACCGAGTCGCTGCTCGACGGGGACGCCGCACAGGAGGTCTACGCGACGTGGCGTGAGCTGTGGGAGGCCGGCGCAGTGCACCCGGGCTCGCGGGACGACACGGGCGCCACCTGGGTCGCCCCCTTCCAGGAGGGCAGCATCGGCGTCATGCCGTACCCGGCCACCCTGCTGTCCACCGCGGACCAGACGGTCGACACCGGCGTCACGGGTATCCCGGGCGTGGACGGCGGGGTCGCCACGTTCATCGGCGGTGACGGCATCGGCATCTCCAAGGACTCCAAGGTGGCCGACCAGGCGTGGAACTTCCTGGCCTGGATGCTCTCCGAGGAGGCCCAGGTGGAGGTGCTGGCGAAGAACGGTGACGTGATCGCCCGCAGCGACCTGGTCGACAACGAGTACTCCTCGGCGGACCCGCGCGTGGTGACGGTCAACGAGGTGGCCGCCGACCCGAACAGCCGGACGCCGTACTCGATCAACTTCCAGCAGGCGTTCAACGCCTCGGGCTCTCCGTGGGTCACGCTGTTCCGCAACGCCGTGTTCGAGGGCACGGACACGGTCGAGCAGGACAACGAGGCCATCACCGCCGCGCTGCAGCAGTAGACCGGCTCGGCGGATCGACCGCCGTGGGGTCGGGGCCGACCTCCCGACCCCACGGCACCGACCCCACGGCGCAAGCCCGGAGGCACGGTGCACCCACGACAAGGAGCTTTTCGTGGCCACGACCACGTTCACCCCGCCACCCCCGGCGCCCACGCGCCGTCGAGCCAGACGCCTGCCGCGCACCGCGCTCGGCTGGGCCTACGCGACCCCGACCGCGGTGTTCGTGCTGGTGTTCTTCGTCCTGCCGATCCTCCTGGTGGCGCAGATGTCGGCGTCCGACTGGGGGCTGTTCGCCGGCAACCGGGGGCTCAACCTCCCGGAGAACTTCGACTCGGCGGTGTCCGCGGCGCAGTTCTGGCCCGCGGTGGTCTTCACCGTCAAGTACACGGTCGTCACCACGGTGATCCTGCTGGGGCTGGCCCTCGCGCTGGCGCTGCTGGTGCAGGAGAGCACGCGCTGGAAGAACCTGCTGCGCACCGCGATCCTGGTGCCCAGCGCACTCGGGCTCGCCTCGGCGTCGTTGCTGTTCTACGCGCTGTACTCGCCGCAGAGCGGCCCGTTCAACCCGTGGCTGAAGGCCCTGGGGGTGACCACCGAGCCGATCTCCTTCCTCGGGACCCCGACGTCGGCCCTGTGGTCCACGGTGTTCCTGATCGTCTGGCGGTTCGCCGGGTTCTACATGCTGCTGCTGATGGTCGGGCTCCAGGGGATCTCCGGTGACGTGTACGAGGCGGCGCGGATCGACGGCGCGAACCGCCGGCAGATCTTCACCCGGATCACGTTGCCGCTGCTGCGGCCCTCGATCGCGCTGTGCACGATCCTGTGCGTCACCGGCTCCCTGCTGGCCTTCGACCAGTTCTACATCCTGACCAAGGGCGGCCCGGACAACTCGACGATCACCATCGTCCAGCTCATCTACAACGCGGCCTTCGCCGGCCGCAACGACCTCGGGGTCGCCGCCGCGCTGTCGATCATCGTGCTGCTGGCCCTGCTGGCAATCAACGCCCTGCAGTTCCGGGCGCTGCGCGGGAGGGACGCATGAGCACCACGACGACGAGCAACCGGACGCCGATGACGCCGGTCGCGCCGGTCCGTGCGACGCGGCACGAGCCCGCTGCCGGTGCACTCGCCCGAACCCCGTACTACGTGCTGACCGGCGGACTGGCGATCATCTTCCTGTTCCCGCTGGTGTGGGCCGCGGTGGCCTCGGTCTCCCCGCAGGCCGGCACCAACCAGGTGCACGGCTGGGGCTTCGGCAACTACGTGACGCTCAGCAACTACCAGGCGGGGCTGGGCCAGTACCTGCTCAACTCGGTCATCGTCTCCGGGGTGACGGTGGTGCTGACGCTGGGCATCTCGCTGCTGGGCGGGTACGCGTTCGCCCGGTTCACGTTCCCGGGCAAGAACCTGCTGTTCATGCTCACCCTGGCGATCCTGATGGTCCCGTACGCGACGCTGCTGATCCCGCTGTACGTGCTGCTCAACGCGATCGGGCTGCAGGGCTCGCTGGTGGGGCTGGCCTGCGTGCTCACGCTGTTCCAGCTCCCGTTCGCGACCTTCATGATGCGGATCAGCTTCGAGGCCGTGCCCAAGGAGCTCGAGGAGTCCGCCCTGGTCGACGGCTGCGGCACCTTCGGGGCGCTGCGCCGCATCCTGGTCCCCGCGGTCAAGCCCGGGCTGATCACCGTGGGACTGTTCGCCTTCCTCGCCGCCTGGAACGACTTCATCGCCCCGCTGATCCTGATCAGCGACGCCGCCAAGGTCCCGCTCCCGCTGGCCGTGGCGAACATGCGCCAGCAGGTGATGGGGATCGTGGACTACGGCGCCACCCAGGCCGGCGTCGTCGTCCTCGCCCTGCCGTGCGTCGTCCTGTTCCTGCTCCTGCAACGCCACTACGTCCGGGGATTCATGTCCGGCGCACTCAAGGGTTGATCCGAATGCAGTCACCACAGGCCGCCGGTTCCGCGGCCCAGCCGTCCGCCGCCTCCCCCGTCGCCTCCGCGTCCGCGTCCCCGGCCGCGACGCGGCCCACGCCGAGCGAGCAGCACGGACTCCCGGTCGCCCCCGGGCACGGTCGGCTGCGGCCGCTGGGAGTGGACGAGGTGCGGCTCACCGGCGGCTTCTGGGGTCACCGGCAGCGGGTGAACACCGAGGCGTCGCTGGCGCACATCGAGCACTGGCTGGAGCGCGAGGGATGGCTGGCCAACTTCGACCTGGTGCGCGACGACGGTCCGGTCACCGCGCGCCGCGGCCGGGAGTTCTCCGACTCGGAGGTCTACAAGCTGCTCGAGGCGATGGCGTGGGAGCTCGGTCGCACGGACGGTGACCCGAGTGACCCGAGCGGTGGCCCGGGCGGTGAGCTCGAGCGGCGGTACGACGCCATCGTCGAGCGCGTCGCGGCGGCCCAGCAGCCGGACGGCTACCTGAGCACCGCCTTCGGCCGGGCCGGGCAGCCACCCCGGTACAGCGACCTGGAGTGGGGTCACGAGCTGTACTGCTACGGCCACCTGATCCAGGCCGCGGTGGCTCGCGCGCGCACCCGGCCGTCGTCGGTGGACACCGACCCGCTGGTGGCGGTGGCCCGGCGGGCGGCCGACCACGTGTGCGAGATGTTCGGTCCCGAGGGGATCGCCTCGGTGTGCGGTCACCCGGAGATCGAGCCGGCACTGGTGGAGCTGTACCGGGTCACCGGTGAGCGCCGGTACCTGGAGCAGGCGTGGCTGTTCGTGGAACGTCGTGGGCACCAGGTGCTCGCGGACATCGAGTACGGCCGCTCGTACTTCCAGGACGACGTGCCGATCCGCGAGGCGACCGTGCTGCGCGGGCACGCGGTCCGCGCGAACTACCTGGCCGGCGGCGCCGTGGACCTCGCGGTGGAGACCGGTGACGACGCGCTGCTCGCGGCGGTCACCCGGCAGTGGCACAACACCGTCGCCCGCCGCACGTACCTGACCGGCGGCATGGGCTCACGGCACCAGGACGAGGCCTTCGGCGAGGACTTCATGCTGCCGCCGGACCGGGCGTACTCCGAGACCTGCGCCGGCGTGAGCTCCGTGATGCTGAGCTGGCGGCTGCTGCTCGCCCACGGGGACGCGGCCTACGGCGACCTCATCGAGCGGACCCTGTACAACGTCGTGGCCACCTCGCCGTCGGCCGACGGCCGGGCGTTCTACTACACGAACACCCTGCACCAGCGGGAGCTCGGCACGGTGCCCGACGCCGATCGTGCCGTCGGGCGGGCGGCCTCCTCCCTGCGCGCGCCCTGGTTCACGGTCTCCTGCTGCCCGACGAACGTGGCGCGCACCCTGGCGAGCCTGGCCGGCTACGTCGCCACGACCGACGACGACGGGCTCCAGCTCCACCAGTACGTCCCGGCCCAGGTCCGCACCCGGCTGCCCGACGGGCGCGCGGTCGAGGTCGACGTCGAGACCGACTACCCGCGGTCCGGACGCGTCGTCGTGCGGGTGGTGACCGGCCACGACCGGCCGTGGACCCTGTCCCTGCGCGTCCCGTCGTGGGCGGCAGGTGCGACCGTCACGGCCGACGGCGAGCAGCGCCCCGTCGATCCCGGTACCGCCACGGTGACCCGCGTGTTCCGGGCCGGTGACGAGGTGGTGCTCGACCTTCCGGTCGAGCCGCGGTTCACCCGCCCCGATCCCCGGATCGACGCGGTGCGCGGGTGCCTCGCGGTCGAGCGGGGGCCGGAGGTGCTGTGCGTGGAGTCGGTGGACGTGCCCGGGGTCGAGAGCGTGGACGAGTTGCGGCTGGACGCCGGTGTGCCGCCGGTCGACCGCGACGGGCGGGTCGTGGTGCGCGCCTCGGCGGTCCGGCCGCCGGACGAGCCCTGGCCCTATGCTCCGCCGGAGCCGACGGACGGCGGACCGGCCGAGCCCGGCGCGGGCGTCGTCGGGCCCGGGGCTGCGGAGAGCGCCGAGGAGACGTTCGAGGTGCCCCTGCTGCCGTACCACGACTGGGCGAACCGCGGACCGTCGACGATGCGGGTGTGGATCCCCACGGCCTGACCCCCGGACAGGTGGCCACCGTGCGGTCACCGGACGTGGCCCCGGCCGGAGCGATCGGCCGGGGCCGCGTCGTGGGGTGGCCCGGCCGGGTCACCCGGGCCATGATCAGAAGATGACGCGTGCGGTGGTTGCGACCGGATACGGCGGACCGGACCTGCTCCGGGTGGTGGACGTCGCGGTCCCGCCGCCCGGCCCCGGCGAGGTGCTGCTCGACGTGCACGCCGCGGGGGTCAACCCCGCGGACTGGAAGTCGTACTCCGGCATCTGGGGCACCGACCCGGACCGGTTGCCGATGCGGCTCGGGTTCGAGGCCGCCGGCGTCGTGGCGGCGGTCGGGCCCGACGTGACGGACGTCGCGCTCGGGGACGAGGTGATCGCCAACCCGGCCTCCGGCGCGTACGCGGACCGGATCGTCGTGCCGGCGAGCTCGCTGCTGGCCAAGCCCGATGCGATGACGTGGCCGGAGGCCGGTGGTCTGATGGTCGTGGGCACCACGGCCGCGCACACCGTGGCGGCCACGAAGGTCGGCGCCGGGGACACCGTGCTGGTGCACGGCGCCTCCGGGTCGGTGGGTTCCATGGCCGTCCAGCTCGCCCACGCCCGCGGCGCACGGGTGATCGGCACGGCTGCGCCGGTCAACCACGACTACCTGATCGGGCTGGGTGCGATCCCCGTCACCTACGGCGCCGGTCTGGTCGAACGTGTGCGTGCGGCGGTGACCGGCCCGATCCACGCCGCGATCGACACCTCGGGCACCGACGAGGCGCTCGACGCCTCGGTGGAGCTGGTCGCCGACCGTCGACGGGTGGCGACGATCGCGGGCTTCGGGCACGGCGCGGTGCTGGGCATCCGGCTCCTCGGCAACGGCCCCGGGGCGGATCCCGGCACCGACGTCCGGCACGCGGCACGTCCCACCCTGCTGCGCCACTGGGACGCCGGACGGCTACGCCTGCGAATCGCCACCACGGTCCATCTGAGCGACGCCGCGCGCGCCCACCGCGTCGGCATCGACCGGCGGGTGCACGGCAAGATCGTCATCGTGCCGGACCCACCGCACCACCTGCGGCCTTGACGTAGCCGCACGGCTCGCGACGTCGGACGGGGGCCGCGCCCTCCGGGGACGAGCGTCCAGTACCGGGCGGTCCCGCGTGCTCAGGCTCGGGCGACGAGTGCGGTGGCGACGGCGGCCAGGCCCTCGCCGCGGCCGGTCAGTCCGAGGGCGTCGGTGGTGGTGCCGGCGACCGAGACGGGGGCGCCGACGGCCTCGGACAGCACCCGCTCGGCCTCCGCACGTCGGGAGCCGATGCGCGGGTGGTTGCCGATCACCTGGATCGAGACGTTGCCGACGATGAAGCCGGCCTCGCGCACCCGGCGGGCGACCTCGCCGAGCAGCGCCGTGCCGCTCGCCCCGGCCCACTGCGGGTCCGCGGTCCCGAAGACCGACCCCAGGTCACCCAGACCCGATGCGGACAGCAGGGCGTCGCAGGCCGCGTGCGCGGCGACGTCGGCGTCGGAGTGACCCACCAGCCCGACCTCACCGGGCCAGTGCAGCCCGGCGACCCACAGCTCCCGGTCCGTCCCGGGCGCGGCGAACGCGTGCACGTCGACGCCGATCCCGGTCCGCGGGAGGCCGGTCACCGCCGTACCCCCGCCCGTCGCACCAGGGCCCCGGCCAGCAGGAGGTCCTGCTCCGTGGTGATCTTCAGCGCCTCAGCGGCGCCGGGGAGGACGGTCACCGGCTCCCCGAGCAGCGCGCACAGGGACGCGTCGTCGGTTGCCGCGCTGGTCTCGTCGAGCGCCCGCGCCGCGGCGGCCGCGTGCGCGCGGTCCAGGAGCTCCCGGTCGAAGCCCTGCGGGGTCTGCACCGCGCGCAACGAGGTCCGGTCGACGTTCCGCACCGCCCGCTCCCCGGTACCCCCACCCGGCTCGACCTCCACCACGGTGTCGGCCACCGGGACCGCCGGGATCACCGCGCGGTGCCCGGCGCGCACCGCGGCGACCACTTCGGCGACCAGGGTGGACGGCGCGAGCGCCCGGGCGGCGTCGTGCACCAGGACCACGTCCACGTCGTCGGGCAGCGCGGCCAGGCCGGCCGCGACCGAGGCCTGCCGGCTGGACCCGCCGACGGCGAGCGTCACCGGGATGCGGGGGTCGAGGGCCGCCGTGGTCATGGCCGCGGCGAACAAGCCCTGGTGGTCCTGCGGGACCGTCACGACCAGAAGGTCGACGACGCCGGACTGCTCCAGCGCGCGGGCGGCACGGGCGAGCATCGGCTCACCCGCGACGTCGACGAGCGCCTTGGGGAGGTCGCGCCCCAGGCGCCGACCGCTGCCGGCGGCGGTGAGGACCGCGGCGACTCGGCTCAGGAGGCCAGCACCTCGTCGAGGATGGCCTCGGCGTTCTCCTCCTCGGTGTCCTCGGCCAGGGCGAGCTCCGAGACGAGGATCTGGCGAGCCTTGGCCAGCATGCGCTTCTCGCCAGCGGACAGGCCGCGGTCCGCGTCGCGGCGGGACAGGTCACGGACGACCTCGGCCACCTTGATGACGTCTCCGGAGGCGAGCTTCTCCAGGTTGGCCTTGTAGCGGCGCGACCAGTTGGTCGGCTCCTCGGTGTAGGGCGCCCGCAGGACGTCGAACACCTTCTCCAGACCCTCCTGCCCGACGACGTCGCGCACGCCGACGAGATCGACGTTCTCGGCCGGGACCTCGATGGTCAGATCCCCCTGGGCGACCTTGAGCTTGAGGTAGAGCTTGTCCTCCCCGCGGATGGTCCGCGTCTTGATCTCTTCGATCAGTGCAGCGCCGTGGTGCGGGTAGACGACGGTCTCGCCAACGGTGAAGGTCATGTGGAGGAATCCCCTTTCGCGGGCCCCTATCCTATCACGCCCCCAACGGCACCATCTGGGCCGGTCCGGCTGTTTGCCCTGGTCAGGACGTCATACCGGGGCCGGCAGGCTCCCGATGCGTACGACCGGCCCCGAGCACCACCCGCCGGCCGCGGACGTTGCCGGGCCCGGCGGCCGTGACCGACTACCCTGGCAGCGCACCGTCGTACCGTCCCGTCGTACACCGGGACCCGTCCCGTTGAGGAGCTCCACGTGGCCCGCCCTCGCCTCCGACCCGGTGACCTTCCCGGTCGCCGCACCGCCGTGGCCGTCGTCGCCGTCAGCCTGGCCCTGGGTACCGCCGGCTGCTCGGTGACCAACCCGATCACCACGCTCAACGACTACGCGGCCTCCGACGGCACCCTCGCCGAGGTCGGCGAGCTCCGGGCGATCAACCTCCTGGTGCTCGCCTCCGCCGAGGGCGCCGAGGGCACCGCGCTCGGCGGGGTGTCCAACACCGGGGCCGAGGCGGTCGAGGTGACCCTCGCGTTCCCGGAGGGGTCCGCCAGCACGTCGTTCGATCTCGCGCCCGGGGAGACGGTCACCCTCGGGCCGGACCAGGAGGAGCACTTCGAGATCGACTCCGTCCCGGTCCCCCCGGGTACGTACGTCGAGCTCAGCATCGGCACCGGCCGGGACGGCACGACGACGGTGCAGGTCCCGGTCCTGGACGGCACGCTTCCGGAGTACGCCGAGCTGGTGCCCTGAGCGAGCTGCCTGGAGCCGGTCGCCCAGCCGGTGAAGCGGTCGCCCAGCCGGTGAGGCGGTCGCTCACCCGAAGCGGCCCGAGATGTAGTCCTCGGTGGCCTGCACGCTCGGGGAGGAGAACATCGTCGGGGTGTCTCCCACCTCGATCAGCTTGCCGGGCTTGCCCGTCCCGGCGATGTTGAAGAACGCCGTCCGGTCGCTGACCCGCGCCGCCTGCTGCATGTTGTGGGTCACGATGACGATCGTGTAGTCGTCCTTGAGCTCGGCGATCAGGTCCTCGATGGCCAGGGTGGAGATCGGGTCCAGCGCCGAGCAGGGCTCGTCCATCAGCAGGACCTGCGGCCGGACCGCGATCGCCCGGGCGATGCACAGGCGCTGCTGCTGCCCGCCGGACAGCGACGAACCGGGCCGGTCGAGCCGGTCCTTGACCTCGTTCCACAGGTTCGCCCCGCCCAGCGAGGACTCGACCAGGTCCGCGGCGTCGGACGAGGAGATCCGGCGGTTGTTCAGCCGCACCCCGGCCAGCACGTTCTCCGCGACGGACATGGTCGGGAACGGGTTGGGCCGCTGGAACACCATGCCGACGAGGCGCCGGACGGCGACG
>CAYQFJ010000092.1:0-11854 GCA_964416715.1 uncultured Actinotalea sp. | reverse complement strand
TCGGCAGCTTCTTGAGCTTGAGGGCGAAGCCGATGTTGTCGTACACGCTCATGTGCGGGTACAGCGCGTAGTTCTGGAACACCATCGCGATGTCGCGGTCCTTCGGCTGGACGTCGGTGACGTCGCGGTCGCCGATGAGGATGCGGCCGGAGTTGACGTCCTCCAGACCTGCGAGCATGCGCAGGGAGGTGGACTTGCCGCAGCCAGAGGGGCCGACGAGGACGAGGAACTCGCCGTCCTCGACGTGCAGGTCGAGCGAGTCGACCGCGGGACGCTCGGTGCCCGGGTAGATCCGGGTCGCCTTGTCGAACGTGACTGTTGCCATGGTGCTGTACTTCCCTCCACCGGCAGGTACGTGCCGGACGATCCGTCGTGAATGGGAGTGTCCAGGTGCCGTCCGCGACACCGACACGAGTCAGGCCGGCCAACTGTGGCCCACGTCACCCGTGCGACTCCGTCATCCTGCCACATCCCGGTCCGGCGTCGGGGGTGACCTCGATCACCCCGAGCGACATCTCCCGCGCGACGGTCGGCACACGTCGATGTGCTGCGCCGCGGTTCACCCGTCCAGCCGCGCGGCCAGGTGGCCCAGGGCGGACGCCAGCCCCTCGGGATCGGCGACGCGGAACCGTGCCGCCGTCGACCCGGGGCCCACCTTGATCGTCACGTCGTCGGGCTGCATCGTGGCGAACGCGCGCTCGTCGGTCACGTCGTCGCCGGCGTAGAGCAGTCCGGCCGCGGAGCCCGCTTCTGACGCGTCCGCGGTGCCCGCCCCCGTCGTCGCGGTCCGCGCACGCAGGTCCGCCAGCGCGTCGCCCTTGGTCACCCGCAGCACGGACAGCTCGACGACGTCCTTCCCGCGCATCGCGTCGACCCCGTCCCGGGCACCGAGCTCGAGGGCGGCCGCGGTGAGCCGCGCGGCGTCCTCTGGCGAGGCGGTGCGGGTGTGCAGCACGACGGCGGCGGGCTTGTGCTCGAGCCGGGCGGTGGTGCCCGCAACGGCGTCCCCGAGCGCGGTGGCGAGCTCCGCACGTCGGGCGGCGGCGTCCGCGGGCAGCTCCAGCTCCTCGCGCTCCAGCCGACCGGCGACGAGGCGCCCCCGCTCGGCACCGTGGCTGCCGACCAGGACGGTGCCGTCGGGGACCTCGGCGAGGGCGGCCAGGTCGGCCAGCGCTCGGCCGGAGACCAGCGCGAGCCGGACGGCGGGGCAGCGCGCGACCGACTCCAGGGCCGTGACCGACTCCGGGAGGGCGCGGCTGGCCGCCGGGTCGTCCTGGAGCGGGGCCAGGGCGCCGTCGAAGTCGAGCGCGACCAGCACCGGTCGGCCGTCCCGGGCGAGTGCGGCGAGAGCGTCGAGCGCGCCGAGCAGCCCGTCGTCGACCGGTGCAGGCTCCTCGTTGACCGGCGCCCGCCCGCCGTTCACCGGTGCTCCTGCGGACCGTGGAACGTCGGCGTCAGGGTGCCCAGGAAGCGGGCGGACCACTTCGTGACGTCGTCGGCCAGCACGCGCCGGCGCAGCCTGCGCATCCGGGTGCGCTGCTCACGGGGCTCCATGCGGGCGGCGCGCTCGATGGTGTCCTTGAGCCCGTCGATGTCGTGCGGGTTGACCAGCAGGGCGCCGGCGAGCTCGTCCGCGGCGCCGGTGAACTCGCTGAGCACCAGCACCCCGCGCTCGTCCACGCAGGCGGCGACGAACTCCTTGGCCACCAGGTTCATCCCGTCCCGCAACGACGTGACCAGCATGACGTCGGCCGCCAGGTACAGCGCCGCCATCTCCTCCGGCGGGTAGGAGTGGTGCAGGTAGTAGACCGCCGCCGAGCCGATCGAGCCGTGCTCGCCGTTGATCCGCCCCACGAGCCCCTCGACCTCCTCGCGGAGCTGCTGGTAGGCCTCGACGTTCTCCCGGCTCGGGCTCGCGACCTGCACCAGCGCGGCCTCCGGTACCTGCACCCGTCCCTCGTTGAGCAGCTCGCCGTAGGCCTTGATGCGGTGCCGGATGCCCTTGGAGTAGTCGAGCCGGTCGACGCCGAGCAGCAGCACGTCCGGGTCGCCCAGGTCCACCCGGATCTCGTTGGCACGGGCCCGTACCGACTCGGTGCGCGCGAGCGCGTCGAACCTGGCGGAGTCGATCGAGATGGGGAACGGCGCGGCGCGCACCTGACGCGTCGCACCGTCGTCCTCGGGGACCAGCACCACCTGGCCGCGGGTGGTGAAGTCGGTCAGCCGGCGTACCACCCGCACGAAGTTCGCGGCGTCCCCGGCGCGCTGGAAGCCCACCAGGTCGGCACCGAGCAGGCCGTGCACCACCTGACGGCGCCAGGGGAGCTGGGCGAACAGCTCCAGCGGCGGGAACGGTATGTGGTGGAAGTACCCGATGCGCAGGTCCGGTCGCAGCTCGCGGAGCAGTGCCGGGACGAGCTGGAGCTGGTAGTCGTGCACCCACACGACGGCGTCCTTCGCGGCCTGGGCGGCTGCCGCCTCGGCGAACCGCTGGTTGACCCGGCGGTAGGCGTCCCACCAGCGGCGGTGGTAGACCGGCGGGCTGATCACGTCGTGACTCAGCGGCCAGAGGGTGTCGTTGGAGAACCCCTCGTAGTACTCGGCGACCTCGGTGGTGCTCAGTGTCATCGGCACCAGGTGCATACCGTCCGCGTCGAAGGGCTCGAGCTCGAGGTCCGCGCGGCCGCTCCAACCGACCCACGCCCCGGTGGTCGACTGCATGACCGGCTCCAGTGCGCTGACCAGCCCGCCGGGCGAGCGCTGCCAGTGCGCCCGGCCCTCCTCGTCCACGGTGCGGTCGACCGGGAGGCGGTTGGCCACGACGACCAGTGGATACCCCTTGGATGACAACGTCCTCAGCTCCTCGAGTCGCTCATGAGGTTATCCGCGGCTCCCTACTAACGTGTGGTCATGGAGCGGATCGGCGTCGAACCGGGCACGGAGATCGGGGGCTACCGCGTCCTGGGACCGCTCGGCCAGGGCGGCATGGGCGCCGTGTACCGCGCGGTCGACGGTGCCGGGGTGGCCGTCGCGCTCAAGCTCCTCCACCCGCACCTGGGGGCGGACCCGGCGGCGCGCGAGCGGCTCCGCCGGGAGGTGGCGCACCTGCAGCGGGTGCGCCACCCCGGAGTGGCGCGGGTGATCGACGCGGAGATCGAGTCCACCGAGGCGTTCGTCGTCACCGAGCTGGTCGAGGGGGAGGACCTGGCCGCGGTCGTGCGCCGGGAGGGGCCCCTGACGCCCGCCCGGCTGGCCCGGATGGCCGAGGAGCTTCGCGACGCGCTCGTCGCCGTGCACGCCGCCGGGGTGCTGCACCGCGACCTGACGCCGGGCAACGTGCTGCTGACCGGGACCGAGGGCACCGAGGGCACTGGCGGCACTGACGGCGGCGGCATTGGCGGCCCCGCGTCGACCGGGGCGGTGCTCATCGACTTCGGGATCGCCCAGGCCGCGGACGACGCCCGGGTGACGTCCACCGGCATGGTCGTGGGGACGCCGGGCTACCTGTCACCGGAGCTGCTGGAGGGTGGCGAGCCGTCCGAGGCGGGCGACTGGTGGGGCTGGGCCGCGCTGCTGGCGTTCGCCGCGACCGGCCGGCCCCCGTTCGGTGTACGACCGGTCGGTGCGGTCCTGGCGAGGGTGCGTGCCGGTCAGGCCGACCTGGACGGGCTCGACCCACGGAGCACCCTTGCCCTGCGCACCGCCCTCGCCGTCGACCCGGCCCGGCGGGGCGAACCCGCCGACCTCGTGGCGGAGCTCCGGCTGGCGGCCGCGGGGGACACCGAGGTGCCCGACGACGACGCCTTCGGCAGCGAGGACGACGTCACCTCGGTGGTCCACCCGGACGCAGACGCCGAGCAGGCGGGCACGACCGGGGCCACCGCGGTCGTCGCCTCGGACGGCCGGACCGCCGTCATGCCGTTGCCCGGGGAGGACGACGGGCTGTCCGACGAGCTCTCCGACGAGTACGACCCGGCCGACGAGGACGACGAGCCGTCCGACCAGGACGAGGACGACGAGGAGCTGGAGGACCTTCCGCCCGAGCCGCGGCGTCGCGTGGGCAGCGTGCTCGCCGTGGCCGCCCTGCTCACCGCCTTCGGTGCGGTGCGGCCGGGGGTGGCGCTGGCCGTCGGCGTCGGGCTGGCGGTCCTGGTACGTGCGGTGGGGCTGGCGGTGGCCGCAGCGCACGCCCGCGGGGTGCGCAGCGGGTCGGCCGGTGACGTGCTGCGCGGGGTGGTGGCCTCGCCGTGGTACCTGCTGCGGGCGCTGGTCGGGACCCTGCCGTCCGCACTGGTCGCCGCGAGCAGCGTGATAGTCGTCGGCGGCGTCGGCTGGTGGGCGGTGGCGACCGGGCGGGTGGTCGTGGCGGCGCCGCCGGACGGGGTTACCGACGGTGCCGCGGACGGGGCGGCCGAGGGTGCTGCTGACGGCGTGCTGGAGAACGGCGTGCTGGCGAACAACGCCGAGTGGGTGGCACCCGCGCTGCTCGCGCTCGCGGTGCTGATCGGGCTGGTCGCGCTGTGGTTCGGGCCGATGAGCAGGACCACGCGGGTCGGCGGCCGGTGGACCCTCGCGGTGCTCGCCCCCGGCCGGCCCGGCGCGGTGACGCTCGTCGTCGTGGTCCTCGCGCTGACGGGCGTGCTGGTCACCCTCGGCATCCTCGGCCAGGACATCGTGTGGTGGCCGCTGCCCGGGCCCCCGGAGCTGCGCTGAGCCGTCTTAGGCGGGCGCGGGTGGGGTGGTCGTGTCCGGAGCCGGGGCCCGCCGCGTATGGTTCAGGGCATGACCGAGGGGACCGCAGCGGCCTGGTCGCGCCGTCGTGGCCGGGCTCGTGCGCGGGCTCGTGTGCTCGCCGGGCTGGCCGGTGCGGCCGGCCTTGCCGGGATCCTCGCTCTGGCGGTCGTCGTGCACCGGAACGCCGCGGTGGTCGTCCAGCAGTGCCTGCCAGGTGACGGGCTCGCGGGGTGGCTCGGTGTGCGGCTCGCGCTGCTGCGGCCCGACGCCGCGTGCCCCGAGGGCGCGCTCGCGCTCGGCGCGGACGGCCGCGACGTCGTCGGCGTCACGGTCATGGTCGCCGTGCCCGTCCTGCTCGCCCACCTGACCGGCGCGGGTGTCGGGCTCGGCCTGCTGCGCACCTTCGGGCGCGCGGTCCGTTCCGCCGTCGAGCTCGTCGCCGGGGTGCTGCTGCGGATCCCGCGGGCCATCCCGACGTTCGCGCCCGTGCTGCGCGCAGCCGTGGTGACCGCGTGGCGCGGGCCGCACCGCGACGTCGTCGGGCGTGCACGATGGCGTCGGGGACCACCCGTGCCGCTGTTCGCCTGACCGCCGCGAGGAGTCAGCCGCGAACGTCGGCCGCCGGCCGAGCGCCATCGTCAGCCCGGTGCGGGGTTCACCCGCCCACCCGAACCTGGAGGAACCCCTCATGTCCAAGCCGTCGAAGTCGCAGGCCCGCGAGGAGGCCCGCGCCGCGGCGCTCCGGCTGCGCGCCGAGCAGGAGCGCGCCGCCCGCCGCCAACGCACCATGGTCATCTCGCTGGTGGTGGTCGTCCTGGTCGCATTCGGTGGCCTGGCGTTCTGGATCATCAGCCAGCAGCCGGACCCGTTGGAGCCGCTGCCGGACTTCTCCGAGGTCGAGGACCCGCTCGGCAGCGTCACGGCCCCGGAGGTCGCCACCGAGGGCGGGGGATTCGTCGTCGGGCAGTCCGGTGTCGCCGGTGAAGGTGCGTCGCAGGACGGCGCCGCCGAGCTGACCGTGTACCTGGACTTCATGTGCCCGATCTGTGGTGCCTTCGAGGAGACCAACGGTGCGGACCTGGCCCAGCTCCGCGAGGACGGCGACGTGGTGGTCGAGTACCGGCCGGTCGCGATCCTGGACCGCGCCTCTCGCGGCACCCAGTTCTCGACCCGAGCGGCCACCGCCGCCGCCGTGGTCGCGAACGAGGCACCGGAGGCCTTCGTCGCCTTCAACGACGCGATGTTCGCCCAGCAGCCGGCCGAGGGCTCGACCGGCCTGAGCGACAAGGAGATCGCCGACATCGCCCGCGAGGCCGGGGTGCCCGACGACGTCGCGGGCACGATCGCCAACGGCAGCTACTACCGGGGCGACGACTCGTTCAAGCACTGGGTCACCGCCGCGACCGAGCAGGCCACCCGCGACTTCGCCCCGCAGTTCGGGACACCCACGGTGCTGCTCGACGGCACGAACCTGAGCGACCTCGGCGTGGACTGGCGGGTGCCCGGTGCGCTGGCCACGGCGATCACCGAAGCGCGTGGCTGACGACGACGCGGTCGGGGCCCTCACGGCGGAGCGCCGTGAGGGCCTGCTGGCCCGGATGTTCCGGCTGCGGCACGACAACCGGTACATCTTCACGACCATGCTGTTGTCCGCAGCGGCGAGCCTGGTGGCGTCGTTCGTGCTCTCGGTCGACGCGTTGCTGCTCGCCGAGAATCCGGACCTGACGCTGACCTGCGACGTCAACGCCGTGCTGTCCTGCGGGACGGTGGCGCAGTCCTGGCAGGCGAGCCTGCTCGGGTTCCCCAACGCGTTCATCGGGCTGATGGCCGAGCCGGTGGTGATCACGATCGCCGTGGCATCGCTCGGGGGGGTGCGCTTCCCGCGGTGGTTCATGTTCTGGGCGCAGGTGGTCTACACGATCGGCGTGGTGTTCGCCTACTGGCTGCTGTGGCAGTCGATGTTCGAGATCGGTGCGCTGTGCCCGTGGTGCCTGCTGGTGACGCTGTCCACCACGCTGGTGTTCACCACGCTGACCCACGTGAACATCCGGGACGGGAACCTGTACCTGCCGGCGCGGGTCCAGGCCCGTGCGGAGCGAGCCATCGAGAAGGACATCGACTTCGTGATCGTGTGGGGCTGGCTGATCCTGCTGGCCTTCGTCATCCTCCTCAAGTACGGGCCCGTGCTGTTCGCGTGACGCCGTTCGTCTGACGCACCGGGTGGCCCGTCGACGCCGCCCGACCGGTGCCCGTCGTCTGTCAGACTTTGACCGGGCCTTCCGGCCCGTGCCGCCTTAGCTCAGTGGTAGAGCACCCGCCTTGTAAGCGGACGGTCGTCGGTTCAAGTCCGACAGGCGGCTCCATTCTTGGCGGACTTCTGCGCCGGCGTGCGCCGGGGAAGTCCGTTTTCGCCACAGATGGACGCTCAAGGTCGAATCGTCCGATCCCGATAAAGACTTCTGCCGGTCCCCCGCCGGCGTAATTCCCCCGAGGGTGCCGCCCCCGTGTCACCCTCCCCGACACCGAAGGACACTCCCATGGCTTCCAGCCGCCGCAAGTCCGCCGCGATCGCGCTCGCCGTCGTCGGCGTCGCCGGTCTGTCCATCGCCTCCGCCGCGCAGCTCAACGTCGACAACAGCTCGCTCGGCGCCGGCAACAGCATCGTCACGTCGTGCCAGCCGGCCGACACGCCCATCACCGTCGGCTTCACGTCGACGTTCGCGTCCGGCGAGTACGAGACCGCCGCCGTCAACCTCGGCAACATCGACGAGGCGTGCGGTGGTCAGGCCCTGAACCTGACCGTCGTCGACGACTCCGGTGTCGCGCTCGCGACCGCCACCGAGATCACGCTGCCGGGGACGCCGGCCGCGAGCACGGTCGTCGCCATCGGCCCCACCGCCGCGTCCGCCATCGCCGGCGTCTCGGTCGTCATCTCGGGCTGACCGGCTCACCAGCGACCGAGTCCTCCTTCCCGTGGACGTCGAGGTGGCCGAGCAGACCGGCGCAGCGCCAGGACCGCTGCGCCGGCTGCTCGGCGCCGCCTCGAGCGTGGTGTGGATACTCGGGGCGGTTGCGGTCGGCTGGTTGCTCTGGCCCAGCTCGCTGGGCGGCTGCACCACACTGACCATCGTCTCCGGTCACTCGATGGAGCCGACGTACCGCACCGGGGACCTGGTGGTCTCGCGGTGCGGGCCAGTCGCTATCGACGACGTGATCGTCTACACCCCGCCGGACGTCGGCGGGGCACGGGTGATCCACCGGATCGTCGACGGTGACGCCGAAACCGGCTGGGTCGTCCGCGGTGACAACAACGACTTCCTCGACCCGTGGCACCCCACCGAGGAGAACATCCTGGGCTCGGCGGTGCTGCACGTGCCGCAGCTCGGCCGGGTCGCCGCGGTCCTGCTCAGCCCGCTGACCTGGGTCTCGCTGCTCCTGGTGGCCCTGGCGGTCGTCGTCTGGCCACCGGCGGTGACGGAACCGGCCCGGGAATCCGTACCGGAGGTCTCCCGATGAGACACAAGGTCCTCACCGTCGGTGCCGTGCTCGTCCTCGCTGCGGTCGGGCTCGGCACCGCGCACGCGGCGAGCCTGTCGCTGACCTCCGCCAACCTCACCGCGTTCTCGTCGACGCGGTGCACCGTCTCCGTCTCGCCCGCGCCGGACGACCCGGTGCTGTTCGGGATCCTCGGCTATCAGGCGGTCCGCCTCTCGGTCCCCGCACCGTGCTCCGGTGCTGAGGTGCTGGTGACCGTGCACCGCGACAACGGAACGGTCCGCACCACCGGGACCGCGACCGTGCCCGGGCCCGGCGCCGTGATGGTGTCCACCGGCCGGTACGGCGGTCTCTTCGACCAGGACTACGACTTCGCGGTCACGATCGACGGCTGGTACGTGCCCAACGCGTGACCGGCGTGTCGTCGACCGGTGTGCCACTGAGCGGCGCGCAACCGTCCGGCGTGCAACCGACCGGCGTGCCGGGCGGCACGGGCACTACCGGAGCGGGGTGAGCTCCGGCCGCTTCGGCACCCGCAGGTCGCCGCTGGACCGCCCGTGCAACCGCCGCGTGGCCCACGGGTAGGCGTGCCGCCGGAACCACTCGGCGTCGGCCCGCAGCTGCGCGACACGGGGCAGCGGCGGGAGCGGGGTCAACGGGTCGTCCCAGGCCTCGTCGTCGGGCTCGAGGCCGAGCGCGACCAGGGCGCCCTGGGCGACCCGGCGGTGGCCCTCGGTGGTCAGGTGGATGCGGTCCGGCGCCCACATCCGCCAGTCCCGCAGCGAGCGCATGCCCCACAGGTCGACCACGTGCGCACCGGTGCGGCGGGCGATCGACCAGATGTGCGCGTTGAAGATGCCGACCCGGGTACGCGTGCGGCGCACCAGCGGGCTGTCCTTCGCGTCCATCCCGGTGGCCAGCAGCACGTCCGCGCCGGTGTCGCGGAGTCGCACGACGGCGCGCTCTAGGCCCGCCGCCATCGCGTCCGGGTCGGCCGTGGGGCGCAGCATGTCGTTCCCGCCACCGACCAGGCTCACCAGGTCCGGGTCGAGCCGCAGCGCCTCGGGGACCTGTTCGCGCAGGATCGGCCCCAGGAGCCGCCCGCGGACGGCCAGGTTGGCGTACCGGACGGGTTCGACGGCACCCTCGCCCCCGTCGGCGCTCGTCGCGTCGTCGGCAGCGGAACGTCGGCGGTCGTCGAGGTGCGCGGCGAGCAGGTCGGCCCAGCCGCGGCACGGGAGGTCGGGGTCGCCCGCGGTGGTCCGGTCCGGCGGTTCGCCGCCGGGTACGTCCCACAGGCCCTCGGTGAACGAGTCGCCGAGCGCGACGTACCGGCTCCACCGGGGAAAGTCTTCGCGGACTGCCCGATCGTCGGCCACGGGGCCGGTTTCAGCGGGCGAACGGGTGAAAGTCACGGGACGTTTGTGCTCCGATCGGTATCGACCACCGCAATTCGGACGCACCCGAACGGACCAGCGGTATGGACCGCAGCGCGCGCCGTGCGCCATTGTGATTCCGTCAGCGAAAAGCGGCAAACCCATCGCGAGGTGGGGACGCAAAGCCACGGGGCCCTCCGGGTCAGCCGGGCTGCCGAACGACAAGAGGCGGACATGAGTCCCGTTCACCGCAGCACCGATCCCCAGCCGGACCCCGGTGCGGCTCGGCGCGCGCACTCGCCCGGCGCCGGCGCCACCTAGCCCTTGAGCCGGCGCACCGACGCGCCGCAGCGGCACCCACCGGACAGGACGTCCGGTGCGAGGCACCCGGACATCACGGACCCAGGAGGGGGACACGATGCTCAGCAAGAAGAGTCGCCAGGCGGCCTCGGTCGCCCT
This sequence comes from uncultured Actinotalea sp., assembly GCA_964416715.1. Taxonomy (GTDB): domain Bacteria; phylum Actinomycetota; class Actinomycetes; order Actinomycetales; family Cellulomonadaceae; genus Actinotalea. Next base: position 1,790 of record CAYQFJ010000092.1, on the reverse strand, counting down.
GGTCGCGCTGGCCGTGCTCGGGCTGCGTGCCGCCTCCGCCGCCGGTGCGGACCTGCCCGGTGGCAACATCCTGATCGGCAACGACGGTGCCACCCAGTGCAGCACCGCGCCGGTCACCATCGACTACGACGTCGCGTACGACGCCGCACTGCGTGGTCACGCCGTCAGTGCCGCCCGGCTGTCGGGGCTGGACGAGCACTGTGCAGGGTACGAGGCCGTCGTGACCCTGCAGGGGCCCGCGGGGGCTCCGCTGGCCGAGTTGACCGGCGTGGTGGACGGGTCGGATCTGCGCCTCGTCGTCCCGGCGGGATCGCCGGTGGGCGCGGAAGGGCTCACGGGGGTGAGCCTCGTGCTCAAGGAGGCCGGGGCCTAGGCTCCAGCCGTTCGTCGAGGGGCCGTCACGTGGGGACGTGGCGGCCCCTCGACGCGTCACGACACCGCGGCGTCGTCCACGTCGGCGTCGTCCGCATCGGGCACGTCGGCGTCGGAACGGGCTGCGGCTCGGGCACCCCAGTCCACCGGCGGCGCACCCTGCTCCGCCAGCAGTGCGTTGACGCGCGAGAACGGCCGCGAGCCGAAGAACCCGCGCGACGCCGACAGCGGGCTGGGGTGCACGCCCGCCACCACCGGCACCCCGCCCAGGGCGGGCCGGACCTGCTGGGCGTCGCGTCCCCACAGCACGGCGACCAGCGGACCGCCGCGCTCGACCAGCGCCGCGACGGCGCGGTCGGTGATCTCCTGCCAGCCCAGCCCGCGGTGTGACCCGGGCTCGCCGGCACGGACCGTGAGCACCCGGTTGAGCATCATGACGCCCTGGTCCGCCCAGCCGGACAGGTCCCCGGAGGGACCCGGGTCGGGCCCGACGTCGTCCCGCAGCTCGCGGTAGATGTTCTGCAGGGAGCGGGGGATGGGACGCACGTGCTCGGCCACGGAGAAGGAGAGGCCGACGGCGTGACCGGGGGTGGGGTACGGGTCCTGACCGATGACCAGCACCCGGACCTGCGCCATCGGGCGGTGGAAGGCGCGCAGGATGTTCTGCGGCGCGGGCAGGTAGCCGTGCCCGGCGGCGACCTCCTCGCGCAGCCGGTCGCCGATCCGGTGCAGAGCCGGCTCGACCGGAGCCAGCGCCCGCGCCCAGTCCGCTGCCACCAGCTGGTCCAGCGCTGTCCGTGCCACGGCCCCGAGGTTAGCGGCCCGGCGGCGCCCGCCCGACGGCGTCGGGCGCCGATCCCGTGAGCCTTTCGTCGCGATTCGCGCCCGAATCCTCACCGGATCCTCACCGGATCGGCCGATGGCGGTGGGTGGCGGTGCCCGGGGCGGGCAAATGACACCGGTGTGGTTCGCGGACTAGCATGTGCCGGTACGCAAGTCCCGGGAGGTTCGACGATGGACTCGACAGCGGCTCTGGCCGAACGGCAGGAGACTCCGGCGTCCCGTGACGGCGGCGCGGCACCGGGCGAGCTGTCCGAGCGTGACCAGCAGATCCTCGCCTTCGAGCGGCAGTGGTGGAAGTACGCGGGCGCCAAGGAGCAGGCGGTGCGCGAGCTCTTCGACCTCTCGGCCACCCGCTACTACCAGGTCCTCAACGCGCTGATCGACTCGCCCGCCGCGCTCGCCCACGACCCGATGCTGGTCAAGCGCCTGCGCAGGATGCGCTCCTCGCGTCAGCGGGCTCGCTCCGCGCGTCGCCTGGGCATCGACGCCTGACGCCGGGCAGCGGCGGCTAGCCTGTCCGGCGTGAGTTCGCGCCGCTACCCCCACCCCGACGACGAGTTCGACGCACTCGCGGC
>CAYQFJ010000091.1:0-11911 GCA_964416715.1 uncultured Actinotalea sp. | reverse complement strand
GCGGCGTTGGCCTGCGCGCCCGAGTGCGGCTGGACGTTCGCGTGGTCGGCACCGAACAGCGCCTTGACCCGGTCGATCGCCAGGTTCTCGGCGATGTCGACCTGCTCGCACCCGCCGTAGTAGCGCCGGCCGGGGTACCCCTCGGCGTACTTGTTCGTCAGCACCGAGCCCTGCGCCTGGAGAACCGCGCGGGGCACGAAGTTCTCGCTCGCGATCATCTCGAGGGTGTCCCGCTGGCGGTCCAGCTCACCCTCCAGGACGGCGGCGATCTCCGGGTCCAGCTCGGCCAGGGACTGGTCCAGCACGTCGTCGGAGGTCATGGTCGCTCCTTACGCCTCAGCAGTGTGGTGATGGTCCCGGGTTCGGCCCGGGCACGCACACGCAGGTGTGGTTCGGGACCGAGGGCCCAGGCGTACGACCCGTGGTCTGCTGCTGCGTCGCTCCCCGGTGGTGGTCCACCCGTTCGCCAGTCGCGACCGCCTCAGACTAGCAAGGCGCCCGACGCCGGTGCGACGCGATTCGCCGGCCGGTCAGTCCACCACGAGGATGCCCCGGTCCTCGGCGAGCAGGTGCGCCAGCTCCATCAGCTGCGCGCGGGAGACCACCGCGCCGGCCATGGAGCCGATCCCGGTCAACGACCGCACCTCGGCTCCGCGCAGGTCGGCGTGCTCGAGGGTGGCACCCTGCAGGTCCAGGGAGGTGCAGCGGGTGCCGGGCAGCGCGAGCCGCTCGACGGTCGCCTGCCCCAGGTCCAGCTCGTCGACGACGCAGTCGGTGAAGGCGACGTCCTCCAGCCTCGACCCGCGCAGGTTGACGTAGCCGAGCCGGCAACCGACCAGGTGCACCGCGCTCCAGGCGGCGTCGTACGCCTCGACCACCCCGAGGCGCGAACCGGCGAGCTCGACGTCACGCCAACGACCTCGCACGGCCCGGAACGCCGGGACGTCCATCCGCTCCAGCACGCACTCGACGATCGCCGCCGAACGAGCGATCACCTCGCCGGCGACCAGCCCCTCGACCCTGCACTCGACCAGGCTCGCCGACTCCACGTCCAGGACGTCGAACCGCAGGTCGGTGAGCTCGTGACCCTCGAGCTGTGCGCGGGGCAGCAGGTCGGCGGCGTCACCGGGCTGCAGGTCGGACAGGTCGACGGCGTGGAGCACCGGGGCGTCGACCTGTGGATCGTGGGCCACTCGACCTCCGTCCCGCACCAGCGGTTGGTTCCCGGCTCAGTCGACGGGCTGCTCGACCTCACCGAGGATCCGGCGCAGGTAGGCGTAGGTCAGGTCGCCCGCCGTCTCGTCGTACTCGTGCCGGTAGCCGTGCTTGGTGTACATCGTGATGTTCTGCACCGAGTCCTTGCCGGTGAAGACCCACACCTCGGAGGTCTCCGGCGGCAGGTAGGGCGGGATCCCCAGCAGGAGCTGCGTCCCGATGCCGTGCCCCTGCATGTCCGGGACCACGGCGAGCCGGCCGAGGGTGGCCTTCGCCCCCTCGAACTCCACCCGGACCGAACCGATGAGCCGGTGACCCGACCACGCGCCGAGCGTGACGACGTCGGGCCGCGACAGGTCCTCCCGGAGCTCCGCGAGCGTCTGGGTCAGCGGCGGGATGTGCGGGTCGTCGTACTGCTGGGCCTCGCTGACGAATGCCGCCCGACGCACCGTCAGCAGCTCACCGGCCGACTCGTCGCCGATCAGGTCGATCCTCACCTCGGGCCCGCTCATGGCGTCATCGTCCCATCCCGGCCCCACCGACGGCGACCGACGCACCGAACCCTGACCACCTCCCCGTCACCCCGCTCCCGCCCTCCCCGCGATCCCGTGAGCATTCGGGCGTGATTCGCGACGCAAACCTCACGCAATCGGGCGATCGCAGGGGGTGGCGGGGCCAGGGGCGGGCCGACGGCGGGCGACGGGGTGGGAGCGGGTGGGAGCCGGCCGGGCGGGTAGCCTCTGGGATCGTGACCGAACCTGCTGCCCCGCTCGCCGCCGACACCGCGGAGCCGACCCACTGGGTCCTGAGCCTGTCCTGCCCGGACCGTCCCGGCATCGTGCACGCCGTCGCCGGCCTGCTCGCCACGCACGGGGGCAACATCACCGAGTCCCAGCAGTTCGGCGACCCGCTGTCCGGGCTGTTCTTCATGCGGGTGCAGGTGCTGACCCTCGCGACGGGGGACGACCTCACCGCCGCACTGGAGGAGCTGGCCGACGAGTTCTCGATGACCTGGCAGCTCGACGTCGTCGGCCGCCGGATGCGCACCCTGGTGATGGTGTCCACCGCGGCCCACTGCCTGCACGACCTGCTGTTCCGCCAGCAGTCCGAGAAGCTGCCGGTCGACATCGCGGCCGTCGTCTCGAACCACACGACGCTGGCACCGGTCGCCGAGTTCTACGGCATCGGGTTCCACCACGTCCCGGTCACCCGCGAGACGAAGCCGCAGGCCGAGGCCACGCTCCTGTCGCTGGTCGACGAGCTCGACGTGGAGCTGGTCGTGCTGGCCCGGTACATGCAGATCCTGAGCGACGACCTGTGCCGCACCCTGTCCGGCCGGATCATCAACATCCACCACTCGTTCCTGCCGAGCTTCAAGGGCGCCCGCCCCTACGCCCAGGCGCACGACCGCGGCGTCAAGCTCATCGGCGCGACGTCGCACTACGTCACCGGGGACCTCGACGAGGGCCCGATCATCGAGCAGGACGTCGAGCGCGTCGACCACACCCACACGGTCGAGGACCTCGTCTCGCTCGGGAAGGACGTCGAGCGTCGCGCTCTGGCCCGCGCAGTCCGCTGGCACGCCGAGCACCGCGTCCTGCTCGACGGCCAGCGCACCATCGTCTTCCGCTGACCCGCACCCCTGCCCCCACCCCTTGCGTCCGAGGATCACTGGCGTATGGCCCAGTGTTCCTCGGACGCAACGGTTAGGGGGTGGTCAGGCGGCGTCGGCTCAGCGAGTCGATCGTGATGGCGGCCGCCAGCACCAGCCCGGTCACCAAGAGGCGGATCGAGCTGTCCAGGTTCAGCAGCGTCAGCCCGCTGGAGATCGAGTGGATCACCAGCACACCGAGCAGCGCCGACCACGCGCTCCCCCGCCCGCCGAACAGGCTGGTCCCGCCGATGACGGCCGCCGCGATCGCGGTGAGGTTGAGGTCGGAGCCGCCGCTGCCCTGGTTCGCCGCCGCCAGCCGGCCGACCGACAGCACCCCACCGAAGGCGGCCAGCGCCGCGCACCCGACGAAGCACGACACGTAGATCCGCCGCACCGCGATCCCGGCGCGACGCGCGGACCCGGCGTTGCTGCCGACCGCCCGCACCGACCGCCCCCACCGGGTGCGCCGCAGCAGCAGGTCCGCGCCGGCGACGAGCAGGACGAACAGCGCGAACATGGCGGCCACGCCCCGGTTGGTGTTCAGGTACCAGGTGGGCACCGCGAGCACGACCGCGAGCGCGACCGTCCGGACCGCGATGGTCCCCGGGTTCGCGGTGGCCAGGCCCGCGGCCTCGCGGCGGCGCCGCTCGACCAGCCGCGAGGCGAGGTAGGCCAGGACGACGCCGGCCACCAGCGCGTAGGACGCCGCCGGGAGCAGGAAGGTCTGCTGGGCGAACCGGACCAGCCAGGACTCGTACGGCAGGTTGATCGAACCGGTCGAGCCGAGCACCCGCACCTGTGCCCCGAGGCACACCAGCAGCCCGGCGAGGGTGACCAGGAAGCTCGGAACTCCGAGCCGGGTGAACAGCCAGCCGTACGCCGCCCCCACCAGTCCGCCCAGCGCGACGGCGACCGCGACGGCGAGCAGCAGCGGCCACCCCTGCTGGACGAAGCCCACCGCCACGACGGCCGCCGCGAGCCCGCTGACCGCCCCGACGGACAGGTCGATCTGCCCGACCAGCAGCACCAGCACGACGCCGAGCGCGATCACCCCGGTCGTGGTCGACTGCAGGGTGAGGTTGACCAGGTTGTCGCTGGACAGGAAGTTGCCGTTGAGCGCCTGGAACGCCAGCGCCAGCACGACCAGCCCGACGACGACGGGGATCGACCCGAGCTCGCGCTCCCGCCAGCGACCCCAGGTCGCACCACCGTGCCGCCAGGACGGGCCGGCCACGGGACCGGTGCCCCGGCTGCCCGCGCCGCTGGTGGGGCCGCCGGCGGCCGACGGGGGCCGGGTCGACGAGTCGGTCATGACGCCTCCCCTCGGTGCGGGGCCGGCGCGCCGGTGATCGCCGCGATGATCTCCTCGTAGCTGGCGCGTCCGGCGTCGAACACGCCGTTGAGCCGCCCGCGGCGCAGCACGACGACGCGGTCGGCCACGGCCTGCACGTCGGCCATGTTGTGGCTCACCAGCACGACGCCGTAGCCCGAGGCCCGCACGCGTTCGACGAGGTTGAGCACCTCGGCGGTCTGGGTGACGCCCAGCGCCGCCGTCGGCTCGTCCAGCACCAGCACGCGCGGCGCACCGAGCAGCGCCCGGGCGATCGCCACCACCTGCCGCTGCCCGCCGGACAGGCTCGCGACCGGCGCGCGCACCGAGGGGACCCGTGCGGCGAGCTGGTCGAGCAGGTGCCACGCCTCCCGCTCCATCGCGACCTCGTCGAGGATGCGACCGCGGTGGACCTCCTGCCCCAGGAAGAGGTTGCCGACGACGTCGATGTCCTCGCACAGCGCCAGGTCCTGGAACACCGTGGCGATGCCGAGCTGGCGCGCCACCCAGGGTGAGCCCAGCGCCGTCGGCGTGCCCTCGACGACCACCTGCCCGGCGTCCGGGACGAGCACCCCGGACATGACGTTGACCAGCGTGGACTTGCCCGCCCCGTTGTCGCCGACGATCGCGACCACCTCGTGCGGGTGCACGTCGAGGTCGATGTCCGTCAGGGCGCGCACGGCGCCGAAGCTGTGCGAGACGCCGCGCAGCGACAGGGTCGGTTCGGCGATGTCGTTCATCGGGCCTCCGGTTCGAGCAGACCGAGGTCGCGGCACGCCTCGAGGTACGGATCCGTGCAGATCTGGTCCAGGGTGTAGACGCCGCCGCGCACGATGACGTCCGCCACGTCCTCGCGGGTGACGGACACGGGTTCGAGCAGCATCGAGGGGACGCCGTCGACCAGCGCGGTGGCCACCGGCGTCTCGCCGCGCAGCACCCGGACGGTGAGCTCGGCGGCGGTCCGGGCCTGCTGGCTGATCGCCTTGTACACGGTCATGTACTGGTCACCGGTGACGATGCGCTGGATCGCCGCGAGCTCGGCGTCCTGCCCGGTGACCGGGGGCACCGGGTCCAGCCCCGCAGCGTGCATGGCGGAGATCGCACCGCCGGCCGTGCCGTCGTTGGCGGCGTACACGCCGATCACCCGCCCCGAGTACTGGGTCAGCTGGCCCTGCACCCACTCCTGGGCCTTGTCCGGGCTCCAGTCCGGAGTCGCGTACCCGGCCAGGACCGGGACGTCGGCGCGGTCCAGCGACTCGTGCACGCCCTCGCGCAGCGCCGCCGAGTTCGGGTCCGTCGACGCCCCGCCGACCACCAGCACCCCGGAGCCGTCCCGGACCCCGTCCGGTCCCAGGTCCCCGCGCTCGGTCATCGCCTGCACCAGCGCGTCCCCCTGCATCCGGCCGATCCGGGTGCTGTCGAACGAGACGTAGTAGGCCAGGTCCGCCTCGGCGATGAACCGGTCGTAGGCGACCACCGGGACGTCGCGGGCGTTCGCCGCCGCGACGATGCTGACCGCCGCGCTCACGTCCACCGCGTCCAGCACGAGCACGCCCACCCCCTGGGTGAGCACCGACTCTGCCTGTTGCTGCTGACGGGCGGCGTCCTGCTCGGCGTTGGCGTACAGCACCGTGCAGTCCGGGCACCGCTGGGAGACGACGTGCTCGAAGACCGGCCGGTCGACCCCCTCGTAGCGCGCCGTCTTCGACTCGGGCAGCAGCAGGGCGATCGTGTCCGACGACGGCGGCTGGTGCGGGACCGCGGGTGTCACGCATGCGGTCGTCACCAGGCAGGCGGCGGCCGTGGCCGCCGCCGCGAGCACCTGACCGAACCGGGTACGCGTCATCCGGCACCCACCACCGCGCCGGCGATCGCCGCCTGGTCCAGTGCCACCACGAGCGCGCCGCGCACCTCCGCGGCGTCACCGAGCTCGGAGGCCACGACGTCGACCGGTCCGGCCAGGCTCGGGACGGTGCGTTGCGTCAGGGCCGCACGCAACGGGTCGATCAGGATCGGCCCCGCGGCGGCGAGCTGACCTCCGATCACCACGAGCTCGGGGTCGAACAGGTTGCACACGCTGGCAGCGGCCACCCCGAGGTGGCGTCCGGCGTCGTGGATCACGCGACGGCAACCGGGGTCGCCGTCCTGCGCGCGGGTGATCACGTCGCGCAGGGTGAGCGAGCCGTGACTGGCGGCGAGCATGGACAGCAGCACGGGGGCGCCGACGAGCGTCTCCAGGCACCCCCGGTTGCCGCACCGGCAGATGGGGCCGTTCTCCTCGATGGTCATGTGCCCGATCTCCCCGGCGGTGCCGGACCGGCCGTGGAACACCTCGCCGTCGAGCACGAGACCGCCGCCCACGCCGTGCGAGGCGCGCAGGTAGACCACGTGCCGCCGCCCGCGGGCCGAACCGAGCCGCACCTCCGCGAGCGCCCCCAGGTTGGCGTCGTTGTCGATGTGGCACCGCACACCGAGGCGGCGCTCCAGCTCCTCGGGCACCGCGAACCCGTCCCAGCCGCGCAGCATCCCCACGGCGGAGATCCGTCCGGTCGCCACGTCCACCGGGGCCGGGACGCCGACGCCCACGGCCAGCACCTCCTGCATGGTCGCCTCGACGGACTCGACCATCTCCACGACGAGCATCGCCGCCCGCTCGATCCCGGCGTCGGCCCGGTGGTCCGGGGGCAGCGGCATCCGCTGCTCGGCGACCACACGGTGGGTGACGTCGGCCAGTGCCACGCGCAGCGTCCTGGTCCCGAAGTGGACCCCGGCGACCAGCCCGAGGTTGCGCGCGAGGGTCACCTGCTGGGCGCGCCGACCGCTGCGGGAGGTGGGCGAGGTGTGCAGCAGCCCAGCGGTGGTGAGCTCCTTGACGATGTTGGACACTGTGGCCGGGGACAGCCCCGTGACGCCCGCGAGCTCCACCTGCGTGAGGGAGCCGCGGCGCTGGACCGCACTGACGATCCTGGCGCGGTTGGCTTCACGCAATGAAGTCTGCGAGCCCGGAGTCGTCCTCGCTGCACCCACAGCCGAACAGGATACCCGCAGTGACTCAGGTCACTGCGGGTCATCATCGAGCACCCACTTGACCGCAACTTCCGAAGGGAAGATCACGATACGGCCAAGGTTGTGTTCACTTCTTGACACCAAGACGCCTCACGCCTTGGATCGGTGGCAGGAGACGGGACCACCTGTCACCGACGCCGTGCGCAGCAGCACGGTGGGAGGGACCCCCTCGCCGCGGGCGTACGGGTCCCAGTGGCCGCCCGTAAGGGTGGCCCGTCCGGATCGCGACGAAGGCATAGGAGCATCGATGCGTACGTATCGGAAGTTCAGCGCCGCAGCGGCCGGGGTGGCAGCGCTCACCCTCGCCCTGACGGCTTGCTCGGGCGGCGGTGGCGGCACCGGCGACGACACGGACGGCGGGGACGGCGGTGACACCGGCTCCGGCGACGCCAGCCAGGTCGAGGTCTTCACCTGGTGGGCCTCCGGCTCGGAGAAGCTCGGCCTGGACGCCCTGGTCGAGGTGTTCAACGCCCAGCACCCGGACATCGAGTTCATCAACGGCGCGGTCGCCGGTGGCGCGGGCTCCGCGGCGAAGGACCTCCTGCAGTCGCGTCTGCAGGCGGGCGACCCGCCGGACACGTTCCAGGCTCACGCCGGTGCCGAGCTCACCGACTACATCAACGCCGGCCAGATCGAGGACGTCTCGGACCTCTACGACGAGTTCGAGCTGCGCGACGCCTTCCCGGCCGACCTGGTCGATCGTCTGACCGTCGACGGCAAGATCTACTCGGTCCCGTCGAACATCCACCGGGCGAACGTGGTCTGGGCCAACCCGACGGTCATCGAGGACGCCGGGCTCGACCCCGCCGCCACCTACGACGGCCTGGACGACTGGTTCGCTGCGCTGGACGCGGTGCAGGCCTCGGGCAAGACGGCGCTGTCGGTCGCGACCACCTGGACCCAGGTCCACCTGCTGGAGACGGTCCTGCTGGCCGACCTCGGCGCGGAGGGCTACTCCGGTCTGTGGGACGGCTCGACCGACTGGAACGGCAGCGACGTCACCGCGGCACTCGAGGACTTCGAGAAGCTGATGAGCTACACCAACACCGACCGCGACGGCCTCGACTGGCCGGACGCCACCCAGCAGGTGATCGACGGCCAGGCCGCGTTCAACGTGATGGGTGACTGGGCGGTCGCGGCGTTCGAGGACGCCGGCCTGGAGGGCGGGACGGACTTCCTGTACTTCCCGGTCCCGGGCACCGACGGCGTCTTCGACTTCCTCGCGGACTCGTTCACCCTCCCGGTGGGTGCACCGCACCCCGGCGGCGCCGAGGCATGGCTGGAGACGGTCGGCTCCCTCGAGGGACAGGTCGCGTTCAACAAGGCCAAGGGCTCGATCCCGGCCCGGACCGACGCCGACCCGGCCGAGTTCAGCGAGTACCAGCAGTCGGCCATCGAGTCGTTCGGCCAGGACACGATCGTCTCGTCCCTGGCGCACGGCGCGGCGGCACCGATCGCCACGCTGAACGCGGTCTCCGACGCGGTCAGCAAGTTCACCACCGGGGCGTCGGACATCGCGACGTTCCAGTCCGAGCTCGCGGCGGCCGCCGGCAGCCAGTGATCGATCTGTGACGGCGTGCCGCCGGTCGGGATCCCCGGCCGGCGGCACCCGTCCGTCTCCGGCCCGTCGGCACACCGCTCACCACCGGGAAGGGGCACCATGCCTCGCAAGCTCCGACGATGGGGTCCCCCCGTCCTGCTCATCTCGCCGTCCCTGGTCCTGCTGGCCGTGTTCGTCTACGGCCTGCTCGCGGTCAACGCGCACACCTCCGGGACGAACATCCACACCGCCGCGCAGGCCACCGGCCAGGAGCCGCACTCCTTCGTCTGGTTCGACAACTACATCCGGTTGCTGGGCGACCCGGCCTTCCAGCACTCGCTGAAGAACCTCGTCCTGTACACCGTGGTATTCCTCGCCGGTGCGATGTTCTTCGGCTTCCTGTGGGCCTGGCTGCTGGACCGTCCGGTGCGATTCGAGGGTGTCTTCCGCTCCGTCTACCTGTTCCCGATGGCGGTGTCCTTCATCGCCTCCGGCGTGGTCTGGCGGTGGCTGCTCAACTCCAACCAGGGTGAGCAGGCGTCCGGTCTGAACCGGCTCTTCCAGATCGTCGGCCTGGACTTCCTGCAGAACAACTGGTGGAACAACGTCGACGTCGGCATCGTCGCGATCACCATCCCTGCCATCTGGCAGCTCGCCGGCTACGTGATGGCCCTGTTCCTCGCGGGGTTCCGGGGGATCCCCGAGGAGCTGCGTGAGGCCGCCCGGATGGACGGCGCGAGCGAGTGGCAGCTCTACCGCCACGTGCTCTTCCCCCAGCTCGGCCCGGTCGCGCTGTCCGCGGTGATCATCATCGGCCACATGTCGCTCAAGGCCTTCGACCTGATCATGTCGATCTCCAAGCCGGCGAACTACCAGACGAAGGTGCCGGCGATCGACATGTACGTGCTCAAGTCCAGCTTCGACTACGCGAGCTCCGCCGCGGTCGGCGCCATCCTGCTGGTCTTCGTCGCGATCCTGGTGATCCCGTACCTGGTCCACCTGTCCCGGGGGGAGAAGCGCCGATGACCGCCATCGCCTCCACCGAGGGCGCTCGCGCGGTCGGTGCACCGCTCGCACCCGTGAAGCCCCCGAAGAGTCGCTACGGCCTGGCCCGCACGGCCCGCTACGCGCTCCTGCTGTTCTTCCTGGTACTCATCCTGATCCCGGTGTACGTCCTGCTGGTCACCAGCTTCAAGACCGGCGGCGACGCCACGCCGGCCCGCGCCTGGAACCTGCCCCAGGTGTGGTCCCTGGAGAACTGGAGCACCGCCTGGACCACGCTGTCACCGGCGCTGTGGCGCTCGATCCAGATGGTCGTACCCGCCGCGATCATCTCCTCGCTGCTGGGCTCGATGAACGGGTTCGTGCTCGCCCGCTGGCGCTTCCCCGGCGCCGACCTGGTGTTCACGCTCATCCTGTTCGGGATGTTCATCCCGTACCAGGCGGTGATGATCCCGCTGCTGGAGCTCATGCTCGGCGCGGGGGTGCCCAGCGGCATCCCGTCGCTGATCATCCTGCACGTGATCTACGGGATCCCGATCACCACGCTGATCTTCCGCAACTACTACACGTCGGTGCCCGAGGAGCTCGTCGAGGCCGCACGGATGGACGGTGCGGGGCTCCTGCGGACCTATGCCTCGGTGGTGCTGCCTATCTCCGTCCCGAGCTTCGTCGTCGTGCTGATCTGGCAGTTCACCTCGGCGTGGAACGACTTCCTGTTCGCGGTGTTCTTCTCCTCGAGCCAGAACGGCCCGGTCACACTCGCCCTGAACAACCTCGCCAACGGCGCGATGCTGCAGGACTACGGCGTCTCGATGTCCGGTGCCCTGCTGGCCTCCCTGCCGACCCTCCTGGTCTACATCGTCCTGGGCAAGTACTTCATCGGCGGCCTCATGTCCGGCTCCGTAAAAGGCTGACCCACCTCCGCGTGATCATGCAACTCCGCGTTGATCATGCAACTCGCCGGTGATCATGCAATTCGTCGAGTTGCATGATCACCGCTGGATTACATGATCACCGCTGGAGTGCATGATCACTGGTGTGGGGGTGGGGTGCGGAGGTGGTGGGTTCGGGATCGGGCCTCGTCGGGTGGGAGGTCGATCTCGACGACCTTGTCGCGGCTGGTGGCGCCGGCGAGGAGGCGGACGCTGCGGCGTCGGACGCCGTAGGCCTTCGCCACCGCCTCCAGCGCCGCCTCGGTCGCGGCGCCGTCGACCGCACGCGCGCTCACCGCGACGACCAGCCGGTCGCCGTAGGACCCACCGACCTTCGTGCGCGACGCACCGGGCCGCACCCGGATCGCCACGCGCGGCCACCGCTCCGACATGCAGCCATCATGCCTGGCGGAGAGCGTCGTCCCTCGCGACCAGTGACCACGGGCCGTACCGCGCCGCCGTCGTCCCGGGCCGGTGCCGCGGTTGCGACGTATCGCACCCATCGACAAACCTGGAGAGATGGACTCGATGACCTCCGAGATCACCGACCTCGAACGCTCCGGCTGGGAGGCGCTCAGCAGCGGTGCTGACGCGGCGCTGGACTTCTACGGCCGTGTCCTCGACACCTCGGTCACGATGCTCCTGCCCGGCGGCCTCGTCATCACCGAGCGTGCCGACGCACTGGAGTCGATGTCCGGGGCGCCGTGGAGCTCTTTCGCGCTGGCCGACGTAGGCGTCACCGCACTGACCTCCGACACCGCACTGGTCACCTACTCGGTCACCGCGCGGCGTTCGGACGCCGAGTACTCGGCGTTGATCAGCAGCGTCTACGTGCGACGCGACGACGGCTGGCGCATGGCGTTCCACCAGCAGACCCCGAGCTGAGCCGCACAGGGCCGGAACGGCGGGGCCCGGACCTCAGGGTCCCGGTCTCAGATCAGGCCGAGGCCCTTGACCGCCTCGCGCTCCTCGGCGAGTTCGGCGACCGAGGCGTCGATCCGCTGCCGGGAGAAGTCGTTGACCTCCAGCCCGGGGACGATCTGCCAGCGCCCGTCGGTCGAGACCACCGGGAACGACGAGATCAGGCCCTCCGGCACGCCGTAGGAGCCGTCTGAGGGGATCGCCGCGGAGGTCCACGAGTCCTCCGGGGTGCCGAGCGCCCAGTCGTGGAC
>CAYQFJ010000090.1:0-11918 GCA_964416715.1 uncultured Actinotalea sp. | reverse complement strand
GTCAAGTACGACTACCCGCCGGACAAGCAGCCGGGCGCGATCAAGCTCGTCATGGAGCAGATGGAGTCGATGGCCCCGCGATACGCCGCGTGAGTGCCGCGCGGGCGCGCATCGCCGTGGCCCGCTCACGGCCGGCTCGATCGGACCCGAGCGTGACCTGACGGACGTAGTCGCGTCATGGGTCGGGCCTCGAGGACTCTCATGGGGTCCATGCCGCTCCGCGCGGCCGGCTGAGGAGGGCCGATGGCGATGCTCGAGCTGGCGCCCGCATCTTCGGGCCCCTGCGACACGAGCCCGCTCGACGAGCGGGTCGCCGTCCTCGCGCTCAACGCCGTGCCTGAGGCGATCGCCCTCGGCCGCCGGTGGTTGACCCGCACCGCCCGGTCGCGAGGAGTGGCCGGGAAGACGGCCGACGTCGTCGAGCTGCTCACCAGCGAGCTGTTGACGAACGCCGTCCGGTACGGGCACAGGCACGGTGCCGTCACCCTTCGCCTGGAACAACGAATGGGTCGGCTGCGCGTCACGGTGCACGACGACGGCGCCGAGCGACCCGTCGTCCGGTACGCCGGACCGGGGAGCGAGACCGGGCGCGGGTTGCAGCTGGTCGAGCGGCTGGCGTCGGCCTGGGGTGTGACCCCGGACCCGGCCGGCGGCAAGTCCGTCTGGTTCGAGGCCAGCCTGCCGAACGGAACGGTCCCCTCTCTGCGCTGACCCCGGCGCGCGATGTCCAGGCAGTCAGCCGACGAGGACGGACTCGCAGCGGTCGAGCCACACCGGTGCGTCCATCCGCCGGCACAGCTCCGCGGCGTCGGCCAGGTGGCGCTCGGCCGCCTCATGGTCGCCGAACAGGTGTGCCATCGTGCCGAGGTGGAGGTCGACCGGGCCGGCGTCGATGGTGCCGTTGTGCGCGAACAGCCCGGCGTGCGGGGCGAGGGCGTCGTAGAGCGCTTGCGCGGCGTCGGGTCGGTCGAGCGCCTCGGCCACGCCGCACAGGTACGCCATCCCGTGCAGCCACAGCATGTCCACCGGGAGCCGGGCGAAGCCTTGTGCGACGAAGTCGTCGAGGATCGCCTCCGCCTCGTCCGTGCGGCCGGCCTGTGCGAGCGCCAGCGCGTAGGCCGCACGCCAGGCCGGGATGCCCTCCGACTGGCTGGCGACCTGTGCCTCGATCTCGTCGATGAGCTCAGGGAGCCGACCGGCTAGGTGCCGCAGGGTGAAGATCTGGCCGGCGAACCAGGTCGGTGCGTCCGGCTGCTCGGTCCGGGTGCCCAGCTCGAAGGCGGCGAGCACCAGCGACTCCGCCTCGTCCAGGCGTCCGCGCATGGCGACGCGCATGGCCTGCCATCCCTGCACCAGCCAGAGCCGGGCGGGCTGGTCGAGCTCCTCGGCGAGCAGGTGCGCCTGGTTCAGACAGCGGTCGACGACGTCGGGCTGCCCCAGCGTCATCGCCGACTGGGCCAGACTGATCGTCGCGCTGAGCCGCAGGCCGGGGTCGTCGCGGTCGTCGGCGATCCGCAGGAGCCGACGGCTCAGCTCGACGCAGCCGCGTGGGTCGGCGAACGCCGCGTACAAGACCGCGAACCGGTGGGACAGCGCCAGTGCCAGAAGCCCCTCGTCGCCGGAGCTCTCCGCGAGAGCGACCGCCTGCGCACTGCTCTCCACGGAGCTGCTGCGTCGGCCGGGATCGCGTACGTTCTCCACGGCCCAGGCCGCGAGGAGCTGCACCCGCGACCCGACGTCGTCCTCGGTGCATCCGTCGAGCGCCGCCTCGATCATGGTGATCCGCTCGTGGTCGACGGCCGACGTGGTGGACCACCAGCCACGGCTGTTCGCCAGCGTCGCCGTGGTGAGCCGCTCGGCGTCGCCGAGCTCGAGCGCCAGCCGGGACGCAGTCAGCAGCACCTCGCGGTAGGCCGGATCACCGACGCGGGACAGTGCCGATCCGTAGGCCGTCATCAGGTCGCACCGGTCCGCCTGGCCGGGACGTTCGGCGTCGGACACCTCCGGCGCGCCCGGACCGCCCGAGCCGCCGGTACCGCGGGAGCTGTCGGTGGGAAGGAGCTCGAGCGCCCGGCGGTAGTACCCGACCGCCACCGCCGGCGCCCCCTGCGCCATCGCCAGGTCACCGGCCTGCCGCAGGTAGTGCCCGGCCAGCGGGTGCGGCTCCCCGTCGCTCGCAGCGGAGTAGTGGTAGGCGAGCCGGGCGTACCGGTCGGGCGCGTCGCGAACGGGATGGTGCTCGATGGCGAGGGCGACGGCCAGGTGCATCGCCGCTCGCCGTAGCGGGGGAATGCTCTGGTACAGAGCGGCGCGCACGACCTCGTGCGCGAACGCGTACCGCAGCGCCGTCCCCGGGACGGGTGCGATGAGACGCGCGTAGGTGGCCGCGCTGAGCAGGGCATCGAGCTCGGCGTCGTCCACGCCCGCGGCGCGCTGCAGGACCATCGGTTCGAACTCGCTGCCGATGGTCGCCGCGAAGCGCATCAGCCGGTGCATGGGCTCGGGGAGCTGCCCGAGCCGACGGTCCACCACCTCGCGCAGACCGGTCGGCAGGCTGTGCGACGGGTTCGGTGACATGCCCTCGATCGCGGGCACGGCATCGGCCGGTGTGGAGTGCACGGCCGGGACCTCGTCGACGTCGGTGATCTGCCGGGCGAGCTCGACGACGAACAGCGGGTTGCCGCCCGACGCCGAGTGCACCCACCGCACGAGGTGTTCAGGCACACGCGTCTCACCCGGCTCACCCGTGTCGCCGGGCAGCAGGTGGCGAGCGAGCTCGTCCGCCAGCAGCTCGCCGACCGCGTGCTCGGTCAGGCTGTCCAGCGGCAGGTGGGTGAGCGTCTCGGACTGGCGCAGCAGCTCGGTCCGCGGATCGCTCTCACCGGGGGGCATGGGCTCGTCGCGCAGCCAACCG
Organism: uncultured Actinotalea sp.; assembly: GCA_964416715.1. Lineage (GTDB taxonomy): Bacteria > Actinomycetota > Actinomycetes > Actinomycetales > Cellulomonadaceae > Actinotalea. The sequence continues at coordinate 9,004 of CAYQFJ010000090.1, read as the reverse complement.
TCCCGGTAGGTGATCAGCAGCAGACCCCGGATCCCGCGCGGCGTCTTGAGCAGGTGGTGCAGCAGCAACACCGTCTGGGCGTCGGCCCAGTGCAGGTCGTCGAGAATCAGGACCACCGGGCTCTGGCGGGAGGCCGCGGCGAGCCACCCCGCAACGGCGTCGAACGTGCGGTGCAGCTCGGTGCCCGGGTCAGACGGCGGCGGGGTGGTGACGCCCTCCGGGAGCCGCTCGGCCAGCTCCGGTACGAGGCGGACCAGCACACCGGCACCCGGTCCGAGCCGGGCCGCCAGCGCCTCGCCGCGCAACCCGGCGAGGTCGCTGCGCATCATCTCGACGAACGGCTGGTACGGGATCTCCAGCGTGCCGTCGCAGCGCCCGAAGAGCGTGACCGCGCGCTCGGCGGCCAGCTGCGCGGTGAGCTCGGTGGCCAGCCGGGACTTGCCGATGCCGGGTTCCCCGGTGATCGTGACGACGCGCAGACCGCGCGCGCCCGCCTCCCACGCGCGCTCGAGCACGGCGAGCTCCTCGTCCCGCCCGGCGAGCGTCGACCGGTCCCGCCCGGAGGGCAGCACGGGACGGGCGGATGATGCCGCCGTGACGACGGCCGGTGCGCCACCCGGCCGGGGCGTCTGCGGAAGTGTGCGCTGGAGGATCTCCTGATGGAGCGCAGCGAGACGCTCGCCCGGGTCGGTCCCCAGCTCCTCGACGAAGACCTCGCGGGCGCATTGGTAGGCGGCCAGCGCCTCGCCCTCCCGGCCCTCCCGGTACAGGGCGAGCATGAGCTGGCGCCAGTGCCGCTCGTGCAGCGGCTCCTCCTCGACGAGGGACCGGAGGCGGGCCAGCACGGGGGCGACGTTCCCGCGCAGCAGCTCGGCGTCGATCAGGTCCGAGCGCGCACCGCGACGCAGTTCCTCCAGGTGCACCACCGACGAACGCAGTCGGCCGTCGATACCCGCCAGCGCCGAGCCGCGCCACAGGTCCAGCGCGGCCTGCAGGTCGAGCGCACCTCGCGCGGGGTCACCGTGGTCCAGGTGCGCCCGGCCGCGGGCGCACAGGCGGACGAACTCCGCCGTGTCCACGACGACCGGCGCGCCCAGGTGCTCGTCGGCCAGGAGGTAGCCCGCGGCGTCGCCGACAATCGGGATCCCGAGTGCGCCGCGCAGCCGGGAGACGTGCGCCTGGAGCGCGTGCAACGGGTCTGCGGGCGGGCTCTCGTCCCAGATGTCCTCGATCAGCCGCTGATGGGTGACGTGCCGCCCCTGCGCGAGGGCCAGCCGGGCGAGCAGGATGCGCTGCTTGAGACCGCCGAGCTGCAGCGCCTGCTCGCCGAGCCACGCCTCCACCGGTCCCAGGAGCAGGATCCTGGCTGTCCGGGGGGCGGGTTCGGGCGCGAGCATGCCCCGAGGTTAGGCGGGACTGTCGTCCGAGGGCAGGTGCGCCCACATGGCGAGGACGGTTTCACCCGGCGCCACTGGTCCCGGTGAAACCGTCACCCGCACGCCGTGGGGATGAGCCCGCCGGGCCGCGCACGGGATCATCCGCCGGGGCCGAGGAGTGCCACCACCACCCCGCCGCGCATGGAGGTCGCCACGACCACCTGACCCGACGGCGTCCGTGGCCCTATGCGCTTGACATCGTGGATCCCCAGGTCCTCCGGCACGCCGAGGTCCGACGCGTTCCTGGCCCAACCCGGCCGCCCGCTGTCCAGGTCCCAGGTCTCGACCCAGTGCTTGCCACCCATCGGCCCGACGACGACCTGTCCGTCCACCACGGCCTGCTGGTTCCCGTTGTTGGCGAACGACGAGGGCCGGATCGTCCGCAGCGGGTCTCCCGTGGCCAGGTCGAAGACACCGACGAGCTCGGAGTGCAGGTGAGCCGCGACCCTCCCGTCGCCGACAGCGATCGGACCGGTGACGATCCGGTCCACCTCCGTGCCGTCGAAGGTCGCCGGCAGCGGTGTCTTCCAGACCGGTCCCTGCATGGTCAGCCGGGCCAGGCCGCCGACGTCGCGCGACTCGCCCCGGTAGGCGAGGACCACGCCGTCGGCGGTCGCGGCGCTCGTCTTCAGCGCCGAGTGCACGGGGACCGGGACCACGACGGACGCACCGGACGCGGAATCGATCCGCTCGGCGGTGACCGCGCCTCCCTCGTGGTTGCGCACCACCCACACACCACCGTCGCCGCTGACGACCGGATCGGTCTGCAGCCCGTCGAGCTGCAGCTCGAAACGCACCTCGGGAAGCGCGACGTCAACGCCCAGCAGCACGCTCCGGGCCCGGACCACCACGACGTCGCCGACCGCCGTCATCGCATCGCACCGGTCCAGCGCCGTGGGCACCTCGGCCACCTGCGCCCCGTCGGTCGGGTCGACCACCGCGAGGGCGATCGACCCGTCTTGTCCACTCACGGGTACGACGGCGTCGCCGCCCTCGGTCACCGCGACGCACCCGGCCGCGGCGGTCGGGACGCTCCAGGCGATCTCGCCCGTGGTCAGGGAGAGTGCGTCGACCCGGCCGCCGTCGTCGGTCGCCAGTGGAGCCAGGACGTGGCCGGCGCCGTCGAGGACCGCCTCCCCGGCCACACCCTCCACGCCGGGGATCGGGGTCAGCCACTCGTCGGCCGCCGGGTCGAGCACGGCGTTCACGTGTCGCGCCGTGCGAACAAAGGCCATATCGCCGGTGACCGCGTAGTCGAAGACGCAGTTCTCCAGCTGGGCGAGCCTCTGGATGCCGGCCAGGCGGCACACCGTCTCCGCGGCGGCGCGCTGGTCGTCGCTCAGGTCCTCTAGGGTCAGGTGCCGGCTGGGGAAGCTCCGGTCGGTGAAGGTGGCGGTGCTCTCGCCGTCGGCGTAGTCGAACAGCGAGGCCCGGTCGGTGATCCGCCAGCTCTCGCCGAACTCTCCGTAGAGCTGCTCGATCGTGTGCTCGGGGCTCAGCACGACGCCGTCGCGGGTGGTGAGGTCGTTCGCATCGTCGCCGTCCGGGCTGCCGAGCAGACCGGTCCAAGGCCCCGAGCCGTCGCCGCGGCCGACGTACACGTCGAGGTGCCCGCTCTGCAGGCCGTGCATCTCGACGACGGATCCGGTCGGCGTCTCGACGAACAGCGCGTTGCCGTACACCATCGCCGTGGTCGTGCCGAGCTCGAGCCCGTCACGGGCGCTCGCCAGGGACACCGGCTCGCCGTCGAGCCACAGCACCGACTCGCGCCCGATCTGTGCGGTGAGACGGTGACCGTCGACCTCGATCGCTGTGGCGCTGATGACCGACACGGTCGTGCTGGAACCGTACGGGGCTGTCCGGGTCTGCACCGTGAGCCCGTCCGTGGCGGCCAAGGTGAACTCGCCGACGAGCTGCAGGTCGTACCGCACCCCGTCAAAGGTCCTTACGTGCGGTTCACCGCTCTTGCCGCCGCAGGAGGTGCAGCCGGGCGGCGGGTCGCAGGAGCCGGTACACCCCATGTTGTCCTGGAACAGCTTGTCGAGCGACTCCTGGGAACCCTTCTTCTGGCTCTTGAAGTACTCCGAGAGACAGTCGATCGGACCGTCGGTGCACATGGCCAGGTCGCCGACCGGATCGATCACCGGGTCGGCCTTGGAGGGGATCCCGCCGCCCCCGAAGCCGCCCCCGACCGGGACGATCCGTGCGGTCGGTGCCCGCGTGCCGGCGGTCTGGGCCCTGAACACCCCGCCGACGCCGCCCGGCGCGGCCCCGGCCACGGTCCCCGTGGCCGCGCCAGAGCCCGCATCGCCCGGAACACTTCCGAAGACGGTCAGCAGGCCGGGGGCGACGTCGCCGTCGGCCTCCACGGCGTACCACTGGAACCGCTCGTCGGCCATCCGGTCCCGCAGGAGCTCGGCTCCGGTCGCCCCGCCGTCGCTCGCGTCGTCGGCGGGAAGCCCCTGGCCGAACGCGAAGTCCACGATCAGCGGGGCACCGGGGTCCAGGCCCAGGTGGGCGAGGTCCATGACCATCAGGTCGTCCGCCTCGACGGACACGTCGCCGGTGGGTGTGGCGATGATCTGTAGCGCGCGTCCTTGCGCGGTCTCGACGACGCCCGCGACCACGTCGAGGTCCTCCCGGAACCCGCCGGCCTCGTCGCGGAGCCGTGCGTCCAGGGCCGGTGCCGGGCTGAACGTGACGCCGTCGAGCAGCTCGACCGCTGCGTCGTCGTCGACCTCCAGACCAGCCAGCAGGTCTTTGGTGACGTCGACCAGCGAGCCGTCCGCCGCGACCGTCCGCACACGTTCGTAGATCCAGGTGTCCTGGACGGCGCCGTCGCCGGTGGCGGTGGTGGTGCTGGTCGGCGACGGCTCCGGGGCCGGTTCGTCCTCGTCAGGCGTCGACTGCCAGAAGCAGCCGGTCAGCAGCAGGCAGAGGCTCAGTGGCGCGGCAAGCACCAGACGGCGGGATCGCGCGGTGGACATCAGGCTCAGCTCCCCAGGAACGTCGCCAGGTCGCCGAACGGTCTCGGCGTCTCACGATGGTCGTGCTCGGACGGATGTGTGTGGCTGGTCGGCGCGGCTTCGGTGGCGGACTGCACGACGACGGTGCCCTCGCCACACAGCTCGACGACGGGTCCGGCGGCGGCGCGAGGGGTGTGCTCGCCGTCGCTCTCCGGAGTGGACGGGGTGACGCCCGACCAGCAGACGATCGTGTCGAGGTCGACGTACGTCGGTGTCCGGTGGACTGTCACCACCGTCGGCACGGTCGCCGTCATCACGGCGACGGAGCCGGTGCCACTGAGCCGGACCGGTCGGAGACGGACCGCTTCGTCGATCAGCGGCTCCGGGTCGGTGTCGCAGGCCAGGACCGCGGTGAAGGCGACCAGATGTGCCCGGCGTACCCACAGGATGTCATCGGTAAGGCGGATGACGTGCACCCGATCCGGGTCACCGAAGAATACCCACCCGTCGTCATCGGACGGGATCGCAGGAGTGCACCGGTCGAACAGCGCACCGCTGAGCATGGGCGTCCCTCCGGGTGGGGTGGTCGTCGTCTGGCGAACTCCACCAGGGCGGGCTCACGGCGCGTTCACACGGTGCTCACGCCGTACCAGGCGGACGTGAGTCACGGCTCCGATGTGCGAACGCGCACACGGGTGTCATCCGACGTACATCGGTTGTTCGCGTCGCGGACGGTTGCTCGCGTTCGAACATCGGGGCGTGCGGGTTCGGGCGGAGGTGGGGGCGTGCGGGTCAGTGGTTCGCGGAGACGGCGGGACGGACGGGTTCGGGTGCCTGGGCGGGCACGAGGAACGTCTGTGCCGCCGGCGCGGGGCTCGGGTCTTCGGTGTGGTGCCGCCCGATCGGCAGCATCAGCGGCTTTCCCGACGTCGGGTCGCCGATCACCTTGGAGTCGATGCCGAACACGACCCGCACCACGTCCTCGGTGAGCACCTCGTGCGGCGTACCGGAGGCGTGGACGTTGCCGTCGGCGATGGCGATCAGGTGGTCGGCGTAGCGGGCGGCGAGGTTGAGGTCGTGCAGCACCATGACGACGGTCGCGCCACGGGACCGGTTGAGGTCGGTCAGCAGGTCCAGCACCTCGACCTGGTGGGCGACGTCGAGGAACGTCGTCGGCTCGTCGAGCAGCAGCAGGTCCGTCTGCTGGGCCAGGGCCATGGCGATCCACACCTTCTGGCGCTGACCGCCGGACAGCTCGTCCACGGGGCGGTCGGCGAGCTCCGTCGTCCCCGTCGCGTCCAGGGCCGCGGCGACCGCGACGTCGTCGGCGTGGGTCCAGCGGGAGAAGAGGCCCTGGTGCGGCTGGCGACCGCGACCGACCAGGTCGCTGACGGTGATGCCCTCGGGCGCGATCGGGGACTGCGGCAGCAGGCCGAGTGTGCAGGCCAGCTCCTTGGCGGGCATCTTGTGCACCAGCTTGCCGTCCAGCAGCACCCGCCCCTCCCGCGGGGCGAGCAGCCGGGACATCGAGCGCAGCAGGGTCGACTTGCCGCACGCGTTCGGTCCGACGATGGCGGTGATCCGCCCCGGTGCGACGGTCAGGTCGAGCCCGTCGATCACCGTCCGGTCCGCGTAGCCGAGGGTGAGGCGCTCGGCGGCGAGCTCGTGGGACGTGGTCACAGGGAACCTCCCGCGCGGTTGGTGCGGATGATCAGGTAGATCAGGTACGGGGCGCCGAGCACGCCGGTGACGACGCCGACCGGGAACCGGGTGCCGAACGCGTACTGCCCGGCGAAGTCCGCCACCAGCACCAGCAGCGCGCCTACCAGCGCCGCCGGGATCAGCAGTGACCCGTTCGGCCCCACGATACGTGCCGCGATGGGACCGGCAAGAAATGCGACGAAGGCGATCGGCCCCGCCGCGGCCGTCGCGAAGGCGATCAGCCCGACCGCGGCGACGATGACGACCAGGCGGGTGAGCCCGACCCGGATGCCGAGGGCCGACGCCGTGTCGTCACCGAGCCGCATCGTGGCCAGCGCGCGCGAGGTCCCCAGCAGCACGGGAGCGAGCACGCCGAGCGCGAGGACCGCCGGCAGCACCTGTCCCCAGGACGTCCCGTTCAGGCTCCCGGTCAGCCAGCGCAGCGCAGCCTGGTAGTCCCACTGCCCGGCCAGCGAGAGCACGTAGATGATCACGGAGCTGAGCATCTCCCCGACGCCGATCCCGATCAGGATGAACCGGGTGCCCACCGACCGCCCCCGGTACGCCAGGCCGTAGACCAGCATCGCCACGGCCAGCCCGGCGAGGACGGCGAACAGGGACACCATCGCGGTGCTGACCGAGAACAGCACGATCGCGACGACGGCCGCGGCACTCGCACCGGCGCTGATGCCGATGATGTCCGGGCTGGCCAGCGGATTGCGCAGCATGGTCTGGAACGTGACACCGGCCAGCCCGAAGCTCAGGCCGGCGACGATCGCCAGCGTGGCCCGCGGCAGCCGGATCCGTCCGACCGCGAACTCCGCGCCGGGGGCGTCGTGGCCGAGGACCACCCCGAGCACGTCCGACGCCGGGTAGAAGGTGCGCCCGGCCATCAGCGACACCGCGAAGACCGTGACGATCAGGAGCACCAGGATCCCGATGACGAGCCGCCGGCGTCGGGCGCGGCGCACCCGGCCGCCGGCGACGAGGTCGACGGTGGTCGGCCTGGCTGCGTGGCCCGGGGTCCCGGTGTCGGCCGCCGGGGTGCGCACGTCGGTGGCGTTCACAGGTCACGCACCTTCTGCCGGCGCACGATCGCGATGAAGAACGGTGCGCCGATCAGTGCGGTGATGATGCCGACGTCGATCTCACCGGGCCGCGCGACGACCCGTCCGACGACGTCGGTCCCCACCACCAGGGCCGCCCCGGCCACCGCGGAGAACGGCAGCAGCCACCGCTGGTCGATCCCGACCAGCAACCGGCACAGGTGCGGCACCACGAGGCCGACGAACCCGATCGGACCGGCGATCGCCGTCGCCGCGCCGCACAGCAGCACGGCACCGAGCGCGGACACCGCTCGAACCACCGCGACGCGCTCACCGAGGGCAGCGGCGAGGTCGTCACCGAGCGCGAGCGCGTTCAGGGACCGGGCCGCCAGCAGGCAGATGACGCCGCCCACCAGCAGGAACGGCAACATCTGCCCGATCCGGTCGAAGTCCGCCCCACCCACGCCGCCGATCTGCCAGGAGCGGATGTTCGCGGAGATGTCTCCACGGGGCAGGGCGACGGCCACGATGAACGAGGTGAGCGCCGCCGTCGTCGCGGTGCCTGCGAGGGTGAGCTTGAGCGGCGTCGGCCCGCCGCGGCCGAGCGAGCCGACCAGGTAGACGAAGACCGCGGCCGCCGCGCCCCCGCCGACCGCGACCCAGATGTAGCCGGTCACCGAGGACAGCCCGAACCAGGCGATCCCGGTGACCACGGCGAGCGATGCGCCCATGTTCACGCCCAGGATCGACGGGTCCGCCAGCGGGTTGCGTGTCACCGCCTGCATGACGCCGCCCGCCAGGCCGAGCGCCGCTCCGACGACCGCGGCCAGCACGGTGCGCGGGATGCGCTTGACGACGGCGGCCTGGCTGAGGTTGTCGGTCGACCCGCCGAGGCCGGCCACCAGGTCGCCCCAGGAGATCTCCCGCGAGCCGATGGCTACCGAGAGCAGCATCAGCACGACGAGGAGCCCGAGCACGGCGAGCAGCCACAGCAGACGCACCCGGTTCGGGCGCCGCACGACGGCGACGGCCGAACCGGGTGGCGTGAGTCCGTCCGCGACGGGCGGGCTGCTCGTCGTCGTCGGGCTCGCTACGGGCCTGCTCATCGAGCTCCTGGTGTCCGTCGGATGGCTATTCGACCTTGTCCGCCGCAGCGCCGAGCAGCGCGAGGTAGTCGTCCAGCACCCAGGAGATCGCCAGCGGCGTCGGGTTGGCCGCGGTGCCCAGCGGGGTGTTCGGCAGGGCGACGATCGCGCCGTTGGCGACGGCCGGCATCTGCGACAGCAGGGGGTCGGACTCGAGCAGGTTCACCAGCTCCTCGTCGCCGTAGGTGACGATGATCTGCACGTCGTCGAAGGTGTCGACCTGCTCGGCGCTGATCGTGCCGGAGAACTGGTCGTTGTCCGCCGAGGCTTCCGCCACGGACTTCGGCGTGGTCAGGCCGAGGTCCTCGAAGAACGCCGCGCGGGTGTCGTTCGCCGTGTAGAAGCTGACCTCGCTGAGGTCGGTCGGGTCGACGTGGGTGAGGAACATCGTCGCCTTGCCCTCGAGCTGTGGGTACTGCGCCATGGAGTCCGCGATCTCCTGCTTGATGTCCGCGATGAGCTCCTGACCCTCCTCGGCCATCCCCATGCCCTCGCTGTTGAGCCTGATCATGTCCCGCCACGAGGTGGCCCACGGCGCCTCGGGGTAGGCCACGGTCGGCGCGATCTCGCTGAGCAGGTCGTAGTCCTCCTGGGTCAGCCCGGAGTACGCGGCGAGGATGACGTCGGGGTCGGTCTCGTTGACGGCCTCGAAGTCGATGCCGTCGGTCTCGTCGAAGAGGACCGGGACGTCGGCGCCGAGCTCCTCGAGC
>CAYQFJ010000089.1:0-12091 GCA_964416715.1 uncultured Actinotalea sp. | reverse complement strand
GGCGCCTACCCGTGCTACCCGCGCTCCGGTCACGATCGCTGAGGGGTATGCCTTGTCGACGTCCGGACGAGTTCGCTCACACCACCGGGCCCGATCATCACTGAACGACGAAGCCCCGCCCAGACCGGGATCTGAGCGGGGTTTCGTCACCCAAGGGCCCTCAGTTTCGTGAGGACCCGCCTGTTCGTGAGGACCCGCCTGGCTGGCTGGCTGGCTGGCGGTAGCGGTGGGATTTGAACCCACGGAGGCTGTTAACCTCACACGCTTTCGAGGCGTGCACCTTCGGCCGCTCGGTCACGCTACCTCGCGGACGAGAGTACCCGGTCGGCGCCGTCGCGTCCGAATCGAAAATCGCGCGACGCTCACCCGTCGCCGGCCTGCCGGCACCCACCCCCGGTCGCCGCCCCGGAGCAGCCCCCACGACGTACCTTGGAGCCGTGACACCCGAGCACGTCCGCACCGCGCTGCCCGCCATCGACGACGCCGTCACCCTCCTGGCCGGCCGCCGCATCGCCGTCCTCACCGGCGCCGGGATCTCCACCGACTCGGGCATCCCCGACTACCGCGGCCCGGACTCGCCACCTCGCACGCCGATGACGTACCAGCAGTTCGTCTCCGATGCCGCCTTCCGCCGCACCTACTGGGCCCGCAACCACGTCGGCTGGCGGCACGTGCACCGCACCCGACCCAACCCTGGGCACACCGCGCTGGCCGATCTGGAGGCGCGCGGCGTCGTCGTCGGGGTGATCACCCAGAACGTCGACCGGCTGCACCAGGCGGCGGGCAGCCGCAACGTCATCGACCTGCACGGCTCGTACGACTCGGTGGTCTGCCTGGCGTGCGGTACCCGGATCACCCGGGACGAGCTCGCCGTCCGGCTCGAAGGGCTCAACCCCGGGTTCAGCGAAGCGATCGGTGCCGTCGCCGACGTCGAGATCGCGCCGGACGCGGACGCGGTCATCGAGTCCACGCAGGGGTTCGTGGTCGCCGACTGCGCGGTGTGCGGCGGGATGCTCAAGCCGGACATCGTCTACTTCGGCGAGCTGGTCCCCAAGGAACGCGCCGAGCGGGCCTTCGCGATCGTGGACGATGCCGAGGCGCTGCTCGTCGCGGGATCCTCGCTGGCGGTGCTGTCCGGACGGCGTTTCGTCACGCACGCCGCCCGCGCCGGGATGCCCGTCGCGATCGTCAACCGCGGACCCACCCGCGCCGACGACCTCGCCGACATCCGCATCGACGCCGGAACGTCCGAGACCCTCACCGCCCTCGCCGCGCAGCTCTGAACCCACTCCCCCAGCCCCCAGCCAGGTTTGGTCGGGATCTGTCGCTCAGAACGACCGTTTTCGACCAAACGCGGTGGAGGAGGGGGCTGACGGGTCAGTCCGCCAGGACGTCCGGCAGCCCGAAGGTCGCGAACAGCTTCTCGTCGAACCACGCGGTCACCGCGCTGACCCCGTCGGCCGTGACCGTGAGGTGCTGGAGCTGGAACGCGCGGTGCACGCCGTCCTCGCCGCGCATGTACAGCCCGAACGCCGGCGACCCGTTCGCCGAGACCCGCACCATCCGCATGTCCCCCGGGCCCGACGCCGGGCACTTCAAGCTGATCAGGCTGCCGATCGCCTCCGCACCGACGTACCAGTCCTCGTACGGGGGCATGTCCCAGACCGCGTCGGCGGTCAGCATCTCGACGATGCCGTCGATGTCGTACTCCTCGAAGGCACGCACGTACCTGGCGAGCATCTCGTCCAGGCGCGGGTCGTCGTCGGGCACCACCGGGCTGTCCGCGGACTCCAGACGTGACAGCCGCGACCGGGCCCGCTGCAGCGTGCTGTTCACCGACGCGACGGTCAGACCGAGCGCCTCGGCGACCTCCGCCGCCCGCCAGGCCAGCACGTCACGCATCAGGAGCACCGCCCGCTGCTGGGGGTTGAGGTGCTGCAGCGCCGCGACGAAGGCCAACCGGACGCTGTCCCGGCTCAGCGCGACCGACGCCGGGTCCTCCGGCTCGTCACTCCACAGCACCGAGCTGGGCACCGGCTCGAGCCAGGGCACCTCCGGCCGGTTGCGCAGTTCCGCGGCGGGGTGCGCCGGTGGGCCTCCCAGGCCGGTCGGCAGCGGACGGCGGCCACGGCCCTCGAGCGCCGTCAGGCAGGTGTTCGTGGCGATCCGGTACATCCAGGTGCGCAACGACGAGCGCTCCTCGAAGCCGTGGAACGAGCGCCAGGCGCGCAGGTAGGTCTCCTGGACCAGGTCCTCGGCGTCGTGCACCGAGCCGACCATCCGGTAGCAGTGGGCGAGGAGCTCACGGCGCAGCGGCTCGACCTGGTCGAGGAAGTCGCGCTCCGTTGCGGTGACCGTCATCGCACAAACGCTACAACCCCGTCGCCGGGTGCGTCAGATCGACGAGTCTCGTGCACCGCGATGAGTTCTCGCCCGGACGCCGGTCTGTACCTGTGAGCCGCAACCCGGCGGCCACCGACCCGAGGGATCCCTATGGACCGCATGATCTTCGTGAACCTTCCCGTCGCCGACGTCACGACGTCGCGCCGCTTCTACACCGGGCTCGGCTTCGGCGTGAACGAGCAGTTCAGCGACGACAACGTGGCATGCATCGTCGTCTCGGACACGATCTTCGTGATGCTGCTCGAGCACGAGCGGTTCAAGGACTTCATCACCAACGAGATCGCCGACGCGCGGGCCACCACCCAGGTGCTCAACGCGCTCTCCGCCGAGAGCCGCGCCGAGGTCGACGCGCTGGTCGCCAAGGCGGTCGAGCTCGGCGGGACGGCGCGCACCCCGATGGAGGACGGACCGATGTACGGGCACTCCTTCACCGACCCGGACGGTCACGTCTGGGAGCTCATCTACATGGACATGGCCGCGGTCGAGCAGAGCTGACTGCCTTCACCGGCACCCGCCGGGACCACCACGACCCACCGGAATTCACCACACCAAGGAGATGACCATGACCGTTCGACCGCCCGCCGTGTGCCTCTGGTTCGACGACCGGGCGCAGGAAGCCGCCGAGTTCTACGTGTCGCTGTTCCCCAACTCACGCATCACCGCATCCGTCCCCTACCCCGCCGGTGCTCCGGGTCCGGAGGGGAGCATCATGGTGGTCGACTTCGAGCTTGACGGGGTGCAGCTGCAGGCGCTCAACGGCGGTCCGCACTTCACCTTCAACGAGGCGGTGTCGCTGGTGATCACCGTCGACACCCAGGAGGAGATCGACCACTACTGGACCACGCTGACCGCCGACGGCGGGGAGCCCGGTCAGTGCGGCTGGCTCAAGGACCGGTTCGGCCTGTCCTGGCAGGTGGTCCCGGTCGGTCTCGAGGAGCTCGCCGCCGACCCGGACCCGGAGCGCTACGCCCGAGCCATGCAGGCGGTGCTCGCCATGACCAAGCTCGACATCGCCGCGATCAACGCCGCCGCAGCCTGAACCCCCGCCCGGCCCCCCGCTCCGCGCCCGGCCCCGCGGCCCGCCGCCGAGGTTTGGTCAGGATCTGTCGCCCTGGGCGACGATTCCTGACCAAACGTCGGCAGTGCTGAGCGGAGGTGGGTCAGCGGCGGGTGGCGAAGAAGTCGCGGAGAAGGGCGGCGGACTCCTCCTCACCGACGCCGCCGACGACTTCGACGCGGTGGTTGAGGCGCCGGTCACGCAGCAGGTCGTGCACCGACCCGGCCGCTCCCGCCTTCGGGTCCCACGCACCGAGCACGACGCGCGGGACGCGGGCCAGAAGGATCGCTCCGGCGCACATCGCGCACGGCTCGAGCGTCACCACGAGCGCGCAGTCGTCCAGCCGCCAGCGCCCGACGGCGGCCGCGGCCTCGCGCAGCGCCAGAACCTCCGCGTGCGCGGTCGGGTCCCCCGTGGCCTCCCGCGCGTTGTGCCCACGCCCGACGACGTCCCCGTCCGGTCCGACGACGACGGCCCCGACCGGCACGTCCCCCGTCGCCAGGGCGAGCCGTGCCTCGGCCAGTGCGACCGCCATGGCCGCCCGATCGGCGTCGTGCACTGCTCGCCCTCCCTCCACCACCGCCTACGTCCGCGGCGCCGTGGCCCGGTGATCCTGGGACGCTAGCGCAGCCGGCGGCGGGCGCGTGGTGTGGGCGGGTACGGTTCTGGGATGCACCTGCGCGTCGTCGACCACCCGCTCGTCGCCCACAAGCTCACGATGCTGCGTGACGAGCAGACGCCCTCGCCGGTGTTCCGCCGGCTGGTCGACGAGCTCGTGACCCTGCTCGCGTACGAGGCGACCCGCGGTGTGCGGACCCGTGCGGTGGAGATCACCACGCCGGTGGCGCCGACGGTCGGTATCCGGCTGGACCGCCCGCGACCGATCGTCGTGCCGATCCTGCGCGCCGGGCTCGGCATGCTCGAGGGCATGACGCGGCTGCTGCCCACCGCGGAGGTCGGGTTCCTCGGGCTGCTGCGCGACGAGACCACGCTCCAGGCCATCACCTACGCCAACCGCCTGCCCGACGACCTCTCCGGGCGTCAGTGCTTCGTGCTGGACCCGATGCTCGCCACCGGCGGCACCCTCGTCGCCGGCATCGACTACCTGTTCGAGCGCGGTGCGCAGGACGTGACGTGCATCTGCCTGCTGGCGGCGCCGGAGGGGCTGGCGAAGGTCGAGGAGCACGTGGGCGACCGGGCCGACGTGACCGTCGTCGTCGCTGCGGTGGACGAGCGGCTCGACGAGAACGCGTACATCGTCCCGGGCCTGGGCGACGCCGGGGACCGGTTGTACGGACAGGTCTGAGAGTCACAGACCCGCCGAACGGGTCTGACGCACGGCGCCCGATCCAGCCCGATTGGTCCCTCATCGCCCGCCCCGCAGCGGGTGAGACTTGTCCGCCATTTGAGATTCGGGCCCTGACAGGTTGGGGACCAGGCCGTTCACGGTCACACTGAGTCTATGACTGCTGTCACGGTCGTTCTGACTGATACCGGGGTGTCAGCCGTTCGTGCGCAGTCGGACGGAGGAGCGCTTGCTCGACGACCGGTGGGGGAGCTGGGGGGCTGTCCGCCCGTCGTCACCGTCGCGGGTGCAAGGTGTCACGCGCACCGTGCACCTGAGATCGTCCTCGTCGGATCGGGGGATGCTGACTGAGGACCGCGCACTGCCGGACCGCGTGAGCAGGGGGTTGATTCCGCGGTCCGGCAGTGCGATCTCGTCCGACCACCTATCGTGGCCGGATGCGCGTAGTCATCGCCGGTGGCCACGGCCAGATCGCCCTTCGCCTCACCGACCGACTGTCCGCGAGGGGTGACGACGTCGTCGGCCTGGTCCGGAATCCCGACCACCTGCCCGACGTCGCCGCCCGCGGCGGGCGAGGCGTGGTCATCGATCTCGAGCACGCCACGGTCGACGAGGTGACGGATGCCCTCGCGGGTGCCGACGCCGTGGTGTTCGCCGCCGGGGCCGGCCCCGGGTCCGGCGCCGCGCGCAAGGACACGATGGACCGGGCGGGAGCCGCGCTGGTGGCCGACGCCGCCGAGGCCACCGGGGTCCGCCGCTACCTGCTCGTGTCCTCCATGGGCGTCGACCGGCCCGCGGAGGGCCTTGAGCCGGTCTTCGCGACCTACCTGCGCGCCAAGGCCGCCAGCGAGCGCGACCTTCGAGCCCGCAACCTCGACTGGACCGTCCTGCGGCCGGGCGGGCTGACGAACGAGGCCGGGACGGACCGGGTCCACCTGGCGCCGTCGGTGCCCCGCGGACAGGTGCCACGCGACGACGTCGCCGCGGTGCTCGTCGGGCTGCTGGACCAACCGGCCACCGCCGGCCTGACGCTGGAGCTGGTCGCCGGGCAGGACCCGGTCGACGACGCCGTCCGCGCCGCCGTCGGCTGAGCCCGCGCGTGCCTGGGTAGCAGCCAGGTCTCCCTCGGATGTCCGCGGCCGATGCACCGATCCGAGCGGGAACTGGCCGGGCGATGTGACGGCGCTACGGTCGAAGGATGGATACCGACTCGCCCAACCCGTCCGCCGAGCCGCCGGAGTGGAAGCGCAGCGGGCCGCACTTCACCGACCGGATCAGCGTCGCGAGCACCGTCCAGCCGGGAGGCGGGCCGGACCACGACGGACGGTGGCCGGTGGAACCGGGCCGCTACCGGCTGGTGGCCTCCCTGGCGTGCCCGTGGGCGCACCGGTCGATCATCGTGCGCCGGCTGCTGGGGCTCGAGGACGCGATCTCACTGGCCGTGGTCGACCCGGTGCAGGACGCACGGAGCTGGCGGTTCACCCTGGACGAGGGCGGCCGAGACCCGGTGCTCGGCACGAGCTTCCTCGCCCAGCACTACCTGGCCCGCGACCCGGACGACGACGGCGGGGTCAGCGTGCCGGCGATCGTCGACGTCCCGTCCGGGTTGCTGGTGACCAACGACTACCCGCAGATCACCCTCGACCTGTCGACCGAGTGGACCGAGCACCACCGCGACGGGGCGCCCGACCTCTACCCGGAGGCGCTGCGCGAGGAGATCGACGAGGTCGTCGAGCCGATCTTCACCGACGTGAACAACGGCGTCTACCGCGCGGGCTTCGCGAAGCGCCAGGAGAAGTACGACGACGCCTACGCTCGGCTCTTCGCCCGGCTCGACCTGCTCAGCGAGCGCCTGCACGACCGTCGCTACCTGGTCGGTGACCACATCACCGAGGCGGACATCCGGCTGTTCACCACGCTGGTACGGTTCGACGCCGTCTACCACGGACACTTCAAGTGCAACCGGAACAAGCTCACCGAGGACCGCGTGCTGTGGGCCTACGTGCGCGACCTGTTCCAGACCGAGGGGTTCGGCGACACGGTGAGCTTCGAGCACATCAAGCGGCACTACTACGTGGTGCACGAGGACATCAACCCGACCGGGATCGTCCCGTGCGGCCCTGACCTGTCCGGCTGGTACACGCCGCACGGACGCGAGGACCTGGGCGGGAGCCCGTTCGGCGACGGCACGCCCCCGGTCCGCGCGACGAACCTGAGCGAGTACCCGTACCTACCGGTGGCGGACCCTCCGGCGGGCGACCCGGTCCCCGCCGGCCCCGCGACGTCGGGCTGAGCCCGGACCGCCGGTTGCGCGACGTCGGGCCGAGCCCGCGACATGGGCTGGGTCCGGGGCCCGCGCCGTGAGCTGGGCTCGGGGCCCGCGCCCTGAGCTGAGCCCAGGCCGCCGACGGGCTACGCGCGCCAACGTTGCTGCGCGACCTCCGATGGCGCGGAGCCAGTGACTCCTGGGGATGGAGTGAACTCGTGAGACGTCACTCGCGCCCCACGAGCAACACCAGTCACCGGCTCCGCGCCGTCCGAGGGGCACTCACCACAAGGGGCAGGGGTCACGGGTGTGACGGGTGGGCGGCGCGGCCCGGCGGGGGGGCGGGGGAAACCCAGGTCAGCTCTGGGACGGCTCGCAGGGGCCGACGTACTCCCAGAACAAGAACCCGAGGGGGCCGGTCGGACGAACCCGGCTCAAGACCTCGAAATCGCCAAGCTCCAGGTCCCAGAGTGCCCGGTAGATCGAGTCACCGTCAGCAACGACGTCACCTGCTTCGTATGTGCCGCCGTGCTGCCATGTCGGCGGGCAGACGGGGGGTGGAGGTGCGCAGTCGAAAGCGGGGACGGAGAGCTCGTCGGACCAGTCACCGGCGCTGACCCGGACGATGGCCCCGGCGCTGGTGACCTCCACGTCCGTCGTCGAGATCGCACCCGCGGCGACGGGGATGACCGTGTCGTCGCCGTCCGCCACGGCGACGGCGAACTCCACCGGCACGTCTGAAGCGCTGTTGTCGAGCGTCACGGTCGCGGTGGCGTAGGACGTCGCGTCCGCCGGCTCGAACCAGCACGAGTCCTCGACGATCTCGATCGAGGCGGCCGGCGCGATGGTCGGCGCGGCGACCGGGACCGTGAGCGTCGACATGCCGCGCACCGTTCCAGCCGCGTCCGTCAGGGTCACGCCGACCTCGTGCGCACCCGCCCCGACGGCCGCGCCGACGACCAGGCTCAACGGCACCCCGACCGCGTTCTCCTCACCCGGCGCGAGGGTCAGATCGGTCAGGCAGTAGCCCCCCTCGCACTCCGACCACTTCTCACCGACGCCGATCCCCGGCGCGATCAGGAGTCCCGGGGGCAACGACACCTTCAGCCCGAGGCCCGACCCGGTGGTCCCGCCCACATTGACCATCCGCACGGTCGCGCTGTGGTTCCCGCGCTTCACCTCGGGCTGGTCGAAGCCCGGCTCGACCGCGATCTCGTACTCGGCCGGGGCGGAGGCCAGCGGCGCCGTGAACCAGGTCGGCTCGGGCCGATCCGCCCGCAGGCCCGGCGCCCAGGTGGCGAAGCCGACCCGGAGGTCGCGCGAAGCGTCACGGAGCCCGTCGACCTCGAGCACCATCCGCGCGGCCAAGGTGCTCGTGGTGGCACCCGGCAGGTCGGGCAGCGTGCACAGCGCACGCGAGGCGTCGGCCGGATCGGCCCCGCAGGTCCAGCCCGTCGTCCCGGCGGCCGCCCGCGCCGTGCCGTGCCCGCCCGGCGGCTCGGGCTGCACCTCGACCTTCCAGTCCACGTCCGGTTCGAAGGCCAGCACGGTGTGCACGACGCCGGTGCCCTGCTCGCCGTCGTTGCTCACCTCCAGCGAGAACAGGGTCGGCACGCCCGCGACGAAGCTCAGCTCGCCGACGTCGGCGACCACGAGGTTCGCCGGACGCGGAGCGGGCGGGTCGGTCTCACCGTCGCCCGTGTCGCCCGGGCCGGTGCCCCCCGAGCCGGGGCCGCCCGTACCGGGGTCGTCACCAGGCGGAGTCTCGACCGGGTCCGGACCGGTGCCACCCGTACCCGGGACACCGGTCCCCGGGTCCTCGGCGCCGGGGTCGCCGGTGCCGGCATCGTCCGACCCGGCGCCCGTGTCCCCTGAGCCGGCACCCGGCGCGCCGCCCGGGCCGGTCCCGGGATCGCTCACACCGGTCGCCGGTGCGCCGGAGCCGGTCCCCGACGGGATGTTGGCCGGCGAGGTCGCGTCACCGCCCGTGCCGCCGGCACCGTCGCTGCCGTCCGGGCCGTCCGTGCCGGGCGGCTGTTCGCCGGTCCCGGTACCCCCATCAGCCAAGCCAGGGAGGCCCGAACCCCCCGCACCGTCCCCGCCAACGCCGCCGGTCCCGGCTTCCCCGGTCGCTCCGTCGTCGGTCGGCGCAGCCAACGGAGGGGCATCGTTCTCCGGGCCGGAGAACGCGCCCATCACGCCCGCCACACCGAGTCCGCCGGCAGTGAGCACACCGGCGGTCGCCACCCCGACGACGATCATCGGGATCCCCCCGAACACCGCCGCCAGCCCACCACCCGTGGCTGCGGCCGCCGCGGCACCGGCACCGGCGGCGCTCGCTCCCGCACCGACCAACGAACCGGTGCCCACCAACGAACCGACACCGGCACCACCGGCCGACGCACCAGCACCCGCCCCGGCGCCCGCACCGACCCCGGCACTCGTCCCGCCGACGCCGGCACCGGTCGTCGCCCCCCCGGCTCCACCGGCTCCACCGGCACCCGTGGCACCACCGCCGGTCCCGGTACCGCCCGCCGCGCTCCCGCCACCGCTCGCCGTAGCGCCACCGGCACCACCGACCCCGGCGCCGGCGGCCCCGGAACCGGCAGCCCCGCCCGCACCCACGGCACCGGCCAGGCCACCGAAGCCGACGCCCTTGATCGCCGCGATCGCCGCCGCACCGAGCACCAGCGGCCCGATGAACACCCGCATGCCGTGGTTCACGTCCCCGAGCTCGAGCACCAGGCCGCGGCAGGTGCCGCACTCCTCCAGGTGGGACTCGACCAGCGCGGTCTCGCGCTTGGCCAGCCCACCACGCACGTACGCGCCGAGCTTCGAGTTGACCAGGGTGCATGCCTCACCGGTGGGTGCGGCGAGGTGCTGCTGCAGGTAGGCCTGGCGGAGTCCCTCGCGCGCCCGGTACGCCAGGGCCGCGACGCCGTTGGACGTCAGGCCGAGGATCGGAGCGATCTGCGCCGGGGTCAGCTCCTCGACCTCGGAGTACCAGAGCACCGCCTGCCACCGCTCGGGCAGCGACCGGTAGGCCTGGGAGACGATCCCCCGCTCGAAGCCCGCCATCGTCGGGTCCTCGGTGGACTCGACCTCCCCGAAGGCGGTCTCGAACATCTCCAGGTCGTCCGTCGCCACGGCCCGGCGTCCGCTCTCGACGCGGGTCAGCGCGACGCGGCGGACCACGGTGAACAGGTAGGCGCGGAAGGCGACGTCGGGGCCTCCGCCGCCCTGGATGGCGGAGAACACGCGGGCGAACGCGTCGGAGACGGCGTCCTCGGCGTCGGCGGTGGAGTTGGAGTACTGCCGCGCGACCGTCCGCGCCGCGCCCTCGTGCCGCTCGTACAGCACACCGAAGGCGGAGGAGTCGCCGCTGCGCACGGCGGTGATGAGCTCAGCGTCGCTGGACAGCTCCCAGGCATGGCTGACGCTCATCGGTCCCCTCCTTCCCTGCTTCCTGCCCCACGGGTGGCCGACGCCGGGCCGCTCAACCGGGCCGTTCAGCCGGCCTTCGGGGGTGGCCGACGTCACAGCGACACTTCTCCACCCGAAAGGGTCTCATGAAGGCGAGCGGAAAGGATCCGCCGATCGGTGGTTTTTCACCTTTCGCACGCACGAGGGGCTTTTCACCCCCTGTGCGCACTGATCCGGACGAACTCGTGGCCCGAACCCGCGTCATTGCCGTGGCCACGTCCGCTCTCATCCCGCGTGACGATCACCGAGCAGATGCAGGACGTGTGGGCCACCACCCTGCGCGAGCAGTGGCGCGAGGCCACGGTGGACTCCGTATGGCTGCGACCGGGGGACTGGTACCACCCCGCCGTCGACGCCTTCACCGAGGCCGTCGCCTCCGGGAGCCCGGCCGACGCCGCGGCCTTCCGGCTGGGCGAGGTGCGCGGCTCCGCAGGGGTCGGCATCGCGGAGGCGCTGGACGACGTCGTCGTGCTCTACCGCCTGTTGGACCGTGAGCCGGGCATCGACGTCGTGCGCTCCCTGTGCGACGGCTGGTCCGCGGCGATCGAGTCCTCACCCGTGCACCAGGCGTGCATGGACCCGGAGTCCGGGCTACCGACGCTGGAGTACCTCTCGGTCCGGCTCGCGGAGACGTACGGCACCGCCGGGCGGCACGCCCACCACGCGTTCGTGTCGCACTGCCTGGTGCTGATCGACGTCGCGGCCGAGGACCTGCCGCCGTGGCGCCGGATGGCCCGCTCGGCAGCCATGGGTCGGGCGCTGACGGCGGCCCTGGCCACCGGGCACCCGATGGCGTCCCTCGGGGGCGGTGCATTCGCCGTCCTGGTGGACCGTGACTGGGAGCTCGGCGAGACCGTTCGCCGGATGCGCACCCAGGTCAACGAGCACGCCCAGGCGCTGAACATCACCGAGCTCGTCCGCCAGCCCCCGCGGATCTGGATCGAGCCGCTGCCGGAGACCTACGAGCACGCCGTCGACCTGCTCAACCATCTGCGCCGATGAGCCGATAGCAAGACCAGCAGCATCCCCCCGGCCTTGGGCGGGGTCCGCGTGGCACAGCCGCGGACCCCGCCTACGTCGTCTGGGCCCCGCGTCCTACGCCCGACGTGCCGTCCCACCCGAGATGCCGATCCGCACTCGGGAGACGAGGATCGTCGAAGACGTACCAGCGAGAGGGGAAGCAGATGTCCACAGTTCCCGGAGAAGCCCCGCACCCGGACGACGACGCACGTCAGCACCCGCAGGACCCCGCGGAGGGCACCCGTGACGCGGTCGAGGACCGCGACGCCGAGGAGGGCGAGCCTCGCGTGCACCCGCAGGACCCGGCCGAGGGTCCACGCGACTGACGTACGGCGCGCGAACGGCGGCGACGGGTCGGTCGCCACGTGCGGAGGGTGAGCGCGACGGCGTCGGTCAGAAGTCCCAGTCCTCGTCCTCGGTGTTGACCGCCTTGCCGATCACGTACGACGAGCCGGATCCCGAGAAGAAGTCGTGGTTCTCGTCGGCGTTGGGGCTCAATGCGGACAGGATCGCCGGGTTGACGTCGGTCTCGTCGCGCGGGAACAGCGCCTCGTAG
>CAYQFJ010000088.1:0-12227 GCA_964416715.1 uncultured Actinotalea sp. | reverse complement strand
CCAGTCCGGGCTGTCCTGGGCGACCATCCTGCGCAAGCGACCGGCGTTCCGCGCGGCGTTCGCGGGCTTCGACCCCGAGCTGGTCGCGCGCTTCGACGAGGTGGACGAGGCGCGGTTGCTCGCCGACGCAGGCATCGTGCGCAACCGGGCCAAGATCAGGGCGACGATCACCAACGCGCGCGCCACCGTCGGCCTGCGCGACCGCGGCGGGCTGGTCGACCTCGTGTGGTCGTACCGGCCGGCCTCGACCCCGCGACCGCGCAGCCTCGCGGAGATCCCGACCAGCTCCCCGGAGTCCGTCGCACTGTCCAAGGCGCTGCGGGCGGAGGGCTTCACCTTCGTCGGGCCGACGACGATGTTCGCGCTGATGGAGGCGATCGGCATGGTCGACACCCACCTGCTCGGATCGCACCGGCGTGGAACCTCCGGCGTCTGGGAGCGGCGCGGCCCGGGGGCGACGGCGCCGAACTAGGGTGGGAGCTGCACGGAGGGCGGACGGAGGTGGAGCGCGTGGAGTACCCCACGGCGGTGACCGTCGAGGACTTCGCGCACAACCTCGCCCGGCTGCAAGAACGCATCGAGGCGGCCCGACGCCGGTCACCGTTCGGCCAGCAGGTGCGGCTGCTGCCGGTGAGCAAGACGGTGCCCGAGGAGCGGATCCGGCGCGCGGTCGAGGCCGGCTGCACCGAGCTCGGTGAGAACAAGGTCCAGGAGGCCCGCCGCAAGTGGCAGGCGCTCGCGGACCTGCCGGTCTCCTGGTCGATCGTCGGGCACCTGCAGACGAACAAGGCCAAGGACGTCGCCGAGCTCGCGCGCGAGTTCCACGCGCTGGACCGGCCGCGGGTCGCCGAGGCGCTCGACCGTCGGCTCCAGGCCGCAGGCTGCGGCCTGGACGTGTTCGTGCAGGTGAACACCTCCGGTGAGGAGTCCAAGTTCGGGCTCCACCCGGACGACGTCGAGGCGTTCGTGCGGCGCATGCCGGACTATCCGTCGCTCCGGGTGCGCGGTCTGATGACGCTCGCCGCGTTCTCTTCCGACGTCGAGCGGGTGCGTTCCTGCTTCGTCCTGCTGCGCACCCTGCGGGACCGGCTGCGCCAGAGCGCACCGGACGGCGTAGGCCTGGACGAGCTGTCCATGGGGATGTCGGGAGACTTCGAGACCGCGATCGAGGAGGGGGCGACGGTGGTCCGGGTGGGCCAGGCCGTCTTCGGGGCGCGCGACAGGCCCGACACCCACTACTGGCCGACCTCGGCCGGAGGCGCCACCTCCGAGGCTCCTTGACGAGGACGGTGGAACCGGGCCGACGCCGTCGTGCGCGGGGTGCTCGCCGGGCGCTGCGCGTCGGGGGGTTCCTCGGCGCGGGTTCGCTGCTGATGCTCGTCGCCATCGGGCTCACCTCGATGATGGCGCTGCTGGTACCGGCGGGGCCGGCGCCGGTGACGACCGCCGGCCCTCGGGTGGGCGAGGACGGGACGGTCCGGTGTGCCGGCGGCGCGCTGCACGTGGTCGCCCACCCGGACGACGACCTGCTCTTCCTGAGTCCCGACCTCCTGCGGGACGTGCAGGCGGGTCGGTGCGTGCGCACGGTGTACCTGACCGCGGGGGACGCCGGCCGCGCGGACGACTACTGGTCGGCGCGCGAGGCGGGCGTCCGGGCCGCCTACGCCTTCATGGCCGGCGTGGTCGACGAGTGGGACGACGCCGTGCTCGACCTCAGCGGGCGCACCGTTCCCCTGGCGACCGCCCGGAGCGCACCGCAGCTGTCCCTGGTCTTCCTGCGGCTGCCCGACGGCGGGCGTACCGGTGCGGGCAGCGTTGCGCACGGCGGCCAGAGCCTGATGCGGCTCTGGCAGGGAGAGGACCTCGACGCGGTCACCGCGGTCGACGGCTCGTACCGGTTCACCCGCGGTGAGCTCGTCGGTGCTCTGGCGGAGCTGCTCGACACGTACCTCCCCACGACGGTGCGCACCCAGGACTGGACGCGTGGCTTCCTCAGCGGGGACGGCGCGGACCACACGGCGACCGGGCTGCTGGTCCGGGAGGCGGCCGGGCTGCGGGACGGTGCGTACACGCTGCTGGGTTACGGCGGCTACCCGGTGTGGACCCGGCCGCCGAACGTCTTCGGGGCGGAGCTCAAGGCCAAGGCCGCCGCCGTGGCGACCTACGCCCGGTTGGACGACCAGATGTGCCTGCGCCCGTGGTGCACGGTGGCGTGGGCGTCGTCGTCCCGGGTCGCGCGGCAGTACGTCGTCGCGAGCTGGTCGCCGCACAACCTGGCGCGCCGCGGCGACGCGGTGGTGCGGGCGTCCTCCGAGTCGCCGCGCACGGGTCAGCACGCCGCCGCCGCGGTCGACGGCATCGCCGCGGGATCACCCGGGTCGCGGACCCGGGAGTGGCGCACGCTCGGCGGCGGGGCGGGCAGCTGGTGGGAGATCCGCTGGCCGGCGCCGGTCGAGGTCAACGGGATGGTGCTGCACGACCGGCCCAACCTGCGTGACCACGTGCTCGGCGCCGTCGTGCACTTCGACGACGAGTCCTCGGTGCGGATCGGGGCGCTGCCGAACAACGGGTCGGCGCTGAGCGTGTCCTTCCCGGTGCGGACGACGGCGTCGCTGCGGATCGAGATCACCGACGTGGCGCCCGGTACGGCGGACGTCGGGCTGGCGGAGGTGGAGATCTACTCGAACATGCCCGAGCTCGACGCGGCGCCGGACCCCGACGAGCCGGGTGCCGGTGACGCAGCGCCCCGTCCGGCGTCGCTAGCCTGAGGTGTGATCTTCACGACGAGCCGCCCGCGGGGCCGAGGTGGTGCCCGGGTGGCGGTCGTCGCGGCCGGGCTGCTGCTGGCCGTCGGGGCGTGCACCGCCGATCCCGGTGCCGAGGCCGATGGGACGGCAGTCGATACGGCGGCCCTCCCGGACCAGTCGCTGCGCGAGCTCGCGGGGGACCGGCTCGCCGTCGGCGTGGCGGTGTCCGGCGGTGGGCACCGGGGCAAGCGGGCCCAGGAGCCGATCACCGCCGACCCGCTGTACCGCGCGCTCGTCGGGCAGCAGTTCAGCTCGCTGACGCCGGAGAACCAGCTCAAGTGGACCTACCTGCGGCCGGACGAGCAGACCTTCGACTTCGACGGCGCGGACGCGGTGGTGGACTTCGCCGAGGAGCACGGCCAGCGGGTGCGCGGCCACACGCTGATGTGGCACTCCAACGTCCCGGCGTGGCTGGAGGGCGGCGACCACTCCGCCGACCAGATCCGCGACCTGCTGCACGAGCACGTGACCACCGTGGTGGGCCGGTACGCCGGGCGTATCGAGCAGTGGGACGTGGTGAACGAGGTCTTCGACGACGCCGGGAACCTGCGCTCGGCGGAGAACCTCTGGATCCGCGAGCTCGGCCCGGAGGTCATCGCCGACATGTTCCGCTGGGCGCACGAGGCCGACCCGGACGCGGTGCTGTTCGTCAACGACTACAACGTCGAGTCCGCCGGGCCGAAGTCCGATGCGTACTACGACCTGGTGCGCGACCTGCTGGCCGAGGGCGTACCGGTCGGCGGGTTCGGGGTGCAGGGCCACCTGAGCGTGGAGTACAGGTTCCCGACCGATGTCGCCGAGAACCTGCAGCGGTTCGCGGACCTCGGGCTGACCGTCGCGATCACCGAGGCCGACGTGCGGGTGCCGGTGGGCGCCGACGGCCCGAGCGACGCGGACCTGGCCCTGCAGGCGGAGTACTACGAGCGGCTGCTGGAAGCCTGCCTCGACGTCGAGGCGTGCACCTCGTTCACCGTGTGGGGGCTGGGCGACGCGTACTCCTGGGTGCCGTCGGTGTTCGACGGCGAGGGTGCCGCGCTGCTGTTCGACGAGGAACTGGCACCCAAGCCGGCGTTCGACGCGTTGGTGGAGGTGCTGGAGGCCAACTGACGAAGCGTTTGCACTAAGTGCATCGATGCACTTAGTGTCGCCTGGTGTCCGATGTCGACCCCGCGCCACCTGATCGACGTGCGCTGCTCAAGGAGCGGCACCGGCGGGCGATCGTCGACGCCGCTGCGGCGCTGATTGCCGAGCACGACGGGGTCCGGTTCACGGTCGACGAGCTCGCCGAGCGCGCGGACGTGTCGCGCCGCACGGTGTTCAACCACTTCGGCACGTTGGACGACGTCGTCGTCGCGGTGTGCAACGACGTGCTCGGGGGCATGGTCGAACGCTTCCTGGACCGGGCCCTGCCCGCGCCCGGTGACTCGATGGCCGACGACGTGGCGCACGCCCTGGCCCAGACCGACCTGGTCGCCCCGATGGCGTACCTCACCCGGGTGCTCGGTCCGCCGGGCGCCGACTCGGTTCCGCGAGCCGCCGTGATGCTGCGCAGCCTGAGCGACCTCGGCGACCGGTTCGCGGCAGCGATGTCTGCGCGCTACCCCGACGCGGACCCGCTGACCACCGAGCTGCTGTGCCACTCGCTGATGACCGGGCTGGTCGTGCTGCACCGGCACTGGTTCGCCCGGACCGGTGGAGCCGACGACGCCGACTCGCGCGAGGTGTGGGCCGACCTGGTCGGGCGCCTGGTGGAGACCACGCGGGACGGCGTCGGCACCGCCACCTCCACGCGCACCGCCCACTGACCGACCACCACCACCGACCGAGCACCACCCACCTCGAAAGGTCCCCATGGCAACGCTCCTGTACCGACTCGGACGCTCCGCCGCCCGGCGCGCCCGCCTCGTCGTCGCCGTCTGGTTGGTGGTGCTCGGCGTCGTCGGCCTGGGCTACTGGTTCGGCGCCGGCACCCTGTCCTCCGCGGTCACGATCCCCGGGACGCCGACGGCGGAGGTGACCGACCGCCTGGCGGCCGAGCTCCCCGGTGCGGGCGGTGGCACCGGCAACGTGGTGCTGAGCAGCGCGGACGGGGGACCGTTCAGCACCGAGCAACAGCGGGCGATCAGCGAGCGCGTCGCCGAGGTGGCGGTGGTGGAGGGCGTGTCCGGAGCGGTCGACCCGTTCGTCACCGAGGCTGAGCGAGCTGCACGGACCGAGGAGCTCTCCGCCGGCGCGGCACAGATCGAGCGGGCGCGGCAGGAGCTGGAGGCGGGTCAGGCACAGATCGACGCCGCGCGTGAGCAGGCCGCCGCCGCGGGGATGATCGACCAGGTCGGTCCGGAGCTCGACGCCCAGGAGGCGCAGCTCGACGCCGGCGCCGCCGAGCTGGACGCACAGGAGCGGCAGCTCGCGGTGGCCACACGAATGCTCGAGATGGCTGCGGAGATCCGACTGGTGTCCGCCGACGGGTCGACCGCCATCGTCCCGGTGTCCTTCGCCGACCCCGTGTTCGAGGTCGCCGAGGAGACCCGGGAGGCGGTCGTGGACGCGTTCGCCGCCGACCCGGTCGCGGGCGTCCGAGCCGACTTCTCCTCCGAGCTGGTCGGGGGAGTCCCGGAGGTGCTCGGCATCGGCGAGGCGGTCGGCGTCGTGATCGCTGCCGTCGTGCTCGTCGTGATGCTGGGAACGCTGGTGGCGGCGGGTCTGCCGATCGTCACGGCGCTGCTCGGCGTCGGTGTCGGTGCGCTGGGGGCGCTCGCGCTGTCCGGCGTGGTGGAGATGGTCTCGGTGACCCCGGTGCTGGGGGTGATGCTCGGCCTGGCGGTCGGGATCGACTACTCGCTGTTCATCGTCAACCGGCACCGGCGCCAGCTCCAGGAGGGATACCACGTCGAGGAGTCGATAGGCCTGGCCAACGGCACCTCGGGCAACGCCGTGGTGTTCGCGGGCACGACGGTGCTGATCGCGCTGCTGGCGCTGAACGTCACCGGGATCCCGTTCCTCGGCCTGATGGGTACGGTCGCGGCCGCCTGCGTGGCGATCGCCGTGCTGGTCGCGGTCACGCTCACCCCGGCGCTGCTCGGACTGCTCGGGGCGCGCGTGCTGCGGCGCCGCGACCGCGGTGCGGCCGCCGGGACAGCGGGATCGGGCCGTGGCGGCGCCGATGGCGAGGCGGCCCTCCCGGGTGGTGCCCGGCGTCGGGCGCGCCCCTCCCGCCCGATGTCGAACCTGGGCGCGGTCGCGCGCGTCGCCCTGGGCATCGTGGCGCTCGTGGTGATCGCGGTACCCGCCCTCGACCTGCGGCTCGGGCTGCCGGACGGGTCCTCCGAGCCGGCGGACTCCACCGCGTACCGGTCGTACTCCACGATCGCGGACAAGTTCGGCCCCGGCCAGAACGGTCCGCTGCTCGTGGTCGCGGACCTCCCGGCGTCGTCGGGCGAGCAGGAGCTGCTCGCGGTCCAGGTGCGGGTCGCCGAGCAGATCTTCGCGCACGACGACGTGGTCGCCGTCGCGCCGCTGGCCGTCTCCGAGGACGGCACCGTGGCGACGTTCCAGGTGGTTCCGGTCGAAGGCCCGACGAGCGTCTCCACCGAGGAGCTGGTGCACGACCTGCGGGCGATGTCGCCCCTGGACGGCACCTCCGCGGGCGGGGAGGTCGAGATCGGCGTGGCCGGCCTGGCCAGCGGGAACATCGACATCTCGGCGAAGCTCGCCGACGCCCTGCCGACGTACCTGGCCGTCGTCGTCGGGCTCTCGCTGATCATCCTGATGGTGGTGTTCCGGTCGATCGTCGTGCCGGTGATCGCCACGGCCGGCTTCGTGCTGTCCTTCTTCGCCGCGCTCGGCGGGGTGGTGGCCATCTACCAGTGGGGCTGGCTGGGCTCGGTCTTCGACGTGCACGAACCGGGGCCGATCCTGAGCTTCCTGCCGACGCTGCTGGTCGGGATCCTGTTCGGTCTGGCGATGGACTACATGCTCTTCCTCGGCACCGGGATGCGGGAGGCGTACGCCCACGGGGCACCGGCGCGCCAGGCGGTTGCGCAGGGGGTGCACGCCGGGCGGGCGGTGGTCACGGCCGCCGCGATCATCATGGGCTCGGTCTTCGGCGGCTTCGTGTTCGCCGACAGCGCCATGATCCGACCGATCGGCTTCGCGCTGGCGTTCGGCGTCCTGCTGGACGCGTTCGTCGTGCGGATGCTGGTGATCCCGGCGCTGATGCACCTGGTCGGGGACGCGGCCTGGTGGCTGCCGCGCTGGCTCGACCGGCTGCTGCCCGACGTCGACGTGGAGGGTTCGACGCTGGAGCGTCGCCAACCGTTGTCGCGCGTCCCGGCTGAGGTCGCCGGCTGATCGGCGGAACGGCCCGGGTGGGTGGTGCTGGTCAGACGTCGGGTGTCAGGACCAGGACGCAGCGCTGCTCCCGCTCCATCGCGCGGCGGTACTCGTCCCAGTCGTCGTGCTCACCGGCGGCCCGCCGGTAGTAGTCGACCAGCAGGTGCATCGCCCGGGGCAGCGGGACGACCTCGACCGTGCCGGTGACCTGGACCCAGTCACCGAAGAACGCGTCGGTGAACGCGCAGAGCGAGGCGCGCGGGTCCCGCCGCAGGTTGTGCACCTTCGCGGTGTCCTCGCGGGTGCTGATCAGCACGCGTCCGTCGTCGTCCGCGACGGCCAGCACCGGGGACATCTGTGGGTTCCCGTCGCGACGTCGGGTGGCGAGCACGGCTCGATGGTGGGTACGCAGGAACGCGATGGGCTGGTCCGTCATGACCCCACTGTGCCCCAGGTCCGTCGAGGAGTCTCGGGCGAGGCGTCCTGCTCGAGCGGGCTCAGGCCGGATAGGTGTGGACCTCCGTCGCCTTGACCGCGACCCAGACGGGCTCGCCGGCGCCCAGACGCAGCTCCGCGACTGCGCCGGTGGTGATGTCGGCGAGCACCTCGGGACTGCCGGCGACCCGGACCCGCACGGTGTCGGCGTACTGCTCCAGACCGGCGACCCGCCCGCTCCACACGTTGCGCGGTGAGCCTCCCGGGCGCTCGCGGTGCACCGCGACGGCGGACGGCGGGAAGCTCACGAACACCGGGCCGTGCGCGGGCTCGGCGGTGTGCAGCACGCCGCCGTCGTCGAGCGTGACCGCAGTGCCGGCGGCGCGGCCCCGGTAGAGGTTCAGCCCCACCAGCCGGGCCACGTACTCGGTGCGGGGCGCCCGGGCGACGTCGGCGGGTGCGCCGCGCTGGACCGCGCGGCCCTGCTCGACGATGACGACGTCGTCGGCGAGCACCATCGCGTCCAGCGGGTCGTGGGTGACCAGCACGGTGCAGCCGGCGTAGTCGGTCAGGTGGTGCCGCAGGTCGGAGCGGATCTCCAGCCGGGTGGCGGCGTCGAGCGCGGCCAGCGGCTCGTCCAGCAGGAGCAGGGTGGGGTCCGTGACCAGCGCCCGAGCGAGGGCGACGCGCTGGGCCTGTCCGCCGGAGACGTGTGCCGGACGACTCTCGGCCAGGTGCGGCAGGCCCACCCGGTCGAGCCACTCACCGACCCGGCGGTGCACCTCCCGACGCCCGACGCCGCGGGCACGCAGTCCGAACGCGACGTTCTCCGCCACGGTGAGGTGCCCGAACAGCAGGTAGTCCTGGAACACGACGCCGATGCCGCGGTGCTCGGGCGGGACGAAGACGCCGTCGGCGGGGGAGTCGACCGCCCGACCACCGATCCGGATGTGCCCATGGGTCAGCGGTTGCAGACCGGCCAGGGCCCCGAGCGTGGTGGACTTGCCCGCCCCGTTGGGGCCGAGCAGGGCGACGACCGCGCCCGGCGCGACGTCGAGGTGCAGATCGAGGGCGAACGACCCGCGTCGTACGCCGAGGTGCGCATGCAGCCCGGTACCGGCGCCGCTGCTCATACGGTGCTCCCGCCGATCCAACGGCCCCGCAGACCGGCGAGGACCAGCACGGACACCGCGAGCAGCACGAGGGAGAGCACGATGGCGGCCTCCGGGTCGGTCTCCAGGGCGAGGTAGACGGCTATCGGCATCGTGCGGGTGACGCCGGGGAAGCTGCCGGCGAACGTGATCGTCGCACCGAACTCGCCCAACGCCCGGGCGAAGCAGAGCACCGCGCCGGCCGTGACCCCGGGAGCGATCATCGGCAACGTCACGCGGCGGAAGATCAGCATGCGAGAGGCACCCAGCGTGGCCGCGGCGTCCTCGTACCTACGGTCCGCCCCGCGCAGCGCGCCCTCGACCGCGATCACCAGGAACGGCAGCGCGACGAACGCCTCGGCGAGCACCACCGCGGCGGTGGTGAACGGCAGGCTGATGCCGAACCACGTGTCCAGGTGCTGACCGAGCAGTCCGCGCCGTCCCAGGAGGAGCAGCAGCGAGACCCCTCCGACCACGGGTGGGAGCACCAGCGGAACCGTGACGAGCGCGCGCAGGATGCGGCGGCCCGGGAAGGTGGCTCGCGCGAGCAGCCAGGCCAGCGGTACTCCCAGGACCATGCAGAGCACGGTGGCCAGCGACGCGCAGACGAGCGAGAGCCGTAGCGCCTGGCCCACCTCGGGGCCGGCGAGCTGGGCGGGCAGGGTGCTCCACGGCGCACGGACCAGGAGGGCACCCAGCGGGAAGAGCAGGAACGCCAGGCCCAGCACCGCCGGGGCGATCAGGACCGGCGGCAGGCCGGTACCGCGCACGGGCTCTCGACGGCGCCGTGCGGAACGCGCGCCGACCACCCGCACGTCCCGAGCGGTCATGACGCACCGAACCCGGCCGCCGAGAGCACGGCACGGCCGCGCGGCGACAGGACGAGATCGACGAACGCCGCTCCGGCGCTTGGGTTCGAGGACGCCGCGAGCAGCACGATCGGGTACTCGTTGACCACGGAGGCGGCCGCCGGGAACTCGATCCCCTCGACGCTGTCACCCGCGGCGAGCACGTCGGTCCGGTAGACCAGCCCGGCGTCGACCTCACCGAGCTCTACCTTCGTGAGCACGCCCTTGACGTCCCGCTCGAGGGTGTCCGGTGCAGGTGTCAGCCCGGCGCTGTCGAACGCCCTCGCGGATGCCGCGCCGCACGGTACCTCCGTGGCGCACAGCGCGATCTTCCTGCTCTCGTCGGCGAGGTCCCGCAGACCGACGATCCCCGCCGGGTTGCCCGCCGGGACGGCGATCTCGAGGGTGTTGGCGGCGAAGGTTCGCGGTTCCGTGGTCGCACCGCCGGCATCGACCACGGTCCGCATGGCCACCGGGCTGGCGGCCGCGAAGACGTCGGCCGGTGCGCCGGAGTCGATCTGCTGGGCCAGGCCGGAGCTGCTGCCGAAGCTGAAGGTCACCGTCACGTCCGGGTGCTCGGCCATGAACAGGCCGCCGATCTCGGTGAAGGTCTCGGTCAGCGAGGCCGCGGCGAGCACGACCAGGTCGCCGGAGGGCTCGTCGCTCGTCGCCCGGGACCCGGCGCCGGCCGTCCCGCACCCCACCAGCGCCAGCACGGCGAACAGCACGGCGAGCACGGTGCCGACGGCCGCGGGACGCCTCACGGTTCGACGGCCTCGACGACGACGTTGGTCGCCTTGATCGAGGCGACGGCGAGCGAGCCGACCTCGAGACCGAGCTCGTCCACCGCCTCGCTGCTGATCAGCGAGACGACCCGGAACGGACCCGCCTGGATCTCGACCTGGGCCATCACGGTGTCCTTCACCACGCGGGTGACGATGCCGCGCAGACGGTTGCGAGCCGAGACGCTCGTCGATCCGGCGGCCTGCTGGTCGGCGGCGAGGTCCTGGGCCAGGGCTGCCAGGTCGCTGCCGAGGATCACCCGCCGGCCGGACTCCGACCTGTGGGAGGCGACCCGTCCGGCGTCGGCCCAGCGGCGCATGGTGTCGTCGCTCACCCCGAGCAGCTGCGCGGCCTGGCTGACCCGGAAGGTGTGGTCCATGTCTGGACTCTAAGCCGCGGATGCGGAAATACTCTAGTCAATCATCCGGATATGCGTCAGAATCTTGCATGGCGATCCGTAGGTGAGAATTCGCTCTCCTTAGGTGCGGCGGACCAGGGCCGCGGCGCCTTCACGTTCCCGGGTCGTCGCGTCCGAAGCCGGTGCGCAGCAAGACCGTTGCGGAAGCCGTGAGCAGGACGGTGATACTGATGAAAGCCACACCGAGTCCGATGCCTCCGGCAAAGACTCCCACCAACCCTGGGACGGTGAGCTGGCCAAGGCGGTTGCCCGCGACGCGGATGCCGAGAGCTGCACCGCGATACTCCCGAGGTGCGGCCGATGCGACCCAGGTGAGGCTGAGCGGTTGCCCGAGGCCGAGGCCGAGCCCGGCAGCGATCATGACCGCGAACATCAGTGGCACCTGGCCGAGGAAAGGTAGGCCTGCGAAGGCGACGGCGGGTATGACACAGCACAGCATGAGCAGGCGACGTCGGCCGAGCCGTGCGATCAGCGGTACCAGGAACGCACGGACCACCAGTGATGCCCCGGCCCGGGCGGCCAGCAGGAACCCGACCGTCTCGATCGACAGACCGACTGCCTCGCCGTACGCCGGCAGGTAGGCGACGAGGATGTCGATGCTGGTGAGAAACGTGACAGAGGTGAGCATCGCCTGAGGCATACCGCGCACTCGCAGCACCGGACCCACCGACCTCAACACCCCGGTACGGGTCGATCGCGCCTCCGAAGGGCCCCTAGCGGGAGCGAGTCGAGGATTTCGGAACACGAGCAGCGCCATGCCGAGCGCTACCACGAGCATCACCGTGAGCAGCATCAGCAGGTCTCGGGATCCCGACGCTCCGACGGCGCCCCGGCCGACGGCGCCGCCCACGACCAGCCCGGCCATCACGGGCCCGACCAGCTGCCCAGAGGACTGCATGAGCGTGTAGGTGCTGAACCGAGAGTCTCGGCTCGACTTCTTCCCGATCCGCGCCACTATCGACTGGCACGCCAAGAGGTAGGAGACGTGACCGAGTCCGAGCAGAGCCTGGCTGACTGCGAGTACCGGGATCGAGGGCGCGAGCACCATGGTCACTGCGCCGCCCTCGACGAGGATGACGCCGAGGAGCAGCGCGGCCCGCTCTCCTGATCCGTCGATGCGGCGCCCGATCGGCAGGGCCGCGAACAGCGACAGCAGTGCGAACGACGATGCCACGAGACCGACCCCGAACGCGGATGCGCCCAGCTCGAGCGCACGGTACGACGCAATCGGTCGAACGGCCTGGATCGACGCGCTCACCAGGAAGGACGTGATCAGCAACTGGACGAACGACGGCGGAATCGATTCTCTCAGCCGTCGCATCTCGGGAGGATATCGGATACATGGACGACTGATGCGGTCAGACTCCTAGCGGATGACAACGTTGCGCAAGGGCATCCCGTGCAGCAGCGCCCGCACGTTCTCCGCGATCAGCTCGTCCGCGCCGAGCGGCCT
>CAYQFJ010000087.1:0-12317 GCA_964416715.1 uncultured Actinotalea sp. | reverse complement strand
GGACGCCATCAAGAAGGGCTTCGACGCGATGGACGACGCCGCGGCCGCCGCCGGCGTCGCCGTGGACGAGCTGGTCTGGGCGGTGCCCTCCCTGCCGATCGACCCCCGCGACGTCGGGCGGTCCTACGAGGCGGTCATCCGGGTGAACTCCCAGTCCGGCAAGGGTGGGATCGCCTACCTGATGCGGACCGAGCGGCACCTCGACCTGCCGCGGCGCCTGCAGATCGAGTTCTCGCACGCGGTGCAGCGGTACACCGACTCCTCGGGCCTGGAGGTCACCGCCGACGACCTGTGGCGCATCTTCACCGACGAGTACCTGCCGGTCGAGCCGGACAGCGGGCTGGAGCCGTGGGGCAGGTTCGCGCTGCGGGGCAGCCGGACAGTCAGCGCGGAGGAGGGACCGGACCGGCTCTCGGTCGACGTCGTCGACGGCGGCGTCCCGCTCACCCTGGAGGGGGTGGGCAACGGCCCGATCGACGCCTTCGTCGCCGCGCTGCGCACGGTCGGTGCCGACGTCGAGGTGCTGGACTACGCCGAGCACGCGCTGTCCACCGGCGGTGACGCGACCGCGGCGGCCTACGTCGAGTGCTCGGTCGACGGCAAGGTGCTGTGGGGCGTGGGCATCGACCCGTCGATCACCACGGCGTCCTTCAAGGCGATCGTCTCCGCGGTCAACCGCGCCGCCCGCTGAGCAGGCTCAGCACCGTCCGGGGCGCCTCCGGGACGGTGCGGGAGGCGTGGGGGACAATGGGACGGTGAGCCTCTACCGCGACGAGGCGATCGTGCTGCGCACCCACAAGCTCGGTGAGGCCGATCGGATCGTCACCCTGCTGACCCGGCACCACGGGAAGGTGCGCGCGGTCGCCAAGGGGGTGCGGCGCACGTCCTCCCGGTTCGGCTCCCGGCTGGAGCCGTTCATGGTCGTCGACGCCCAGCTCTACACCGGCCGCAACCTGGACATCGTGACCCAGGTCGAGACGCTGGGCCCGTACGCCCGGTCGGTGGGTGCGGACTACGCCCTGTACACCGCGGGGACGGCGATGCTGGAGACCGCCGAGCGGCTGGTCGCCGACGAGCGCGAGCCGGCCACCCAGCAGTTCCTGCTGTTGACCGCGGCCGTCCGGGCGCTCGCCGAGGGTGCCCACCGGCCCGGCCTGGTGCTCGACTCCTACCTGCTGCGCGCGCTGGCGATCGCCGGCTGGGCGCCGTCGTTCACCGACTGCGCACGCTGCGGGAGCGCGGGCCCGCACTCGGCCTTCGCGGTCGGTGCCGGGGGAGCGGTGTGCATGGCCTGCCGTCCGCCGGGGGCCGCCTCACCCGCACCGGAGACGTTCACCCTGCTCGCCGCCCTGCTCAGCGGCGACTGGGCGACGGCGGACGCCAGCGAGGAGCGCCACCGCAACGAGGCCGCGGGGCTGATCGCGGCGTTCTCCCAGTTCCACCTGGAGCGCTCGCTGCGCTCGCTGCGGATGGTCGAGCGCGTCTGATGGCCCGCAGCGACGACGCGGCCCGGCGGCGCCCGCGGCCCGTGGTCGCTCCGCCCGCGCACCCCTCGGGCGAGCGGCCGCCGGCCGTCCCCGCCGAGCTCGTGCCACGCCACGTGGCGATCGTCATGGACGGGAACGGACGCTGGGCCAACGCCCGCGGGCTGCCCCGGACCGCCGGTCACGAGGCGGGTGAGGCGGCGCTGCTGGACGTCGTCGCCGGGGCGATCGACATCGGCGTGAGGTACGTCTCGGCGTACGCGTTCTCGACCGAGAACTGGAAGCGGTCTCCCGAGGAGGTGCGCTTCCTGATGGGCTTCAACCGCGACGTGCTGCGCCGCCGTCGCGACACGATGCACGACTGGGGCGTGCGGGTGCGGTGGGCCGGACGTCGACCCCGGCTGTGGCGCTCGGTGATCAAGGAGCTGGAGACCGCCGAGGAGCTCACCCGTGACAACGAGGTGTGCACCCTGACCATGTGCGTGAACTACGGCGGCCGCGCGGAGCTCGCCGACGCCGCACGGGCCCTCGCACGGGAGGTCGCCGCCGGGAGGCTGGACCCGGAGCGGGTGGACGAGCGCACCCTGGCCCGGTACCTCGACGAGCCTGACCTGCCCGACGTCGACCTCTTCCTGCGCACCTCCGGGGAGCAGCGCACGTCGAACTTCATGATCTGGCAGGCGGCCTACGCCGAGCTGGTCTTCCTCGACGAGCACTGGCCGGACGTCGACCGACGCAGCCTGTGGCGCGCGGTGCAGGAGTACGCCTCCCGCGACCGGCGCTACGGCGGAGCGGTGGACCGGTCCGCCGGCGCCGTGGACCGGTCCGGCGGGTCGCAAGGCTGACCGGTCGGTGGCCGGGCGGCTACCGGCCGCTCGGCTCGGGCGACCCGGGCTCCGCCCCGGGCGATCCGGAGGCCTCGTCGAGCCGCGGGTTGGCACGCCGACACCGCAGCCGCAGGACGACGAACGTCACCACCGCCGCGACGACCACCAACCCCCCGGCCAGTGCCCAGGGGGAGTGCGTCGCGAGGGTGAACAGGCTGATCACGGTGGCGAGCCCGATCCCGGTCCACATGACCGACCACATGATCCAGCCGGGGATCGCCCACAGCGTGTACCGCAGCCAGCCGATCCGGATCAGCCCGGCGGAGCCGTTGATCGCGGTCTGGAACCCGATGGTCAGGAAGGACAGCGGGACGATCGGCATCCCCCAGCGCTCGATCGACGCGATGGCGCGCTTGGTCCGCGGGCCCTCGAGCCGGTGCGACCAGCGCGCACCAAGGACCTTCGCCGCCACCCCGCGCCCGATCCAGTAGGTGGCCTGGGACCGCATCCCGGCGCCGAGCACACCGGCGAGGAAGATCACCGGGACCGGCCAGTCCTGGAGCCACTCGGGCATCAGTCGGTGTCCCGTACGCACTGGGAGCAGATGCCGAACAGCTCGACCGTGTGCTCGATCCGGGTGAAGCCGTGGGTCGCGGCGACCTGCGCCGCCCAGGTCTCCACGCTGGGGCCGTCGATCTCGACGGTGGCGCCGCACTCCCGGCAGATCAGGTGGTGGTGGTGCTCACGGCGCGCGCAGCGGCGGTAGATCGCCTCGCCGTCCTCGGCGCGCAGCACGTCGACCTGCCCGCTGGCCGCGAGCGCCTGCAGGGTGCGGTAGACCGTGGCCAGGCCGATGCTGTCACCCCGCTCGCGCAGCAGCTCGTGCAGCTGCTGGGCGCTACGGAAGTCGTCGACGGTCGCCAGCACCTCGGCGACGGCGGCGCGCTGCCGCGTCATCCGTGGCATCACCGGGGATCCTCCGCCTCACACGTTGACGTCATCGGCCACCTGCGGGTGCGGGGCGACCTCCGGCGGGGCGCTCTTCCGTCGCACCAACAGCGGCCGGAGCAGTGCGGTCAGCGTGTACACGATGACCGCGAGGACGACGATCGTCGCACCGGGCGGCACGTCGTTCCAGTACGTCACCGACAGCCCGCCGACGCACACGACGGCGCCGACGGCCGTCGCGGTCGCCATGGTACGACGGAACGAGGACGTGACGAGCTGCGCCACCGCGACCGGGACGATCATCAGCGCGCTGACCAGCAGCAGCCCGACCACCCGCATCGCGACCGTCACCGTCAGCGCGGCGACCACGGCGACGGCGATGTTGAGCGCCCGGACGGGCAGCCCGGTGGCGCGGGCGAACTCCTCGTCGTTGGTGACCGCGAACAACGCGGTCCGCAGCCCGACGCCGACGGTCAGGATCAGCAGGCCGAGCACCACCGTGAGCCAGAGGTCGGCGCTGGTCACCGTGGAGATCGAGCCGAACAGGTAGCCGACCAGGGTCGCGCTGGTGCCCCCGGCCTGGGAGATGAGCAGCACCCCGCCGGCGATCCCGCCGTAGAACAGCATGGCGAGGGCCACGTCCCCGCTGGTCCGCCCGCGCTCGCGGACGAGCTCGATCGTGACCGCGCCGATGACGGCGGTGACCACGGCGCCGGGCACCGCCAGCACGTCGCTCGGGGTGAGGTTCATGATGCTCGCCGCCAGCCAGCCGAGCGCGACCCCGGTGAGGGCCACGTGGCCGATCCCGTCGCCGAGCAGCGACAGCCGACGCTGCACGAGGTATGTGCCGATGACCGGTGCGGCCACCCCGACCAGCAGCGCGGCCAGCAGCGCGCGCTGCATCAACGGGTCGGAGAGCATCCCGGCGAGCTCGTCGAGCACGGTGCCCATCACAGCTCCCAGTGCATGGTGGGAGCCAGCACGTCCGTGGCACCCGCGTCGTCGGGGTCGTCACCGTGCGGGTGCAGGTGGTCGTGGTCACGGTCGGCGTGCTCGCCGCGGGGTGCGGGCGGGGCGCCGTCGTGCACGACCCGACCGTCTCGCAGCACGACGGCGCGGCGCACCAGGGGTGCCAGCGCCCCGAGCTCGTGCAGCACCACCAGCACCGTGGTGCCCCGCTCGGCGAGCGCGGTCAGGGTGCGGGCGAAGATCTCCTGGCTGGGCAGGTCGACCCCGGCGACCGGCTCGTCCAGCACGAGCAGGTCGGGCTCGCGGACCAGGGCGCGGGCGATGGCCACGCGCTGCTGCTGCCCGCCGGAGAGCTCGCGCACCGCGCGGTGCGCCTGGGCGGCGAGCCCGATCTCGTCCAGCGCGGCCAGGGCGCGACGTCGTGCGTCCCGCGGAGGGAGCAGTCGTCGGCCCCCGATCGTCCCGGACACGACGACCTCGGTCGCGGTGGCGGGGACACCGTTCGTCGCGCTCACCCGTTGCGGGACGTACCCGATGCGCTCCCACGCCACGGACCGGCCCAACGGGGTGCCGAGCAGCTCGACGGTGCCGCGCTGGAACGGCACGACGCCGACGACCGCGCGCACGAGGGTCGACTTGCCCGAGCCGTTCGCGCCGAGGAGGGCGACGACCTCACCGGTCGGGACGGTGAGGTCGACGTGGTGCAGGACGGTCGTCCCGCCGAGCTCGACGTGGACCCCCGCGGCCCGGATGGCGTCGGTCATGCGCAGCCGAGAGCCTCTCGCAGTGCCGCGAGGTTGTTCTCCATGACGCCACGGTAGTCGGTCGCCGGGTCGGCCTGGCTCTCGATCGGGTCGAGCACCGCGGTCCTCAGACCGAGGTCGTCGGCGAGCGTGTCGGCGACCTTGGGACTCACCAGCACCTCGGTGAAGACGGTGGTCACGTCCTCCTCGGTGACGACCTCCCGGATCTGGCGCAGACGCGCGGGGGACGGCTCGGCCTGGGGGTCCAGACCGGAGATGCCGACCTGGTGCAGCCCGTACCGCTCGGCGAGGTAGCCGAACGCCGCGTGCGAGACGACGACGACGTCGCGTTCGCAGGTGGCCAGGCCCTCGGTGAAGTCCTGGTCGAGCACGTCCAGGCTCTCGGCCAGGGCCTCGGCTCCGTCCGCGTAGCGCTCCGCGTGCTCCGGGTCGGCCGCGGCCAGGGCGTGCGCGACGTCGGCCGCGACGGCGCCCAGGAGCGTGGGGTCGAGCCAGAAGTGCGGGTCGGCGGCACCGTGGTCGTGACCGCCGTGAGCCCCGTCGTCCTCCCCTTCCTCGTGCGCCTCGTCCTCGTCGTGCTCGTGTGCCCGGTCCTCCACGGTCCCGGTGCCGGCCGGGTCGCCCAGGTGCTCGGCGACCGCGGGGGTGTTCGCCGCGTCGACCACGTGCTCGGGCCGTCGTGCGGCGATCGCCTCGTCCACGGCCGCCTGGAACCCGGACAGGTAGACCACGACGTCGGCGTCGGCGACCTCCCGCACCCGGCGGGGGGAGAGCTCGACGTCGTGCGGCTCGGCCCCGGGAGGAGTCAGCGTGGTGACCTCGACGAGGTCACCACCGACCTGCTCGACGACGTACTGCAGGGGGTAGAAGGACGCCAGCACCACCACGGGTGCGTCCGCGGAGCCGGAGGAGTCCGTCGGACCGTCGGCGCAGCCGGACATGACGAGCGCGGACGCGGCGACGGCGGCCAGCGGTGCGATCCGGCGGGTGCGGCTCATGAGGATGATTCTCAAACCAGATGAGAATGGTTGTCAACTAGAGCCCGGGTCACGGGTGCCGGTGCACGCCGTCGGCGGTCGGGCAGCCGGAGCGGTGCGGGCGTTCGGCACCGGCCCGGGTAGCCTAGACCGACGACGCAGCGTACTGCGCGCGTCGGTTCCCTCGGCACCCGGCCACCCGGCCGCTACTCGCCGTGCGGCCGACCGCGACCGTCACCCCGTCCGCACGCGCCACGTGCGGCCCAGTCGATCAGGAGTGATCATCCGTGGCCAAGAACCCGTCCCGGCTCGACGCCGTCACGAACCTCGCCAAGCGGCGGGGCTTCGTCTTCCCCTCAGGCGAGATCTACGGCGGGACCAGGTCTGCGTGGGACTACGGGCCGCTCGGCGTCGAGCTCAAGGAGAACATCAAGCGCCAGTGGTGGCGCGCGATGGTGACCAGCCGGGAGGACGTCGTCGGCCTGGACTCCTCGGTCATCCTGCCGCGGCAGGTGTGGGTCGCCTCGGGGCACGTCGGGGTGTTCACCGACCCGCTCACCGAGTGCCTGAGCTGCCACAAGCGGTTCCGCGAGGACCAGATGCTCGAGGAGTACGAGGAGAGGAAGGGGCGTCCGGCCGAGAACGGGCTGGCGGACATCGCCTGCCCCGCCTGCGGCACGCGTGGGCAGTGGACCGAGCCCCGTGACTTCAACATGATGCTCAAGACGTACCTCGGTCCGGTCGAGGACGAGTCCGGACTGCACTACCTGCGCCCTGAGACCGCGCAGGGCATCTTCGTGAACTTCGCGAACGTGCTGACGACGTCGCGACGCAAGCCGCCGTTCGGCATCGGGCAGATCGGCAAGTCCTTCCGCAACGAGATCACGCCCGGCAACTTCATCTTCCGCACGCGCGAGTTCGAGCAGATGGAGATGGAGTACTTCGTCGAGCCGGGGACGGACGAGGAGTGGCACCAGTACTGGATCGACACCCGGACCGACTGGTACGTCGACCTCGGGCTGGCGCGGGACAACCTGCGGCACTACGAGCACCCGGCCGAGAAGCGCTCGCACTACTCGACGCGCACCGTGGACATCGAGTACCGGTTCGGGTTCTCCGGCAGCGAGTGGGGTGAGCTCGAGGGCATCGCCAACCGCACCGACTTCGACCTGAAGACCCACACCGAGCACTCCGGCCAGGACCTGTCCTACTTCGACCAGGCCAAGAACGAGCGTTGGGTGCCGTACGTCATCGAGCCGGCAGCGGGACTGACCCGCTCGCTGATGGCGTTCCTGGTCGAGGCGTACGCCGAGGACGAGGCGCCGAACACCAAGGGCGGCGTGGACAAGCGGACCCTGCTGCGGCTGGACCCGCGCCTGGCCCCGGTCAAGGCCGCGGTGCTGCCGCTGTCCCGGCACGAGGACCTGTCGCCGGTGGCGCGTGACCTGGCCGCCGAGCTGCGCAAGGCGTGGAACGTCGAGTTCGACGACGCCGGGGCCATCGGGCGGCGCTACCGTCGCCAGGACGAGATCGGCACGCCGTTCTGCATCACGGTCGACTTCGACTCCCTGGAGGACCAGGCCGTGACGGTCCGGCACCGCGACACGATGGAGCAGGAGCGCGTCAGCCTCGACAAGGTCACCACCTACCTGGCCGGCCACCTCTCCGGCGCCTAGAACCCCCACCCCATTGGTGGTGATCATGCAATTCGTCGGTGATCATGCAATTCGTCGTCGGACGCCCCATCTGCCGACATCACCGAGGCCAACGGTCGGACGGCGTGCGTCAGTGGTGATCATGCAACTCGTTCAGGGCGCGGCGACCCTGTGCACCTCAGACGGCGCGGACCATGTGACGGGAGTGCGCTCCCGGGACTGGAGTGACTTCACACCAGCAACATGAGCACCATGGGTCACATCGTCCGCGCGGTCCGCGTGAAGATGCCGTGTCGCTGAGTTGCACGATCACGCGGAGTTGCATGATCACCAGCGAACAGGTGTGCGGAGGTGCGGCGGAAGGGTCGACCACCGGCACGGGGACCGGAGTGGGAGGATCGGGGGGTGAGCCTGACGACCGAACGCACCGCCGCCCCCAGCACGGGGGCAACCTCGGCGCGGCCTGCGCCGCTGCGGATCGGCCCGATCACCGTCGACACCCCCGTAGTGCTCGCCCCGATGGCGGGGGTGACGAACCGCGCGTTCCGCCGGCTGTGCCGCGAGCACGGGGCAGGGCTGTACGTCGCGGAGATGGTCACCTCCCGAGCGCTGGTGGAGCGGACCCCGGAGTCGATGCGGATCATCCGGCACGACCCGGACGAGACCCCGCGATCGGTGCAGGTGTACGGCGTCGACCCGGCGACGGTCGGCGCGGCGGTGCGGATGATCGCCGAGGAGGACCGCGCCGACCACGTCGACCTCAACTTCGGCTGCCCGGTGCCCAAGGTCACCCGCAAGGGCGGTGGCGCGGTGCTGCCGTGGAAGCGGGACCTGTTCGCCTCGATCGTGCGGGCGGCCGTCGACGCCGCCGCGCCGCACGGCGTGCCGGTCACGGTGAAGATGCGCAAGGGGATCGACGCCGACCACCTCACCTACCTCGAGGCCGGCCTGATGGCGCAGGACGCCGGGGTGGCCGCGGTCGCGCTGCACGCCCGTACCGCGGCGGACTACTACTCCGGCACCGCCGACTGGGAGTCGATCGCGCGACTCAAGGAGGCGGTCACCGACATCCCGGTGCTGGGCAACGGCGACATCTGGTCGGCCGAGGACGCCCTGGAGATGATGGCCCGGACGGGCTGCGACGGTGTCGTGGTCGGGCGTGGCTGCCAGGGCCGGCCGTGGCTGTTCGCCGACCTCGCCGCGGCGTTCGCCGGCTCCGACGTGCGCATCCGGCCGGGCCTGCGGGAGGTCGCCACCGCGATCCGGCGGCACGCCGAGCTCATGGTCGAGGAGTTCGGCGACGAGCTCAAGGCCATGCGTGAGATGCGCAAGCACATGTCGTGGTACCTCAAGGGCTACTCCGTCGGCGGGGAGCTGCGCCGGCAGCTCGGCATGGTCGAGACGCTCTCCCACCTGGACGACCTGCTGGGTCGGCTCGACCTCGACCAGCCCTACCCGGGAGCCGACGCCGAGGGGCAGCGCGGGCGTGCCGGCTCGCCGAAGCGCCCGCACGTTCCGGAGGGCTGGCTGGACTCCCGCGAGCTCGACGAGGTGTTCCGACGTGCCCTGCACGAGGCCGAGCTCAGCATCTCGGGAGGCTGACCGCGGTGCGACGGGCGGGTCGCGAGGAACCGGACGCCATCGACGTCGAGCTCGTCGAGACGTGGTCCGACGACGAGGTGCTGGAGCCCCCGGAGCCCCCCGCACCGGGTGAGCCACGGGCGTCGGACGGTACGGGGGCGTCGCACCGACGGTGGTCCTGGCGCCGACGCGTCGTGGCGGGCGCCGTCGTCGGGGTGGTCGTCGCGACGTTCGTCGGCGTCGGGGTCTTCCAGGACGCCCGGCGGGAGGCGGCCCGGCAGGAGGCACTGGCCCGCTCACCGGAGCTCCTCGCCCCGATCGACGGGCCGCTGGACGAGCTGTGGCGCGTCGACGACGGCGGGCTGGTCGCGGAGGCGGCGGGACTGATGATTCTCGGCACGAGCGGGCCACCGGACGGGACGGGGACCATCCGGGCCGTCGAGCCGTTCACCGGCGACGTGGTCTGGCAGTACCAGCGATCCGAGCAGGGTGCCGGGTACAGCTCGTGCACCGCGCTGCCGCCGGCAGGTACGGGTGCCGGCGCGGACTCGACCACCGCTTCCCTCCTCGCGTGCATGGACGTCGCCGACGTGGGCGTCCGAGGGCTGGGGAACTGGGAGCCGTCGGTCGTGGTCTACGTCCTCGACGCGCACACCGGCGGTGAGGTCCTGAGGACGGGGATCGACGGCTCGCCGATCATGTGGACGACGTTCGACGGCGACGTCGCCGTGCTGCTCGAGCAGCCGGACGGCCACGTGACGGCGGCGAGGATCTCGGTCCCGGACGGCAACCGGGTGTGGACGTTCCGTAGCGACGAGCCACTGATGTCGGTCGACGGGAACAACGTGGTCTGGGGGGCGTGGCCCGAGCCCGGGCGATTCATCCTCCAGGGGGAGCCGGGTCTCGTCCTCGACCTGGACACCGGGGAGCCGGTTCCCGGCCCGCGGGTCGACGGTCTGCCCACGGAGGCGGGCCCGCCGACGCGTACGGCCCTTCCCGACGGCGGCACGGCCGAGTGGTCGTACTCACCCTCCGGGACGGACTCGGGCCGGGTGCTCGACGCAGACGGGAGCGTGAGGTTCGCGCTCGCCGGACCGGTCAGCTCGATCGTCTCGGACGACTCCGAGCCCGACCGCATCGTGATCGAACCACCCGGGAGCCGCACCTTCTGGGTCATCGACTCCGCCTCCGGCGAGACCGTGTGGGAGGGCGAGATCTCGCAGTGGCCGGTCGCCCGGCTGGACGGCATCCTCGTGGTCGCCTCGTACGACGCACTGCGCGGGTTCCGGGTCCGGGACGGTGCCCTGCAGTGGACCCTGCCGGCGGCCGGCCTGCTGGAGCAGCCCGTGCTGACCGACGGGCGGGTGCTGCTGATACGTCGGGATGCCGGCAGCCAGGGGATCATGGCCGCGGTCGACCCGCGCGACGGCAGCGTGCCGTGGCAGATGAACCTGCCCGACGGTGTCTCGTACCTGACCGGCACGCAGTCCGGGGCGGTCGTCGGCTACGGACCCGAGGAGATGATCGTCTTCGGCTGAGAGGCCCCCGGTGCTCGTGCCGTGGTGGTCACGACTCCCCGATGCGGACCCACACGGTGGTGTTCGCCGGGACCGCGAGAGCGCCGCCCTCCTGCGGCACGGGCCCGGACGCCTGGAGCAACGTGCCGCCGGCGGGGAGCCGGACGGGCTCGGTGCCGAGGTTCGTCACCACCAGCACGTCCCGGTTGAGGAAGGCGAGCACCGAGTCGTCAGCGCTCGGCTGCTCGACCCAGGTCAGGGAACCCGAGCCGAGCTCAAGCTCGCGACGCAGCTCCAGCGCCACCCGGTACGTCTCGTAGGTCGACCCCGGGACGCCCTGCTGGGTGTCCAGGGCGTAGCGGGCGAAGGACCCCGGCTGGCTCAGCCACGTCTTGCCGGTCGGCGAGAAGCCGAACCCCGGCTCATCGGCCGCCCACGGCAGCGGCACCCGGCAGCCGTCCCGCCCGCGCTCGGTGCGGCCGGACCGCCACCAGGCCGGGTCCTGCCGCTCGTCGTCGTCGAGCGTCGTGTGCTCCGGCAGACCGAGCTCCTCGCCCTGGAACAG
This sequence comes from uncultured Actinotalea sp., assembly GCA_964416715.1. Taxonomy (GTDB): domain Bacteria; phylum Actinomycetota; class Actinomycetes; order Actinomycetales; family Cellulomonadaceae; genus Actinotalea. The sequence continues at coordinate 1,030 of CAYQFJ010000087.1, read as the reverse complement.
GTACGCAGATCCGGGCAGGGCGAGCATCATCAGGGTCGCCGCCCGCCCGCGGCGCAGCCCGAGCTCCTCGTCGGGCTGCGGGTCGACAGCCCCGATCCCGTTCGGCTTGGACCCAGGGACGGCCAGCCCGAGCCGGGACGTGTGCCGCACGACGTCGTGGTTGGACAGCACCCAGGTGGTGGGCGCGCCGACCGCGTCGTTCGCCGTCAGCGACTCGTTGATCACTCGGTGCAGGGCGGGCGCGGACCACAGGGTGGTCAGGAAGGAGAAGTTGAACGCCTGCTGCATCTCGTCCGGGCGCACGTACCGGGCCAGCCGCGACAACGGCTCGACCCAGGCCTCGGCGACCAGGGCCCGGTCGCCGTCGTACTCGGCCAGCACCCGGTTCCAGGCGCGGTAGATGTCGTGCACCCCGTCCTGGTCCCACATCGGGCCACGGTTGCCCGCGCCGGTCGATCCGTCCTCGGATCCCGCGGTGCCCTCGTGGGCTCCGTCGATCATCGCCGAGGTGCCCTCCCAGTCCGGAAGCCCGTCGGCCTTGACCATGCCGTGCGCGACGTCCACCCGGAAGCCGTCCACCCCGCGGTCGAGCCAGAACCGCAGCACGGACTCGAACTCGGCGTGGACCTCGGGATTCGTCCAGTCGAGGTCCGGCTGGGAGGTGTCGAACAGGTGCAGGTACCACTGACCCGGCGCGCCGTCGGGCTCGGTGACCCGCGTCCAGGCACGGCCCCCGAACACCGACGTCCAGTTGTTCGGCGGCTCTTGACCGTCCTCACCACGCCCGTCACGGAAGATGTACCGGGCACGCTGCGGGCTGCCCGGAGCCGCCGTCAGAGCCTCCTGGAACCACGCGTGCTGGTCCGAGGTGTGGTTGGGCACCAGGTCGATGATCACCCGGACGCCGAGCCGGTGGGCCTCGGCGAGCATCCGGTCGAAGTCGTCGAGGGTCCCGAACAAGGGGTCGACGTCGCGGTAGTCGGCCACGTCGTAGCCGGCGTCCCGCTGGGGGGACCGGTAGAACGGTGAC